>JAGQSO010000202.1 GCA_020439505.1 Acidimicrobiales bacterium
CGTCTGGCGTTACCACCGCGGGGTCGAACTACTGGGTGAACTGGCCCGCTCGGGTGAGTTGGGCACCGTGAACGGCGTCCGCACGACGCGCACCAACTGGACGAGCCCGCGCGCCGACGTGGACAGCATCTGGACGTTGGTCCCCCACGACCTGACCATCGGCATCGAGGTTCTGGGGGAGATTCCGCCACCCAAGGCAGCACTGGCCGAGGTGATCGACGGACGGGCCGTGAGCTTGTGGGCGCACCTGGGCGGAGGCGGCGAGCCGTGGTTGGTGGTCGAAGCATCGACGCGCTCCGCCGAGAGGCGAAGGGAAGTCCGCGTGCACGGGAGCCTGGCCACGGCGACCCTGATCGACGACGGCTCCAACACGGTGGTGATCGCGGCCGGCTCCGAACTCGAGCCGCGCCTCAGGTCGATCTCGTTCGACCCCGATCCGCCGTTGCGTCGCGAGCTCGCCGCCTGGCTCGAGTTCATTGCTGGCGGGGATCCGCCCAAGAGCGATGGGGCCGAGGGGCTGGAGGTTGTGCGCCGCATCGCCGAGCTCCGGACGCTCGCGGGGCTGGACTCGATCTCGTCATGACCACCGGAGCCAACAGGAGCAACGGTGGTGTGAGCGCAACCGTGGTCGTTCCCACCACTGGTGACCGGGGTCCACTGCTACGCCATTCGATCGGCAGCGTCTTGAACCAGACGGTGGCTGACGTGGAGGTGTTCGTCATCGCCGATGGCATCACCGACGAGACCCGTGCTCAAATCACCGAGCTGATCGAAGCCGATGCCCGTGTCCGGCTCTTCGAGTTCCCCAAGCACGAGTCGAGGGGCGAGCCGAACCGCCACCGGGTCCTGTCCGAGCACGCCACTGGCCGGTTCGTGGCCTACATCTGCGACCGGGACCTGTGGCTCCCGAACCACCTCCACGAGCTGGACCTGGCCCTGGCCGACGCCGACTTCGCCCACACGCTGCGCTTCAGGGTGGGCGAGGACGACAGGTTCCATTTCACCCACATCGCCGACCTGCGCACCCCCATGGGCAGGGCAGCCACTCGGCCTGGGCCTTGGCTCGTCCCGCTGTCCTTCGTCGGCCACACGCTCGACGCCTACCGCCGGCTGCCGTGGGGATGGCGAACCACTCCCCCCGGCGTCCCTACCGACCGCTACATGTGGGAGCAGTTCCTGGCCGAGCCGTGGGTGCGGGTGGCGTCGACACCGACGCCGACCGTGCTGTGGTTCAAACGAGGTGACCACCCCGGTCTGAGCACCCCGTGCCGGCTCCAATTGCTGGAGGAATGGAGCGAACGCCTGAGCGCGGATGGTGAACCCGATGCTCTGATGAGGGAGGTGTTGGATGGGTTGTGGACCGACTGGTCGCGGCTGTCAGCGGAGACCCTGGAGGCCAAGTCACATCGGCTGAGGGCCAGACTCCACCCGATCCGGGTCCGAGCCGCCGCGTTGAAGGGCCGACTCCGCCAACAGATCCGTTCGCCGAACACACCTACTGGCCGGTGAGCACCAACACGCTGGTATCCGAGCCGCGCTCCAGCTCGGCCAGCGAGCCGAACGACCTGGCCCGCTCGGAAACGATGGTGGGTGTGACCGGCCAAGGCAGATCCAGGGCGGGGTCGTCCCACCGGCAACCCGCGTTGTCGTCTGCCTTGTAGTTCGCGTAGGTCTCGGAGACCCCTTGGAGGTGCTTGGTCGGCCCGTGCGCGACCCATCCGTGGACGAGGCCGCGCGGGAAGGTCAGCACGGCCAGGTCGGCCTCGGTGAGCACGTACAGGGCAGATCTTCCTCGGGTCGGCGAATCAGGGCGCAGGTCGTACAGGCCGACGGCCATCTCGCCGGTGATCACACTCACGCATTCATCGTGGCGAAGATGGAGGTGCATGCCCCGCAAGGACCCCGCCGCCGATGCGACCACGCTCCATTGCCGTGACTCCAACCCTCGGGGTCGATCAGCCGAGTAGACCTCGGCGAAAGAGCCCCGCTGGTCAGGGTGAACATCGGGGTGCTCCAGACAAACCCCGAACAATTCGACCCCGTGCACAAGTTCCGAGCGCCCAGTCACCGCCGTGACCGTACCGGACCCGGGTGGTGATGATTCTCCGCCTGACCGGGCCGACCCAGGGATACGGCAAGGGCTCGAGCGGTGGCGGCATAGCTTGGGCACAAGACCGATGGCGACCAGAGCGACAGTGACAGCGACAACTTCCACACCTGCAGCCCTCGGACCTAGTCCGAGCGTTGGCCCCAGCGGTGGGGAGCCAGTAGGGCTGTGGAGCACCTATCGACCGCTGCTGGCGGGACACGGGTTTTCGATCGGACTGATGGCGTTTGCGGCGTTCGCCTCAGGGATGGCCGAAGCGGCGTTGCTGGTGTTGTTAGCGCACATCGCGCTGACCATCGGGTCCCCGGAGGCTGCGGGTCTGTCCGGCGGGGTCGGACCGTTTGGTCAGCTCAACCTCCCGATACGGGCTTCATTCGGCGTGGCACTGGCCCTGGTGACCACCCGTGCGGTGTTCTCGTTGTGGAGCGCAAGCATCGCCTCGGGACTCACCGCCCGTCTCACCGCTGACTGCCGAGCCGGTGCGTTCGCCGACTTCACCGCTGCATCGTGGGCGGCGCAGAGCCAGCGAGGCGAAGCCGAACTAACTGACTTGTTTCAACGACACGTGTCCAGGGCCACGACGTCGATCGCTCCCCTGTCTCAGGGGTTCGGTGCCGCATGCACCTTGCTGGCGCTCGTCACCGCGGCATTTGTCCTCGATCCGGTGTCAGCCGCCCTATTGGTGGCAGCCGGTGCCGTGTTGTTCGCCGCGATGCGACCGTTCGGTGCTTTGGCCAAGCGTTTGGCCCGACGCCAGGTCGAAGCCGGTCGCGAGTACGCCTCGCTCTGCTTGGAAGCGGTGGCCACCAGCCTGGAGATGCGGAGCTTTGGTGTTGGCAGCCAGGTCAGCGACCGGCTCGCAGAGTCCACCGACCGTGAAGTCTCCCCACAGCGAATGGCGATGTTCTTGAAGCAGGTGGTGACCACCACCTATCAGACCGCAACGGTTCTGCTGCTTCTAGGTGGACTTTTCGCGGTGTACGCATTGATCGACCGACCCCTTGCGACGCTCGGGGCCATCGTGGTGATCCTGGTTCGGTCCCTGAACCAGGCCACTGCGGTCCAGGCCGCCTATCACTCCCTCAGCGAGAACGCCCCGTTCATCGTGAACCTCGACCGAGAACGAGCCGCGCTGCGTGAGTCCGCCCCGGAGAGGGGCTCGGCCCAGGTCCACGAGCCCGGGCCCTTCCGTTTTCACCATGTCTCCTATTCCTATGGCGGAACGTCCACCGCGCTCACAGATGTGAGCTTCGAGGTCGAGCCCGGCGAGGCCATCGGCATCATCGGTCCCTCGGGCAGCGGCAAGTCCACCCTCATCCAACTTCTCCTGCGACTCCGGTGGCCCGATACAGGGAGCTACCTGATCGGCGAAACCGATACCGCTGACATCGATGACGAATCGTGGTACTCCCGCATCGCTTTCGTTCCCCAGGAGTCCCGGTTGATCAGTGCGACGGTCGCCGACAACATCGCCTTCTACCGGCCCACCGTGACCACGCACGACATCCAGTCGGCGGCCAAGAGGGCCTACATCCACGACGAGATCATGGGACTGCCCCACGGCTATGACACCGTGCTGGATCAGCGAGGCGGAGGGCTCTCAGGAGGCCAACGCCAACGAATCTGCATTGCTCGAGCAATGGTTCGGCGTCCGTCGCTGTTGGTCCTAGACGAACCCACCAGCGCGCTCGACCTGCGCTCGGAGGCATTGGTCCACGAGACGTTCACCGAACTCAAAGGAGAGGTAACCCTGTTCGCCATCGCCCATCGCCTGTCCACGCTCAACTCGTGCGACCGCATCATGGTCATGGGCGACGGGCGCCTCCAAGCCTTCGGAACCCGAGCCGAACTCCAAGCGTCAAGCCCCTTCTACCGCCAAGCCCTGAAGCTCTCCCGTATCCGCATTGACGTAGACGGCTGACAGGCC
>JAGQSO010000203.1 GCA_020439505.1 Acidimicrobiales bacterium
CCGTCGATGTAGTCGAAGAGCTGGCGGGGCAGCCGCCGCCGAGCCAGCTCTCGGTAGTCACCAATGGTGGCCGGAGCAACGCCAAGCGGACGGTCAGCAGTAAAGCGCATACCCGCCGACCGTACCCCGCCGAAGGCGGACCACAAGACCCAGGTCACCAGAGACCTCGAAGCCCGCGACCACCCCAGCCAAACTGACGTGTGACCGGAGACCGGTCACACGTCAGAGGGCCTTGACGATCTCCACCATCAGTTCGCCGGCTTCGGTGGGGTTGTTGCCCACCTTGACGCCGGCGTCGGCGAGGGCTTCCATCTTGGCGGCCGCGGTGCCCTTGCCGCCCGACACGATGGCGCCGGCGTGGCCCATCTTCTTGCCGGGAGGGGCGGTGACACCGGCGATGTAGGCCGAGACCGGCTTGGTCATCTTGGTCTTGATGAACTCGGCGGCCTCTTCTTCGGCCGATCCGCCGATCTCACCGATGAGCATCACGGCCTTGGTGTCGGGGTCGGCTTCGAAGGCCTCCAGGCAGTCGATGAACGAGGTGCCGGGGACCGGGTCGCCGCCGATGCCGACGCAGGTGGTGACACCGATGCCCTGGAGCTTCAGCTCGTAGAGGGCCTGGTAGGTGAGGGTGCCCGAGCGGCTCACGATGCCCACCGGGCCGCCGGGGAGGGCGATCTCACCGGCGGTGATTCCGATGTTGGCCTTGCCGGGGCTGATGATGCCGGGGCAGTTGGGGCCCAGGATCCGGGTGCCGGGGAAGTCACGCTTGACCTTGTTGAAGAAGTAGGCCTCGTCCTGGGCGGGGACGCCCTCGGTGATGACCACGACCAGCTCCATGCCGGCCTCGGCGGCCTCGAGGACCGCGGCCTTAACGCCGGGGGCGGGGATGAACACGCAGGACACGGTGGCCCCAGTGGCCTCCTTGGCCTCGGCCACGCTGGCGTAGACGGGGATGCCGTCCACGTCGGTCCCGGCCTTCTTGGGGTTGACGCCGGCCACCACCTGGGTGCCGTAGTCACGGTTGCGCAGGCCGTAGAAGCGGCCCTGGGAGCCGGTCAGGCCCTGGTAGACGACCTTGGTGTTCTCGTCGACGAAGATTGCCATCGTTTCGTTCCTTGTTCCTCTGCTCGGCGGACTACTTGGCGGCCAGCTCGACCGCGACGCGGGCGGCCTCGAGCATGGTGGGCTTGGACTGGAGCATCTCGGACTCGTGGGCGGCGAGGATCTCACGACCCTGCTCGGCGTTGGTGCCGTCGATGCGGATGACGATGGGAGCGTCGATCTTGACGCGGCCCAGGGCGGTGACGATGCCGTTGGCGACCTCGTCGCCCTTGGTGATCCCACCGAAGATGTTGATGAAGATCGACTTCACGTTGGGGTCGTTGTTGATGACCTCCAGCGCTCCGGCCATCACCTCGGCGTTGGCGCCGCCGCCGATGTCGAGGAAGTTGGCGGGCTTGCCACCCACCTGGTTGACGATGTCGACGGTGGACATGGCCAGGCCGGCGCCGTTGGCGATCACGCCGACGGTACCGTCGAGGCCCACGTACTGGAGGCCCTTGTCGTGGGCGGCCTGCTCACGCTCGTCTCGCACCTGGGTGGCCTCGAAGGCCTCCCAGCCCTCGTGGCGGAACTGGGCGTTGCCGTCGAGGGTGACCTTGGCGTCGAGGGCATGGACCTCGCCGGTGGGCTTGAGGATGAGCGGGTTGATCTCACAGAGATCGGCGTCGCCCTCGGTGTAGGCCCGGTAGAGCTTGAGGAGGATGTCGACGGCGCCGTCGGTGGCGGCCGGGTTCAGCTTGGCCGCCTCCACCCAGGTGCGGGCGGTGGCCTCGTCGAGCCCGTCTACGGGATCGATCCAGATCTTGGCGATGGCGTCGGGGTCGGTCTCGGCCACGGCCTCGATTTCCACGCCACCCTGGGCCGACAACATGCCCAGGTGCTTCTTGGCCGAGCGGTCCAACGTGAAGCTGGCGTAGTACTCCTCGGCGATGTCGGAGGCGAACTCGACCCACACCGTTTTGACCACGTGACCCTTGATGTCCAGGCCGAGGATGTTGCCGGCGTGCTCACGGGCCTCGTCGACGTTGGCGGCGAGCTTCACACCGCCGGCCTTGCCTCGCCCACCGACGTGGACCTGGGCCTTGATGACGACCGGGTAACCGATCCGTTCGGCGGCAGCCACGGCGTCTTCGACGGTGGTCGCCGCCTCACCGGGGCTGACCGGGATTCCGAAGCTCGCGAAGAACTGCTTGCCTTGGTACTCGAGAAGGTCCACGAGGACTCCTGGGACGTAGCGCTGAACACTCAGGCTGGCGGATTATGGGGTTGCCGTAGGCACGGCCGCGACTCGCAGGGGCCACGGCACGGCAGGGATACTAGGCAGGTGCCCGTTGACGTCCCCCATCCGCCCCGGTGAGCCCGGTCGAGAGCTCCGGCCACCACGCCGGCCGGGCCGCCCTGGTGGCGCTGGTCGGGGTGGTCGTGCTTTTCGGGGTCCTGGGGCTGATAACCCTCACCCTCAAGGACCGCAACAGCCCCGACCTCCAGTTGGGAGACCAGACCTTCAAAGCCGGCCGGGCCGAGGCTCTGGCCGAGCGGATCGCCGAGACCGGCCCCCGTCTGTACGCCGACGTGTCGGGCCGCAAGGACCGCGACATGATCCTCCAGCACCAGGGCGACGACCCCAAGTCCGGGTGGTCGGCCTTCCTGGCCGCCCCGATCGACAAGCCCCGGGACTGCACCTGGGAGTGGCAGGCCGACGAGCGGCTGTTCCGGGCCAAATGCGATCCTGACCTTGTCGCCCCGGCCGATGGCAGCGGGCTCCCCCTGTTCGAGGTGACGGTGATCGACGGTCGGGTGGACGTGGACCTCAACGCTCAGGCCCGAGCCGCTGGTGGGTAGGTTTCGCTCATGCGACGCGTGGTGTGCACCGAGTGGGGAGAACCCGAGAAGCTGGTGCTGGAGGATTCCCCCGATCCCGAGCCAGGTCCGGGCCAGGCCGTGGTCGAGGTGGCGGCGGCGGGCGTCAACTTCGTAGACGCCCTGTTCGTGGCCGGCACCTACCAGATCAAGGTTCCGCCACCGTTCACCCCCGGCAGCGAGCTGGCCGGGACGGTCCTGGCTGTCGGGGACGGCGTCACCGACATCGGGGTGGGTGACAGGGTCCTGTCCTCGCTGGGACTGGGCGCCTTCGCCAGCCACGTGGTGGTCCCGGCCGGGTCGCTCACCCTGATCCCCGACAACCTGTCGAGCCCGGCCGCCGCCGCGCTGGCCCAGAGCTACTGCACGGCGTGGTTCGCCCTCACCCGCCGGACCACCATCAAAGCGGGTGAGACGGTCCTGGTCCTCGGTGCCGGCGGAGGAGTGGGCCTGGCGTCGATCGACGTCGCCCGCCACCTGGGCGCACGGGTCATCGCCGCGGCTTCCAGCGCCGACAAGCTGGCCGATGCCACCGCCATGGGGGCTATCGCGACCATCGCCTACGAGGATGAGGACCTCAAGGTCCGGGCCCGCGAACTGGCTGACGGTCAACTCGACGTGGTCATCGACCCGGTC
Source organism: Acidimicrobiales bacterium (assembly GCA_020439505.1). Taxonomy (GTDB): domain Bacteria; phylum Actinomycetota; class Acidimicrobiia; order Acidimicrobiales; family Iamiaceae; genus Aquihabitans. Next base: position 3,562 of record JAGQSO010000203.1, read on the forward strand.
GGCGGGCACCACAGCGAGGCGGCATTGCGGGCGCTCGGTCCCGGTGGACGGTTGGTGGTGATCGGCTTCGCTGCCGGGGACATCCCGTCGCTGAGAACCAACCTGGTCCTGCTCAACAACCGGAGCGTGGTCGGCGTGGACTGGGGTGCCTGGGCGATGCGCAGCCCCGCCGAACAGTCCGCCCTCCTCACCGAGATCCTCGATGGCGTGGCCGCCGGCGAACTGCACCCCCCGGCGCCGTCCGAACGCCCTCTCACCGAGGCCGGGGCGGTGCTCAGGGACCTCCTCGAACGCCGCCTCAGAGGCAAGACCGTCCTGGTCCCCTAGCCCCGATCTCTCAGATCCCGGGGCCGCCGGGCTTCCAGATCATGAGGTACAGGGCGACGAAGAGGATCAGGTGCAGGAATCCGCCGTACATCGACAGCTTCTTCTCGGCGTCCTGGTCACCCTGGGCGGCCTTCTTCTCGGCCGGGTTCATGAGTCCAAACATGATGCCCATGCCCGCCACCCACAACAGGGCGGCGATGGACAGCCAGGTCTGGCTCATGGAGAAGAACTTCTCGCCGTCCGCGGTGTCACCCGACATCCCGGCCAGCCCGAACCCGACGAACCCGGTCACCACGTAGGCGGGACCGTGGATCTTCAGCGTGTTCCCGCCGGCCAGGCGGTTGATGGTGGCCCCCACCGGCTCGCCGGCCTTGCGCAACCTCACCGCCACGAACGGCCACACGAAGGCGGGGGCGAAGGCCACGATCGCCGATCCGATGTGGATCAACAACATGATCCTGTAGGGAGTACTTCCGATGGCAGCGAACACTGCGTGTTGTTCCTTCCGTAGTGGGGTGGGGTGGGGTTGGGTTGGCTGGGGAGGTCAGGCCTCGATCAGGCCGTTGACGATCTCGGCGACTTTCTTGCGCTGGATCTTGTCGGTGCCGGTGCGCGGGAAGTCGTCGACGGCAACGAAGTGGGCCGGGACCTTGTAGCGCGACATCCGCCCCTCGGCGAAGGAACGGAGCGCGGCCTCGTCGAAGGTCGCCCCGGCGATCAGGCGAACGGCCGCCACCGGCACCTCCCCGTCGCGAGCATCGGGGTAAGGGACCACCGCGGCCTCGGCCACGTCGGGATGCTCTTCGAGGTCTTGCTCCACCTCGACCGCGTACACCGAGTACCCGCCCCGCTTGATGACGTCCTTCATTCGGCCTTCGAAGTTCACCGAACCCAACGGCCCCCGACGGACCATGTCACCGGTTCTCAACCAGCCGTCGTCGGTCAGCGCCGCCGCGGTCGCCTCGGGGGCACCGTGGTAACCCTTGAGTATCGACGGACCCGCCAGGTACAGCTCGCCGACGGTTCCCACCGGCACCTCGTTGCCGTCGGGGTCAACAACCTTGAACTTCACCCCGGGCAGGGGCAGACCCATCGAACCGCCGAGAGCTCCGGGGACCAACGGAGGCGACACCCGCAAGGCGACGCCGCCGCCGGTCTCGACCATTCCGTAACCCTCCACGAACGTCGCGTCACCGACCGGGCCGACGAAGGGCAACTGCGTGGTGGCACCGAACTTCTTGAACTGCTGGGAGAGCTCCTGGGGCATGGCATCGGCCCCGGAGATGAACATCCGGATCGACTTGAGGTTCCGGACGTCTGCCCCGGCTTCGAGCATCATCCGGTACATGGCAGGCACCCCGCCGAAGATGCTGGCCTTGCGGGACTCGATGGCGTCGAGCACCTTGACCGGGTTGAACTTGGCCATGAAGTACACGGGCATCCCCGAGCAGGCCCCGGCGATCATCAACGTGAACCCGAAGATGTGGGCGACCGGCAAGGCGGCGACCAACTCGTCACGGTGGGTGCGGCGGGGAATCAACGCCGTCAGCGGGAGCCCACCGAACAGGGCACGGTGGGTGAGCTGGGCCCCCTTGGGCTTCCCGGTGGTTCCCGACGTGTAGAAGAGCGCGGCCACATCGCCGGGATCGGCCGGCTCGGCATGACCCAAGGGGGTGTCGCTGTCCAACTCGCCCGCTGACGCCAACACCAATGTGGCGCCGGAGTCCGAGATCACGTGCTCGACCTCGGCCGGGGCCATCTGGCTGTTGACCGGGGCGGGCAACCGACCGGCCCGGGCCACCGCCAACACCAACAGGAACTGCTCGTAGGTGTTGCCGGTGGCGAGAACGACACGGTCACCGGGCTCGGTCAAAGCAGCGATGGCACCCGCCCAACGATCGACATCGGCGGCGGCCTCCCGGAAGGTACGTACCCGCCCTGAGTCGGCCTCGACCACCATGGGTCGGTCGCCGTGGATCGACGCCAGCCGCTCCATGACCACCCCGAGGGTGAGGTCCTTGCCACGGGCCAGATCGAAGCGCGCACCGAAGTTCATCCGCCAACCCTAGGAACGCTTCAACCGCAGGTGCTAACGGAACGACCCGTCGGCGCTGCTACCCGGTGGGCCTCTCGTGTTCCACCACCTGCCGACCGCCGGCCGCTTTCGCCTCGTACAAGGCGACGTCGGCGCGGTGCATCAGTTCGTCGACCGACGCCGCGGGAGCCATGGCGATCCCGACCGAGACCCCGAGGGCGACCGGCTCCCCCTGCACCAGGATCCGCCGGCTGACACCCGAGACGATCGCTTCGGCGAGTTCCCGGGCCGACACGAGATCTGCCTCCAGGAACACCGTGAACTCATCTCCGCCGATGCGGGCCACCGCGCCACGCCCGTCGACGAGTCCGACCAGACGACGGGCCACCTCGACCAGCACCGCGTCCCCGGCGCCGTGCCCGATCTCGTCGTTGACCGCCTTGAAGCCGTCGAGATCCAGGTACAAAAGGGCTGAGTCACCGCCACCTTCGGCCAGCGACGTAGCGATCATCTGGCTTATGCAGGTGCGGTTCAGGAGTCCCGTCAGGTGATCGTGGTCGGCCAGGTAGGCGAGCCTGCGGTGCTCGGCCGAACGGATCAACGCCAGCCTCACGTAACCGAGGGCCCGGTTGAGCTCGAACTCGTGCGCCCTCACCGGTGGAGCGTGCACACCACGCCACACGGTCAGGACCGCCGGATCGACGTCGACCATGGGTGGGACCGGGATCGACCAGCAGCCGCCATCGCTGTCGGCGACCGGCACCACCTGGGTCTGGCCCGACAGCGCCGCGTCACGCCACGGCCCGGACTCGGGATCGGGGAGAAGGGCAGGGTGGCATGTTCCGGTGACACCGTGAAAGCGATGCCCGTCGAAGCCGAAATGGACGGTGACGGCAACGGCCTCCAGCGACACCGCGATCGATCGGGCCAACAGGCCCAGCACCACGTTGAGCGCCTCATCGGCCAGGAGAGCCTCGAAGAACGCATCGAGGTGGCGTTGGGCGTCCCACGGCATGAAGTAGAAGGTGGTGCCGTTCACCGGAGTGTCCAAGAGGGGGACCGCGCCGATGGACATCCAGCGTTGGGACCCGTCCTTGCAGATGATGGGGAACGCGGTGGGTACGCCGATACCCAACTCGTCGGCGCGGGTCAGCTCGTCGATCGACTGAATCGCTCGCTCGGCCTCCTCGATGGGCGTGAACTCCAAGACATTGCGCCCGATCAGGTCGCCCGGGTCGTAGCCCAGATCCCGCCGCACCGACCCACCGGCGAACACGATGTCGCCCACCGCGTCCACGACGAACACCGGAAGCGACAAGGTCTCGACGACGGTCCGAAAATCCGCGTCGGTAAGCCGCGGCGTCGACCCAGCCCTCTCACCCATGGAGCACCACGCTACTAACCCGGCCCCCATTAGCCTCACCGGTCATGCCATCAGCGGCGGACACTGACAGCCCCGATCTGCCCGAGAGCGGAGGCCCGGCCGTAGCCGAGACCGAGCCTGGTTCAGCACTGTCGGATTGGCTATCCATCGCCGTCTTCGTCGCCATCGCTGCTGCTGCCATTGCAGTAATACGGCACACCAACAGAGATCAATGGTTCTTTCTGGACGAGTGGGACTTCCTTGCCGATCGCGACCTTCGCAGCCTTGACGACCTTTTTCGACCCCATAACGACCACTGGCAGACGATTCCAATCGTCCTGTATCGTTCCCTCTTCCGATACGTTGGACTACACCACTACTGGCCCTATCAGACCCTGACTCTGGCCGCCCATGTCGTCGTAGCCACCTGCGTCTGGATCATCGCCCGACGGATCGGAGCTAAACCATGGATCGCAACTGCGTCGACGGTCACGTTCCTATTTTTCGGAACGGCGCGCGATAACCTGGCATGGGGGTTTCAGGTCGCGTTTACCGGCGCACTCGCCATGGGCCTGATTTACCTGCTATTGGTGGACCACGACGAGCCTGACGCCCGCCGCGACCTGCTCGGCATGGCGTGTGGTCTTTCAGCACTCATGTTCTCGGGTGTTGGTGTCGTGATGGTGGGAATAGGTGCAACGGTCGTTGGATTGAGGCGAGGCTGGAAATCAGCAATGGCGCACGCGATCCCACTCATGGGATTGTTCATTACCTGGTTCATCCTGTATGGCCGACACCGGCAAGGCGAGCCAGCCCCACGTCCAACACTGGGCCTGCTTCTGAGAGGTGTTGTCTGGAGCTTGGTCGACACTGCCGAAGCCCTCACACAACACTGGGCCGCCGCCACGTTGATCGCCGTCTTCGGTATTCTCGGGCTGGTACTCGGGATGGGGGCACAGAGCCGGTTCCCCTTCACCCGCCACGGTGCAGTCATCACCGCCATGATCCTTGGCATGATGGCCCAGGTGGTGTTAACAAACTTCGGCCGAGCCGGCGGATTCCCGATCGGGCACGGGTTGACCGCGGGCCGCTATCTGTACCTTTTCCTCGCGCTTGGACTACCGGCCGTCGCTTGGTCATTGAGCAACGTGAGCGCTCGGTGGCCACCGCTCACCGTCCCAATGATGGTTCTGCTCCTCGTTGGCCTCCCTGGGAACATTCACCAACTCACTCTGTCTGGGATGGACCGCTTCGTCCTCGGTTCCAAAGACAACGTCCTGGTGATGGCCGCGGTCAGCAACCAGACAGATACCCCTCGAGAGTTGGAACCGGACCTCAACCTCATGCCATTTGTGACCGTCGGATGGTTGCGCGACGGCTACCGAGCTGGCAGGATACCGTCACCGCCGATAATTGCCCCCAGCTCACGGGCCAACGTACTAATCAACTTTTCGTTTCAGCAGACTTTCAAAGACACCAACATGACTTGTGCGCCGACCGGGGAAACTCCGATACGCTTGAAGCCAGGTGATGTACTCCAGATCGACGCAAGGCACGTAATGCTGACGAACGTCGATCCGCCGAACGGCTCGGTTGGCTACGCCTCCCAACTCCTTGGCCAAGCTGACGGACCGGTCAGGCTCGCGGCGGTCGTCCCAGTCCGAGTGGTCGTCGGCCCAGAGCCAGCTGAGGCGGGGATCTCGGTGTGCCGATGACCTGGGTCCAGGGTCACACCTCGGAATCCTTCGGCTACGATCACCGAATGCGCGGCCAGACAAGTGTAGGGGGAGTCGCAGTCGTCGGCGGTTGTGGGCATGTAGGCCTACCGCTGGGGCTGGCGTTCGCCGATGCGGGGCTCGACGTACTGCTCTACGACATCAACGATGCCGCCATCGACACCGTTCGGGCCGGCAAGATGCCGTTCTTCGAGAACGGCGCCGATGAAGTCCTGTCGCGGGTCCTGGCCGCCGGTCGCCTGACGTTGTCCAGCGACCCCTCATCGGTGTCAGCCGTCGAGCACGTCGTGGTCGTCGTCGGCACTCCCGTGGATCAACACCTGAACCCCGACCCGGCCGCGGTGGTCAAGGCCATCGAGGCCATGATCGACCACCTCCGAGACGGACAGCACCTGATCCTGCGCAGCACCGTCTATCCCGGCGTTACCGCCCTGGTGGAACGCCTGCTGGCCAAGCACGACAAGAAACTCGACGTCACCTTCTGCCCCGAGCGGATCGCCGAAGGCAAGGCGATGGAGGAACTGCACACCCTCCCCCAGATCGTGTCGGGCCGCACCGAAGCGGCCACCGCCCGGGCCGCGGGCCTGTTCGGAAACCTCACCGACCAGATCGTCACGGTGGGCATCGAAGAAGCCGAGCTGGCCAAGTTGTTCACCAACACCTGGCGCTACATCAAGTTTGCCGCCGCCAACCAGCTCTACATGATGGCCACCGACTACGGGCTCGACTACGAGGCGATCCGGCGGGCCATGACCCAGGACTACCCCCGAGCGGCCGATGTTCCGGGCGCGGGCCTGGCGGCCGGACCGTGCCTGTTGAAGGACACCATGCAGTTGGCGGCCTTCAACAACAACAACTTCATGCTCGGCCACGCGGCCATGATGGTCAACGAGGGTCTTCCGATGTACCTGGTGGACCAGATCGAGAAGGACCACGACCTGTCGACCATGACCGTCGGCCTCCTCGGAATGGCGTTCAAGGGCGAGTCCGATGACATCCGGTCCAGCCTCAGCTACAAGCTCAAGCGGCTGCTCAAGATCAAGGCCGACCGGGTCCTGTGCACCGATCCGTACGTGACGGTGGATTCCGATCTGGCTCCCCTCGACCAGGTACTCGAACAGGCCGACATCCTCGTCGTCGGTGCGCCCCACAAGGTGTACGCCCAGATCTCACCGGCGGTGCCAGTTATGGATGTGTGGAACATCCTCGGCCCCGGGGTCCACGGGTGAGCCCTCGTTTCTCGGTCGTCGTACCGGTGTACAACGAGGGAGCCGAGATCGAGGTGTTCCTCGACCGGCTGTTCGACTCCATCACCCTCCCGTGCGAGGTGCTGGCGGTCTACGACACCCCCGACGACACCACGGTGGCACCGCTCGTGGACTACGCGTCACGCGACCCGCGGGTGGTCCCCACCCACAACACCTACGGGCGTGGCGCGGCCCGGGCCATGAAGTTCGGGATCCACAACGCCAAGGCCGGAATCATCGTGGTCACGATGGCCGACGGCAGCGACGATCCCCAGCAGGTTGAGCCGCTGGTCCGCCTCGTCGAACGCGGAGTGGTGGTGGCGGCGGCGTCTCGCTACCTCAAGGGTGGCCAGCAGGTCGGAGGACCGGTGGTCAAGCGGATCATGTCGCGGGCTGCCGGGCTGTCGCTGTTCTGGTTCGCCCGAGTCGGCACCCACGACGCCACCAACTCCTTCAAGGCCTACGACCGGGACTTCGTTCACATGGTCGGGATCGAATCCGACACCGGATTCGAGCTCGGGCTGGAGATGGTGGCCAAGGCCCGACGCCATCGCCTACCGGTGGCCGAACTCCCCACGATCTGGCTCGACCGAACGGTCGGTGCCTCAAACTTCCAGGTCTGGTCCTGGTTGCCCCGCTACCTGCGGTGGTATCGATTCGCCTTCGGGCCGAGGTTGCAATGAACGTTCTGGTCAGCGGTTCTTCCGGATTCATCGGCGGCTACGTGGTGGAGGAGCTCCTCGCTCGCGGCCACACCGTGGTCGGCATCGACAACCACTCCAAGTACGGCAAGGTCGCCAAGTCCTACGACGACCACCCCGGCTACACGCTGGTGGAAGGCGACTGCCGCGACACCGACCTGATGACCGAGCTCCTCCGCGATTGTGACCATTTCATCGCGGGAGCGGCCTTGATCGGTGGCATCTCCTACTTCCACGCCTACGCGTACGACCTGATCGCCAACAACGAGCGGATCATGGCCTCGTCGTGTGACGCCGCCATCAAGGTGTTCAAGGAGGGCGGCCGACTCCAGAAGGTCACCTACATGAGCTCGTCGATGGTGTTCGAGTCGACCGACCATTGGCCCTCGGTCGAGGGTGACGAGCGCAAGATCGCCCCCCCGCTTTCGTCCTATGGCTTCCAGAAGCTCGCCGTCGAGTATTTCGCCCGGGCGGCGTGGGACCAGTACCAGCTCCCCTACACCATCGTCCGACCGTTCAACTGCGTGGGTGTCGGTGAAGGCCGGGCCCTGGGCGATGTGGAAGTGCCCAGCGGGAATGTCAAGCTGGCGATGAGCCACGTGGTGCCCGATCTGGTCCAAAAGGTCGTCAAGGGCCAGGACCCCCTCCACATCCTGGGAGACGGCCAACAGGTACGCCACTACACCTACGGCGGAGACCTGGCCAAGGGCATCGTCACCGCCATGGAACATCCGGCCGCCCTCAACGAGGACTTCAACCTGTCGACCGCCCAGTCGACGACGGTCCGTGAACTGGCCGAGGTGATCTGGCACAAGATCAAGGGCCCGGACGCCCCGTTCTCGATCGTCTCCGACGAGGCGTTCGAACACGACGTGGCCAAGCGGGTCCCATCGGTCGACAAGGCCCGCGAGGTACTCGGTTTCGAGGCCACCACCACCCTCGACGAGATGCTCGACGAGGTGATCCCCTGGATCACCCAGGCCGTCGCCGACGGACGGATCTAGATACCGAAGGTGTCCTCTGGCTCAGGCCTTTTTTAGCGGGGCCCAGGCCAGGAGTAGGACCTTCTGGCCCACGGTGGGGAAGTTGACGGTGATCTCGGTCTTGTCGCCCGTACCGCGGAGATCGACCACCACGCCTTCGCCCCACTTGCCGTGCAGGACGTCCTCGCCGACGCGGAAGGCGGAGCCACCTCCGCCGGCTTCGGCCATGCGTTCACGGTTGGCCTGACGCCGTTCGGCGGAGATTCCGCTCTGGCGGCGGGGACGTTCACCCCAGCTCGACTCGGTCGAGGTCATGGATGCGGCGTCGGCCCAGGCTCCGGAACGGGAGGAACGGCGGTTCCCCTCGATCGCCTGCACCAGACGCTGGGGGATCTCGTCGAGGAACCGGCTGGGCGGGTTGTACTGGGTGGACCCGAAGATGGTCCGGCTCCAGGCGTGGCTCAGGTAGAGCCGCTCCCGGGCCCGGGTGATCCCGACATAGGCGAGTCGCCGCTCCTCCTCGAGCTCACGGGGCTCGGTGAGCGAGCGGAGGTGGGGAAACACACCGTCCTCCAGGCCGACCACGAACACCGCGGGGAACTCCAGCCCCTTGGCGGAGTGCAACGTCATGAGCACGACCTGGGAGTCGTCGTCGGGGATCTGGTCGGAGTCGGCGACCAGGCTGACCTGCTCCAAGAACTCATCCACCGAGGAGGCCTCGCGAGCCGAGCCGACCAGTTCGGCCAGGTTCTCCAACCGACCCTCGGCTTCCACCGAGTGTTCGGCCTGGAGCTCGGCCGCGTAGCCGCTGCGGTCCAGCAGCGCCTCGAGCACGATGGCGGGGCCGTCGTCCACCAGGGGCTCGACACCGTCGAGAAGGGCCAGGAAGCTCTCGATGCCCTTGACCGCTCGCCCGGTGACACCGACCTCCTCGGACCGTCTGAGCGCCTGCATGAACGAATATCCGTGCATGGCCGCCCAGGCGTCGAGACGGGCCACGGTGGAGTCGCCGATCCCGCGCTTGGGAAGGTTCAGGACCCGCTTGACCGACACCTCGTCGGCCGGGTTCACCACCGCCCGCAGGTAGGAAAGGGCGTCCTTCACCTCCCGCCGGTCGTAGAACCTGGTTCCGCCGACCACCTTGTAGGGAATCCCGGCCCGCAGAAGGTGTTCTTCCACCACCCGGCTCTGGGCATTGGTGCGGTAGAAGACCGCAACCTCCCCCCATGAGCGGTGGCCCGAATCGTGGAGCTTGGCGATCTCGTGAGCCACCCACTGCCCCTCGTCGGCCTCGTCATCGGCGTGGTAACGGACGATGACGTGACCGTCACCCTCCTCGGTCCACAGCTCCTTGGGCTTTCGTCCGGCATTGTTGGCGATGACGGCGTTGGCGGCGTCGAGGATGGTCTGGGTCGAGCGGTAGTTCTGTTCGAGCACGATCACCGTCGCATCGGGGAACGCCTCCTCGAACTCCAAGATGTTGCGGATGTCGGCACCCCGGAAGCGGTAGATGCTCTGGTCGCTGTCACCGACAACACAGACGTTGTGGTGCTCTCCCGCCAACTGGAGCACGAACTCGTTCTGGACCCGGTTGGTGTCCTGGTACTCGTCTACCAGGACGTGGCGGAACCGGCGCCGGTAGTGGTCGAGCACCTCAGGCGTGGTCCGGAACAGTTCGACCACGTTGCGGAGCAGGTCGTCGAAGTCCATGGCCCCGGCCTTGAGCAGCCGGGCCTGGTACTCGGCGTAGACCTCGGCGATCTTGCGTTCGAAGATCTGCTCGGCCCGCGCCCGGTAGGCCTCGGGCCCGAGGTCGTCGTTCTTGGCGGCGGAGATCGTGGCGTGCACCTGCCGGGGAGGGAACCGCTTGGGATCGAGGCCCAGGTCACGGATCACGTAACCGGTGAGGCGTTGGGCATCGGCCTGGTCGTAGATGGTGAACGACGACGGGAAACCGAGGTGATGCCCGTCGCGGCGCAAGATGCGCACGCAGGCCGAGTGGAAGGTGGACACCCACATCTTGTCGGCCACCGGGCCGACCAGGGAGGCAACCCGCTCGCGCATCTCCTGGGCCGCCTTGTTGGTAAAGGTGATGGCGAGGATCTCGAAGGGTGAGATGCCCTGTTCGATCAGGTACGCAATTCGATGGGTCAGCACCCGGGTCTTGCCCGATCCGGCCCCCGCTACCACCAGCAACGGGCCGTCGACGTGGGTAACCGCCTCGGATTGGACCGGGTTCAGGCCCTCGACGAGCGACGACGGGCCGGGCGAATGCGACATCGGCGCCACCATATCGGTGCCCACCGACAGCCCATGAGCCCGCCGCGGCCCGCCAGCGGGAAGAATGTCATCCATCGTGTCGATCGCGCCTGACCAGGCCCCGTCAGAGGACCCCGATCCGCCAGCCCCGCCCACCAGCAACGGTCGGCGGACCTCCACCTCGCTGCGCGCCGTCAAGCGGACGCTCTTCGTGGTCACGTTTCTGTTCGTCGTGTACTACGTCGTGCTGCCCCAGTGGGCCCGCTCCAAGGAGTCAGCCGACCTCCTCAAGCAGGTGAACCCGGTCCTGCTCGTGGTTGCCGTGGGACTCCAGATCACCTCTCTCGTCGCCTACTCCGTGCTGACCCGCGTCACTCTGCCGCCCGAACCCCACCTCTCGCTGTTCACCATCATGCGGGTGCAGCTCGCCACCAAGTCGGTGACCAACATCCTTCCCGGAGGATCGGCCGCGGGCGGCACCCTCGGATACCGACTGTTCACCGAGGCGGGCGTCCCGTCCACCTCCGCTGGCTTCGCCATGGCCACGGTCGGACTCGGCTCGGCGGTGGTGCTCAACCTGTTGTTGTGGCTCGCCCTGCTCATCTCCATCCCGCTGAACGGCTACAACCCGCTGTACGCCGGCGCGGCACTGGTCGGTGTGATCCTGTTGGGTGCCGCCGCCGCGCTGGTCTACCTGCTCATGGAGGGGCGCGACCGGGCCGAGCGGGTGCTGCGCGCCATCGCCCGCCGTCTGCCGTGGGTCCAAGAGGAGACGGCATCTCGCTTCGTGCACCAACTTGCCGATCGCCTGCACGACCTGGCCCGACAACCCCAGCTCGTGAGACGGGGGGCCGCCTGGGCCTGCGCCAACTGGATCCTCGACGCCGCCTCGCTGTGGGTGTTCCTCCGGGCCTTCGGCGAGTTCCTCAACCCGGTCAACCTCGTGGTGGCCTACGGCTTGGCCGGGGTGCTGGCGGCGATTCCGATCACCCCCGGCGGCCTGGGCCTGGTCGAAGCGGCGTTGACCCCCACCCTCGTCGGGTTCGGCGTTCCGGCCCGAACCGCCACCATCGCGGTGCTGTGCTGGCGGTTCGTGCAGTTCTGGTTGCCCATCCCTCTGGGCGGGATCGCCTACCTCTCCCTCCGGTTCGGGACCCTGGGCCGCACCAGGAAACTCGGATCGGTCAGGGACCTCGCCCAGCAGACAGGCCGGGTCGCCACCCGTCGGGTCTGGGACGACCAGACCGGCGAATACCGGTGGGTCGCAGACGGGTCGGCCCCCGACACGATTCCCGACGAACCGATCTGAGCGCCAACCCTGGGGCGTCAGCTCGACGGACCCCGAGCGGCCAGCGACACCTTGGGCGGTTGCACCGGATCGGGGACGCCTATCCGGTGCACCCCAATCGTGCCCACGGTGGTGGCCACCAGAGCATTGACGCCGTCGACCGCTCCTTGCTCGGGAGCCAGTTCCAGGTAGGCGAGATGACGTCCGGCGGCGGCCACCTCGACAACCCGCTCCAAGGCCAGCTCCCTACCCTTGTCGACGAACGGAGCCAGACCCTCGGGCGTCACATCGGCGTCATGGGCTTCGGGAAGCTCGTTGGCGAAGGTGTGAGGGCACACGTAGTCGATTCCCGCCGATCCGAACAGCACCGGGAACAGCTCGAGGGGACGGCCGATGCGCTCGGGATGGAGGTGCTCGACCACGTAGTGGATCCGGAACCCACGGCGCCCCAGCTCCGCGAACACCACCCCCCAGGTGGCACGTACATACGACGCGATGTCGGTGCTCCACAGAGGCAGGGACACCCCCGCCCGGTAGAGCCGCTCGACCGCCTCGACCGATGCCTTCGCAAGGTCGCGAGAGGACAACGCCGCCACCATGGCCTCGACCGACATCTCCGCCGCGGTCAGAGCTACCGCCCGCTCCTCGGAGTTGAGGATCGAGAGCCGTTCACCTTGAACGACCGGGACGCCCGCGTCGACATCGAAGTAGTCGAACAAGTCGGGATAACGCCACGAGGCGACCAGTTCGTCATGATCCGCGACCATGTCGTCATCCTCGCACAGCCCGACCGTTTCCGGGACCAAAGTCCCTGGCGTCACATATGCTCACCCTGCTTTCGACCCACTGTCGTCCTGCCGAGGGGTCGCACGGGAAGGACTGGGATGGGTAATACCGGAGACACCCCGACGTCGGACCGTTCAACCCCCGACGTGCGCGATCTGGTGGATCTCCAACGGTTGATGCAGGTGATCGTCGACCACACCGCCGACGCCATTGTCCGCTTCGACCGGGACCTCCGATATGACTTCGTGAACGACCGGTCCGTCGAGATGGCCGGCATCCCCCGCGACCGCTTCCTCGGAAGCACCCAATCCGACCTCGGTTACCCACCCGAGGAGGTCGCGGTCCGCGAAGAACGGATCGCCAAGGTGTTCGCCAGCGGCGACGTGACCACCTACCACGACACGATCACGAACCTCGAAGGTGAACGCCACTACGAGACGACCCTGCTACCCCAACGCGACGAACACGGTCGAGTGGCCCACGTGATCGTCACGTCCCGCGACGTCACCAGTAGGCACCTGGCCGAGGAAGCGCTGGTGCGGGCCGCGGCACGCGACCCACTGACCGGTCTGGCCAACCGGACCGCACTCGTCGACGTGCTCGAACAGTCACTGGCCAACATCGAGTCGACGAACCTGTCCACCGCGGTGCTCCTCATCGACCTGGACCGATTCAAGCTCGTCAACGACTCGCTCGGTCACTCCGTCGGCGACCGTCTGCTGTGCCTGGCGGCCGAACGTCTCCAGGCCCTGTCCCGCAGCGGCGACCTCGTCGCCCGACACGGCGGCGACGAGTTCGTCGTGGTCATGAGCGATCTCAACGATCCGGCCGAGGCGGTGAGGACAGCCCTGCGGATCACCGAGGGGTTCCGACACCCGTTGCTCTCAGGCGACACCGAGTTGTCGACCACCACCAGCATCGGGATCTCGGTCACCGCCAGCACCAGACAGGGACTCGTCGACGCCACCGACCTGATCCGAGAGGCCGACACCGCGATGTATGTGGCCAAGGCCAACGGTCGCGACGGGGTCGCGGTGTTCGACGAGACCCTGCGGGCCTCGGTGGACGACCGGCTCCGCACCGAGAACCAACTGCGGGGCGCGTTGGGCAGAGGTGAGATGGCGGTGTGGTACCAGCCCGAGGTGGACCTCCGCACCGGACAGATCCACTCGGCCGAAGCCCTGCTCCGCTGGCATCACCCGTCGGGCGAGGTCTACCCGGCGGCACGCTTCATCGAAGTCGCCGAGGACAGCGGGCTGATCGTGCCCCTCGGGGCCTGGGTTCTCGATCAGGTCGCGGCCCAGGCGGCCGAGTGGTCAGATCTGAACCTGTGCATCCGGATCAACCTGGCCCCCCGCCAGCTCAACGACCCCGAGCTGCTCGCGATCTTCGACGCCGCCCTGGCCCAACACGGCGCCCGTGCGAGCCAGATCTGCGCCGAGATCACCGAGACCGCCCTGCTGCACGACACACCGGCTGCCACCCGCAACCTCAACGGTCTGGTCGAGCGGGGTGTCTCGATCGCCATCGACGACTTCGGGACCGGGTACGCCTCGCTCACCTACCTCAGGCGGTACCACGTCGACGTGTTGAAGGTGGACCGAAGCTTCGTCACCGACATCGTCACGTCGTCACGCGACCAGCGGTTGACCGCAGCGGTGGTGGCCATGGCCCGCCAACTCGACATCGTGGTGACGGCCGAAGGGGTCGAGACCCGAGCCCAGGCCGACGTGGTGAGAACCCTGGGTTGCACGGGTGCCCAGGGGTATCTATGGAGCCCGGCGGTTCCACCGGCCGAGTTCGAGCTCATCGTCAAGCGACACCACTGACCGTTCGCCTGATCAGCCGGCCCAGACTCCGGGACGACGACCGAACCAGGGCTGGGCCGACTCCAACTGGGAAGCCACCCGGATGAGCACATCCTCGCGTCCGGGGGCGGCCACCAGCTGCACGCCGATCGGCAGACCTTCTGAGCTGAGGTGCAGCGGCAGCGAGATGGCGGGCTGCCCGGTGATGTTGAAAGGCGCGGTGAAGGTAGCCAGGGGACTGGACCGGAACAGCCCCGTCAACGGTTCCTCCGCCGTACTGGCGAACTGGCCGAGGGTGGGGGGCAGCTCGGCGATGGTCGGCGTCAACAACAGGTCATGGTCGTTCCACCAGCCCACCAGCGAACGCGACGCTCGGTGAAGTCCCTCCACCGCCGCCAGGTACTGGGCGGCGCTCACCCCTCGGCCACCTTCGGCCAGGAACCAGGTGCCCGGCTCGACCCCGTCCTCGGGAACCGGCTCACCGGCCAGCTCGGCCATCCGGTCCAGCTCCCGGGCCACCCAGGCCCCGAACGCCACCAGGAAATGCCCGGTGGTGTCGGCCGAGGCGAGCCCGACGGGGTGATCCTCGGTGACCTGGTGGCCCAGCTCCAAGAGCAGGTCGGCGGTGGACCGCGTGGCCTGAGCCACCTGGGGGTCGGTGACGAAGGAGCCGTCAGGTGGCTGGGCCACCCAGCCGATGCGCAGGCTGCCCGGATCGGCACCCACCTCCGAGCGGTAGGCACGAACCGGCGGGCAGGCCCAGTAGGGGTCCCCCACCCCGGGTCCATGCACGGCATCGAGCAGGCCCGCGGCGTCCCGCACCGACCGGGTGACCGCCAGGCGGGCGACGAGCCCACCCCACGCTTCCCCCATCTCAGGGCCGAGGGTCACCCTTCCCCTGGAGGGCTTCAGCCCAACAAGTCCGCATTCGGAGGCCGGGATCCGGATGGACCCTCCGCCGTCACCGGCGTGGCCGACGGCGACGATCCCCGCCGCCACGGCGGCCGCCGATCCACCGCTCGAACCGCCGGTCGATCGGGTGGTGTCCCACGGGTTCCGGGTCGGCCCGTAGGCCGCTGGTTCGGTCGAGGTGACCAGTCCCAGCTCCGGCGTGTTCGTTCGACCGATGACGACCATTCCGGCCTTGGAGAAGCGGACGTTCAGCTCCGAGTTGGCCGTGGCCACGTAGCCGCGATCGCGCAGGAAGCGAGTACCCAGGTGGAGCGGCTCACCCGCCGAGGCCCCGTCCAGATCCTTCAGCACCATCGGCACTCCGGGGAACGCGCCGATCTGGGGATCGACAGCCACGGCCTCGGACCGGGCGCGGTCGAAACGCTCGTGGATGATCGCGTTCAGTTCCGAGTTGACCCGCTCCGCCCGGCCGATGGCGGCCTCGACCATCTCCAAGGGGGAGACCTCTCCCGAGCGGACCAGATCCGCCTGGGCGGTGGCGTCGAGGGCGGCGAGATCGGAGGGGGTTACTGAGGTCATCCCCAAGAAGGTAAGCCACCGACCGGCCCTAGGGGGTGGCCGGCCGGTGGCCCACGATGCTCATTACCGGCTCGGAGAGTCCACCCCAGGCCAGGAGCAACGCGGCTCTCGCCTCCTGGTGACCATGGTGGTCGGTCGGGGGCGCGCGATGCGTGAGTCCGATCGCGCTCGTCTGGGGGGGGCGGTCGGCGGCAGCGGTCAGCGCTGCGCCAGCAACCGGAGGTGGTCGTCGACCACCTCGCGGACACAGCCGAGCGGGTCCGCCATCGAACGCTCCCGGCCGAAGCGTTCGACCAGGCTGACGGCGTCGACCCCGGCCGGTATCTCGTCGAACACCTCTCCCGCCACCACCAGAACCGGCACCCCCACCTCCGACGCGAGGTTCACCACCCCGCCCACCACCTTTCCATCGAAGGACGCGCCGTCCACGAAACCCTCACCGGTGACCACCAGGTCCACCCGTTCCATGGCCCCCAGAAGATCGAGTTCCTCGGCGATCAGGTCGAACCCGGACACGATCTCGGCCCCCAGGGCCATGAGGCCACCGGCCAGACCCCCGGCCGCCCCGGCTCCGGGCACCACGTCGACCTCCACCCCGAAGTCGCTCCGGTACAGCTGGACCAGCCTCTCCAGACGTCGGGTCAGGAGATCGACCTGGTGAGCGCTTGCCCCCTTCTGGGCCCCGAACTCCACCGCCGCCCGAGTGAAGGCGGTACGTACATCCACCGCGGCCACAAGCTCGACGCCGCGGAGCCGGGCGACGGGGGACAGCGCCTTCACCGCGCCGAGACCGCCGTCGGTGGTGGCCGAACCGCCGTGGCCGATGATGACCTTGCGGGCTCCGGCATCGAGGGCCGCTCCGATCAGTTCGCCGGTTCCCGCCGTGGTGGCGGCCAGGGCGTCGTTTTCGGCGGCACCACCGGCGAGAACCAGCCCCGATGCCCGCGCCATCTCGATGACCGCTCGGCGCCCGTCGAGGCGCCATCCGGCCTCCACCGGTTGCCCTGACGGACCCGTGACGAGGGCGGTGCGATTGGCGCCGCCGAACACGTCGAGGAATCCTTCGCCCCCGTCACTCAGCGGAACCCGGCGGGTCCGCCCTCCCCGGCCCTCGACCGCCGCAGCGATGGCGCCGGCGACGTCGTCGGCCGTCGCGGTGCCCCGGAACTTGTCAGGAGCGGCCAGGACCCGCACGGCCATCCCCAGCGGCGACCACCTGGTCGGCCAACCACGCCTCAGGCGTGCGGTGCGCCGCTGCGGTGCGCCACGTCTCCGCCCGACGCACCCGCTCGTCGCCGGCCACGTCGAGCGCCTCGGCGATGGCGCCGGCCGTCTGATCGACATCGAAGGGATCAGACCGCCAGGCCAGCGCCGACAACTCCTCCCACGCCCCTGCTTCGGGGGACAGGACGAGCTGGGCGTGACGACCGTTCAACAGCGCCGCTTCCTTGGCCACCAGGTTCAGGCCGTCACGAATCGGGTTGACCACGACCACATCGGCCCGGGCCAGGGCGGCCATCGAGCGGGGGTAGTCGTCGACCGGGTCGTAGTGGATGGGCTGCCAGTCCGGGTTTCCGAAGCGGCGGTTGACCCGCTCCACCACCTCCAGCACCGACCGGTGGTAGCGATCGTAAGCATCCACCCCCAGGCGGGACGGATAGCAGTAGGCACCGAACACCACTCTCCCGTGGCGTTCAGGCTGGTTCTCCAACATGGACTCGAAGGCCAGGAATCCCCTCAGGAGGTTCTTGGACAGTTCGATGCGATCGACCCTGACCACGAAATCCCGATCGCCGACCATCCGATCCAGTTCGGAGAGCGCGGTGGCAAACTCCTGGGAGGCGGCGGTCCGCTCCAGGTCGCCGATGTCAGGACCGAGCGGAGCCACGAACACCGCAGGCGGCACCACCCCCTGGGCCCGGCACGAGGCCTCGAAGTCCTCCGCCCACCTGCGGGTGTGGAACCCGCAGCGGTGATGGGCGCCGAGACCCTCGATCAGCTCCGCTCGGGCGCCGGCGGGAAGCATCCGCAACCAGTCCGGGGGAGCGAAGGGCGTGTGACTGAAGTGAACCAGGGTTAGGTCCGGGCGCGTCCGACGCAGGACCGGCGCCGTCATGCACAGGTGGTAGTCCTGGATCAACACCACAGCACCGGGCGGAGCATCCTCGGCCACCGCCTCGGCGAAGGCCCGGTTGACCCGGCGGTGCGCGGCCCACGGACCGTCCATCCACTGCGACGACCAGGACGGCTCGTACACCGGGTCCCACAGGCCGTGGTGAACGAACCAGAGGGCCTCGTTGCACACCTCGTCGTAGTGACCCGACCAGGTGTCAGGCTCGAAGGCCAACAGGCGGATCCGATACCCCTCCGCCTCGGTCACCCCCCGTCGGGCCACGACCTCGTCTCCGGCGCTCATCGCCGCTGCGACCCACGTGACGCCGGTGTCGCGCAGCAGCGGCCCGAGGGCCGAGACGAGTCCCCCCGCCCCCCGCCGCGCCACCGGCTCCCCTCCACCGTCGGGGACCACGAACGAAACCGGTCCACGGTTCGACACCAAGACCAGGGGCCGATCTTGGCCCAATGCCGCCAGCGGTGCCTCAGCCACCGCTGACCTCTTCCTCCGGTCGACGATCTTCGGCGAGCAAGGCGTCGAGAAGGGTCATCACCTCATCCTCGTCGATGCTCAGGTCGGAAGCGTCGACCACCCGTGGATCGGTCTCGGCCGAGACGACCGCGACCCTCACCGTCCGCAGGCCCCGCTCACCCAGTTCGCCGACCGAGGCGAAGGCCGCCAGGTCGCCGACGTCGTCGCCGGCGAACAGCACCGACTCGACCTCTTCGACCGCCGACGTGAGGGCGTGCACCGCGGTCCCCTTGTCGACGGTCACCGGTGGATGCAGCTCGAATGACATCCGTGCCGGCCGCAACCAAAGCTCGTGTTCATCGGACAGGCGCGAGGCCAGCGATTGGACCGCGCCTTCGGCCCCAGGACTTCGCCGGTGGTGGATGGTCATCGACAGGCGCTTGTCCTCGATCTCCACCCCGTCGAGGAGCGGGTCGGCTCCGACGGCATGGCGGGCCGCCGCTACCGCCGCTGCCACCTTGGCAACCCAGCGGCCCGCGGTGGCATCGGTGAGAACCGTGCCCTCGCCATCGGAGCTCTCCAACCCGTACAACCCTGACAGGACCACCCCGGCGGGCAGTCGGGACGCCAGGAAATCCACCGGGCGGCCCGAGATCACGGCGACCTGCCGGTACCGGCCCACCAAGCTCGTCAACCTCTCCACCACCCCCGGTCGCGGCACCGCGCAGGCCGGGTCGTCGACGATGGCCGAGAGGGTCCCGTCGAAGTCGAAGAGCAGCACCGCCCGGTCGGGGCGACGGGTCACCGGCTCGAGCGCGGCGACGAGGCGGGCCTGGGTGCTCAGTTGGTCGATGAGGTGGTCGAGCCGGAGGAGGCCGGCGCGGTGTCGGGACCGAGCACCACCACCACGTTCGCCTTGTCGGCACCGGGACCCACCGTCGTGGAAGGCATCGCCTTGACGGCACTGGCCGCCTTGCCTATTACGAGGGCGACGGCCTCGGCCTCGGCCTGGTATCCGTCGGCGTAGTACACGGTGGTGCTGGTGACGTTGCTGGCCGCGTTGGAAGGAGGCTGCATCACGTAGCCCTTCTCGCCGATGGTGTCGCTGGTCGACCGGGCGGTTCCGGCCGGCCCACCGCCGTTGAGTACCAGGACCTTGACCTCACCGGGATCACGGGTGCCGTCGGTGGGAGCGCTCGAAGAGGTGGTGGTCTGGTCCGGGGTGGTCGTGGTGACCTCACCGGGTTCGGTGTCACCGAGCCCGGAGATGTCGATCGTCGTAACCGGACCGCCGTCCCCGCCGGCGGCGACCTGGGTGCCGCCGTCGCCGCCGCTGGTCAGCAGGAGCAGGAGCCCCACAACCACCGCCACCGCCAGAACGGCCAGTCCACGGGCGTTGGCATCGAACCCTCCGGGCTTTTTCTCAGATGAAGCATTGGCGGCCATCGGACCAGCGTTGTCGGCGTGGCCATGTGATGCAAGCACCCACCGTGGGGCGGCCCGCTCAGGCGGTCACGAAAGGCGTCGTTTGTCCTGGTACATGGCGGCATCCGCCCGACCCAGCAGGTCCCATGGCTCATCGCCGGGGCTCGAACGGGTGACCCCGACGCTCACTCCCACGCCTTCGCGGCGCGCCGCATCGTTGGACTCCACCGCGGCGCGGATCCGTTCGACCAACCCGATGTCACCTTGGTTGTCACCGACCGGGGAGACCACCACGAACTCGTCGCCGCCCACCCGGGCCACGGCGTCTTCGTCGCGCACCGCGCCGCGTAGGGCACCGGCCACTTCGGCCAGCAGGGAGTCACCGGCGGCATGGCCACCACGATCGTTCACCCCCTTGAACCCGTCCAGGTCGACGAAGGCCACCAGGAAATCGGTCCCGGCGGCCAGGAGAGCCGCCAGGCGGTCGAGGAGCCAGGACCGGTTCGGCAGTCCGGTGAGGGCATCGTGGTTGGCGCGGTGCTCGAGGTGGCGCTCGTGGGCGAGGCGGTTGGTGACGTCCTCCAAAGTCACCACGACGAACTGCACCTGATCCCCCGTCCCTTCGCCCACCCTGGAAACGAAGCGGGCTGACAGGAGCCGGGGCGGATCGGTCTGGATCTCGGCTACGAAGCTCTCTCGCCCGGGGGCGGCCCGAAGGCGCCGGAGAATCGCCAGGATCTCCTCCTGGTCGGCTTCGGCGAACTTGGCCGGAACCAGGCTGTCGAGGAGCGCGTCACGGTCGGTGCCCAACAGGTCGGCCGCCATCTGGTTCACGAACACCACGTCCCCGAAGGCGTCGAGTAGCACCAGGCCGATCGGCAGGTGGTCGCCGGCACCGATCTGAACCGTGGCCGCCACCTCGGCCGGAAGCGACGGGGCATCCGCGGGTTGCCGGTCCGGCACCGATCGGGACACGACAACGATGCCCTGGAGCACCGGGTCGTCGAGACGGTTGTGGATCTCCACGTCGAACATCCCATAGGAGCCGTCGCCGCGCTGGGCCCGAACCTCGAACGAGGTGCGCCAGCCGGTCGGGGACTCCATCGCCCTCTGGGCATAGCCGGCCACCCGCTCCACGTCGTCGGGATGCATGAAGCTGAAGGGGTGGCTGCCGGCCGCGTTCCCCCGGCCCAACACGCCCCCAGGTGGCCCCAGGTCGGCCGACACCGACCAGTCGCGACGCACCACCATCACCGACATGTCCAGGTACGGCACCAGTCGGGCCAGGATCTCGGGCGCGGGAAGCTCGCTCAGCTCGGCTTCCTCGTGGTTTCCCGATGAGAGCCCCTGCACTGTGGTCCCGATCCCCATCTCGTTTGGTGGCCCGACGATAGGCAGTTCCGAACACCTATAGCCACACCTCGGCCCCACCGGGCATGAACTTGCACGATCGATGCAAACAAGTAGCGTTGAGTGGTCGTCGGGCTACGCCGTGGGACGACATCCAGGGGAAACAACTCACACGACAAGGGGTCGCGCCGTGTCCGAACCGAATCCGACGGCATGGGCCGTCGCCGGCCTGTCGTGCGGTGCCGCGGCCATCCACTTCGCCATGGTCCCGGGACACAGCGGCGACAGCATCATCGACCCGCTCGCCTTCGCCGTCGCCGGATGGTTCCAGCTCTGGGTGGCGGCGGCCGCCCTCAGCGGTCGGGCCGGACGAAACACCTGGATCGCCGCCGTGGCCGGAAACCTGGCCATCACCGCGGTGTGGCTGTGGAGCCGGACCGTGGGCCTACCCATAGGCAACCACGCCGGACTGGTCGAAGACGCCGGAGCCGTGGACATCACCGCCCAGATCCTCGGCCTTGCAACCGCCGCCGTCTCGGCCCGACTTGCCCTCGCGCCCCACCGCACCGGGGATCGCCTGCGACTGGCTCCGGCGTTTGCGGCCGCCGCCGCCATCGCCCTGGCCACCACCGTGATCACGTCACCCGACGCCGCCGACCACGGAGACGCCGGCCAGCAATCCGCTCCCACGGGGCACGCCGCCCAGATGGCTCAGATCGACAGAGACCGCTGTGACCGTGGATTCAACCACCCCTCGTACTGGGAGGAAGCCGACACCCTCGGAGTCGACACCTACCTCGGGGGGACCATGTCGATGACCGAGGAGGCACCGGCTGCCACTGCCGGTGGACACAGCCACGGTGGAGCCACGACGGCCGCGGCGCCGGCGACCACCACCACCCGGCCCGACCCGAACGAGGGGCGGGGTTCGGAAGGTCTTGACAAGCTGATCGGTCTCACCGGCCCCGCCGGTACCAGCGAGGCCGCGGCGGCACGGCTGGTCATCTCGCTGGGAGAGGCCACCGATGCCGACTACGACGCCTGGCTCTGGTGGATGCGGGCCTCGGGCGCCGGGGGTCACCACGAAGCGGCCGCACCGGGCGATTCCGGCGGGCACGGTGGCCACGTCGGACCCCAGCAGTGGGTTGCCATGACCGACAAGGATCAGTGCGCCCGACTCGAGGACGAGCTCGCCCAGGCCCGAGCCGTGACCGAGAAGTACGACACGGTGGCCAAGGCCGAGGCGGCCGGATGGACGAAGGTCACCGGCTACGTGCCCGGCATCGCCGCCCACTACATGAACTTCGGCCTGGTGGACACCCGATTCGAGATCGACAAGCCCGAGATGATCCTCTTCGACGGCACCGACCCCGGCTCGTCGGTGGTGGGCCTCAGCTACTACATCATCCACGAGGGCGAGGCCGAGCCGTCCCAGGGCTTCACCGGCCCCAACGACCACTTCCACCGCCACGTTGGCCTGTGCATCGTCAACGGCGTGGTCGCCGGCGACAGCCAGACCACCGCCGAGGACTGCGCCGCCCGGGGCGGCAGCAAGGCGGGGGGCGAGAAGCAGTGGATGAACCATGTGTGGATCGTTCCCGGCTGCGAAAGCCCCTGGGGCGTGTTCTCGGCCGCCACCCCCGTGCTCGACGGCCAGCTGGGCGGTGAGAGCGCCTCAGACGGCGGCGGCTGCGCCGGCAGCGGGGTACGAGACCGCTACGGGTTGGACGACCCCGTTTCGCCAAGCTCGGGTGACAAGCCAACCGAGGACGAGACCGCCGGCACCGCCAGCGGCGGCAGCTGACCTCGGCATCCCCGTCTACGATCGGCGGGCCAGTTCCGCCCGTGTAGCTCAGTTGGTCAGAGCAGCCGCCTTGTAAGCGGCAGGCCGTGGGTTCGAATCCCACCGCGGGCTCCGCTCCACCGTCAGGCAGAAGCGCCGCCACGGGCCAGCCGACAGAGCAGGTCGAGGTAGGCAGACCAGGGCGGCACGTCGAGGTGACCGGTCACCTTGCCGGCGTCGTCCCAGCCCCGCAGGTCCACGGCGTCGCGGTGGGCGGGATCGGTCCTGAAGCGCTCGACCTCGGCGGGCCCCATTGGTCCACCCTGTCGGGCCAGGCTCCTCCTGGACCCCTCCGACAGCCCGGCCTCGTAGGCGGGGTCGACGGCGCACCGGTAGCGCTTGGCCGCCACGTGCAGGCGGATGGGCGAGGTCACCTCGCCGGGGTACAGGTCCGAGAGCCATCGCGCCCCGCGTTCCTCGTGGGCGAGGTCCTCGGCCACGACACCGTCGGGAGTACCGCCGTCACGGAGCTCCAACAGGTGTCCCACGTCGTGGAGCAGGGCCGCCAACACCACTTCGTCGGACGCCCCCGCGGCGCGGGCCAGCGCCGCGGTCTGGAGTGCGTGGTCCATCTGGGAGACGGCCTCGTCGTAGTTCAGGTGGGCGAACCGGTCGTACAGCTCCACCACCGCCGCTACCGAGCCGGCCGGCGGCACGACATCGCCGTCGGTGCCGTTCAAACCGAATCGCCCTGGAAGTCGTCGATGAGCGACACCTTCACCTTGCCGTCTGCTCGGGCTCCCTCGGCGGCAAAGCGAGCCAGCTTCTCCCGGTAGTAGTCGTCCCTCAGATCGCCTTCGGCCGCCGCGTTGTAGGTGGGGTACAGGGCCCGGCGTGGCTCGACGCTGCGGTTGGGGCCGCTGCGGTGGGGGGTGCGGGAGTGGAACCACAGGGTCCATCCCGCCGGTACCTCCACCGACACCCACGTCATCTCGGCGACCACGTCCGGAGCGATGCAGCCCACCCCGTCGACGGGGAGCAGCTCGTGGTGCATGGCGGGCACCACCTCCAGGCAACCGTTCTCGACCGTGGCGTCGTCCACGGCGACCATGCAGGACACGTGGGCATCGATGAACGGATAGGCGGGGGCGTCCTGGTGGGGGGCGTAGCCGCCTCCGCCGGGGAGCTTGTAGTTGATCTTCTCCTTGTAGAGGACCGCAGGCTGACCTAGCAGGGCCGACGCGGTGTCGAGCATCGGACCGGTGGTGAGGAGGTCACGCAGTCCCTGATGGAAGGGAATCAGGTTCTCACTGCGACACAGCACCGCACCGTTAGTCGTTCGCTCCCGGTGGTGCATCCAGCCGTCGCCGTCATCGGGCCACGAGGCGATCTCGTCGACCCATCCCCGCAACCGGCCCAGCCCCTCTTCGTCGAGCGTGGCGGTGAGCAACCAGCCCTTCTCGACGAAGTGGGCGACGTCGACGTTCACCGGTTCACACCGGGGCCGTGGCCACCGAGGGAGCGACCATCGGCCACGGCATGTGCCGCTCGGCCGCCAACGCCACGTCGAACAGCAGAGCGTCGTGGTGGTGTCGGGCCAGCACCTGGGCGCCGACGGGGAGCCCGTTGACCAGCCCGGCGGGGATCGACACCGCCGGGTTGCCATAGACGTTCGAGGCGATCGTCAGTCCCCCCATGGCGACAAGGTCAGGGAACTTGGTCTCGGCCAGCCCGATGATCTGGGACGGCAGCTTGTGGAACGCACCGCTGGCGATGCTCACCGAGGTCAGGGCACCCCGAAGCCCGAGGCGGGCCACCGGGTTGGACAGGACCTTGTCCATGACCGCCACGTCGGTCGACTTGGTGCTCTCGGCGGGAAACGCCGGACCCGGGTTGGTGGAAGCGATGACGAAGTCGACCTGGTCGAAGGCCGAGGCCATCGCTTCGTGTAACTCGAGCCGTTGGCGCTCCGCGATCCCGGCCGCCTCCAGGTTGTAGAAGGCCTGGGACAGGTACAACCCGAGGGCCACCTCGTCGGTGAGCTCGCCGGCGCACCCCGGCCACCGGTCGCCCAGTTCCGGAAGGAGGGTGGAGAGGTTGCCCATCATCCACATCGCGGCCAGGTTCGGCGTCTGGAGGTCGACATCGACCAGCTCCATGCCCGTCGCTTCGACAAGCTCGTCCACCCACCGGCGCAGATTTTCCTCCACCCCGTTCTCGAGGGTCACCCCGCCCAGGGCCGGGACGACCGCGATCCGTCGGCCCTTCAGCTCCTGGGTGCCGAGATCGGCCTCCCAGGTCCCTGCCGAAGGGAGGCTCGACGGGTCGCGGGGGTCGGTGCCGGCGGCCACGTCGAAGTAGCGGGCGGCGTCACGCACCGAGCGGGAGAGGTTTCCCAACACCACGGTTCCGGGCCGGAAGGCGGCGCGGGGTCCTCTCGATATCCGTCCGTAGGTCCCCTTCATGCCCAGCAGGCCGGTGTAACCGGAAGGGATCCGGATGGAGCCGCCGCCGTCTCCTCCGCTGGCCAGGCTGACCAGGCCACCGGCGACGGCCGCGGCCGACCCCGACGAGGAGCCTCCGACCGTACGCCCGTGCTGCCATGGGTTGTGGGTCACGCCGTTGAGCTTGGTGACGCTCACGTTGAGCCCGCCGAACTCGCTGGCGGTGGTGAGCCCCACCGGAGCGGCACCGCCCTCACCCACGATCTTCTCGATCACCCTGGAGGTGTGGGAAGCGATGCGGTCCTTGAAGACCAGCGATGCACCCGTGTCCGGCCACCCCTCGACCTCGTCGAGCTCCTTGATGGCGAAGGGGACCCCGCCGAAGGGCAAGGTGATGTCGGCTTCATCGGCACCCCGCCGGGCTCGTTCGGGATCCACGAACGAGAAGGCGTTGATGTCGCTCCGTTCGATGGCGGCCAGCGTGGCCTCCATCTCCTCCCGGGGGGAACGTTCCCCCGAACGGAAAGCGTCAACGAGCGAGCAGGCATCCCCCTGCCAGGGCTGATCAATAACGGCCATGATCGGCAACGTACCGGCGGGAAGGTTCGGAGTAAACCCTCGGGTCTACGGAACGTCAGCGTTCGACATCAGAGCGTGACGACCGGGCGGGTGGGTGATACCGTCAAAGGCAGGGAGGGCATGAGGGAGATGGACACGCCCAGTTCAAGCGACGAGAGTGGATCGCCTTTGCGCGTACCCGATTGGCTGTTCCGTTCGATCATCGACGCCACGTCGAACCCGTTCGTGGTGGTGAAGCTCGACGGGACCATCGTCTACGTCAGCCGGTCGATCACCGACCTGCTGGGTTGGAAGCCCGACGAGATGATGGACACCAACATCGTCGACTACCTGCCTCCCGACGAGCTGGACCGGGCGGCGGTGGCGTTCAACCAGGTGCAGATCACCACCGGTCGCCCGGAGTCGATCCCCATGGTGTTCCAGGTCCTCTCCAGCGACGGCGGATCCACCTGGTGCGAGATCGGGGCGGTGCCGTCGGCGGACCTGGGATACGACGGTTTGGCCCTTCGCCTCCGCCCCTGGAACCACAACCACCACTTCAACCAGTTCCTGAGCGCCCTCAACGGGTCCGCCCCCTTCTCGGAGGTGTGTGAACACCTCTGTCGTTCGATCATCCCGAGCCTCAACGTCACGGGCGCCCTCATCCACTACGGGTTCGACGGGTACGAGTTCTGCTGGACCGACGGCGCCGAGGTTCCAAAGGCCTGCGCCCCCGCCGACTCGGGCCCGTGGCACCGCGCCGCCCTCACCGGGCGGCCGGTCAACGCCACCATCGAGCAGCTACCCCCACGGGCCCGCATTCCCGCCGAGGAGGCGGGCCTGCGCGGCGTCTGGTGCATACCGGTCGAGATCTCACCCAAGCTGCCTCCGGCCGTCCTTTCGGTCTGGCGGACCGACGCCAGCGAACCCCTGCTCGGCCACCAGTTGGGGCTCGAACAGCAAGCCCGCTACGTCCAGGTCGCCATCCAGAAGTGGACCGAGCACCAACGACTGACCCACCTGGCCGGCCACGACGGGCTCACCGGAGTCGCCAACCGCGCCACCTTCCGGGAGTGCCTCGCGGCCGCGCTGGCCATCGGCGAGGCCGAGCTGGCGGTGGCGTTCTGCGACCTCGACGCCTTCAAACCGATCAACGACGACTACGGGCACCACGTCGGCGACCTAGTCCTTGTCCAGGTCGCCGAGCGGCTCCGTTCGGCCCTTCGCATGGGCGACGACCTGGCCCGCATCGGCGGCGACGAGTTCACGGTCCTGATGCGCAGCGTCCCCGACGAAGAGACGGCCCAACACCTGGCCGAACGGATGCTGGCGGCGATGGCCCCACCGTTCGAGGTCGACGGACTCAGCCTCACCATCGGCCTGTCCATCGGTATCGCCCTGGTGGCATCGGACCTCACCCCCGACCGGCTGCTCGCCCTAGCCGACAGCGCGCTCTACCAGGCCAAGCGCGACGGGGGCGGCTGCGCCTGCGTGGCACAACGCTGAGCGTCAGGTGGCGCGGCCTCGGGCCACCTCGAAACAGGCCAGGGCTCCGGCGGTGGCGACGTTGAGATTGGAGAGGCGACCCCGCAGTGGGATGGAGACCACCTCGTCGCACCGCTCCCGCACCAGGCGGCCCAGGCCCGGGCCCTCGGCCCCCAGCACCAGCGCCACCGGCCGCCCCCCCAGATCGAGCTCCCACAGGCCCTTCGACCCCCGCTCGTCTAGGCCCACCACCAACACCCCCGACCGACGAAGTTCGTCGACGGTCTTGGCCATCCCGCCGACGATCGCCATCGGGATGTGCTCGATCGCACCGGCCGCCGCCTTGGTGACGGTCGGGGTTATGTGAACGGCGCGATGGCGCGGCAACACCACCCCGGTGACACCGGCGCACTCGGCCGAGCGCAGCAGCGCCCCCAGATTGCCGGGGTCGGTGATCCCGTCCGACAGGAGCAGGAACGGCTCGGCCCCGCCCACCCCGGGACCCAACAGGTCCTCCACGCTGTACTCGGGTAGCGGGCGGGCAAAGGCGATCACCCCCTGGGGAGCGTCGGTCCTGGCCGCGGCATCGAGCTTTCCCCGACCGACCTCCTTGACCACCACACGAGCCTCGGCCGCCAACTCACGGATGTCCTCCAGCACGGGAGCGGCATCGAGATCGGCTGCCATCCAGATCTCGCGGGTGTCCCGACGGTTGGCCAGCAGCAATTCCCGGACCGCCTGGCGACCCTCCACCTGCTCTCCCCCGAGCCCGGTGGTAGCCGAGCGCCGGGGCGCCCTCCCCTGCGGCCCCATCTGGCCCAGCGGGTTTCGAGGTCCACCCGACCCGCCCTTGCCCGACCCACCCTTGCCCGGCCGGGCACCACCGGAACGACCACGACCACTTGAACCACGACCACCTGAACCACGACCAGCCATGACCCATCCTCCCAGGCCCGACCCGGCGAGACCCAGCCCGCAGAGCGCTAAGCCCGGGTCACCACGGCGACGGCCCAACAGGCGGCGCCTTCGCCCCGGCCCAATGCTCCGAGCCCCTCGGGTCGGCGGCCCTTCACCGTCACCGGCGCCCCCACCGCGGCCGACAGCTTCTCCTGCATGTGAGTCCGGGCCGGGGCCAACTTGGGGTGGTCGGTCACCACCGACGCGTCGACGTTTCCCGGCTCCCAACCGGCCGCCCTCACGCGGCGCGCCACCTCGGCCAGCAGACCGATGCTGTCCGCCCCCGCCCAGGCCGGATCGGTGTCGGGGAAATGCTCCCCGATATCGCCCAGTCCGGCGGCACCCAGCAGGGCGTCGGCGCAGGCGTGGGCGATCACGTCGGCGTCGCTGTGTCCGGCCAACGCCCGTGGATCGTCGAACACCACCCCGCCGAGCACCAACGGTCGGTCCGGATCATCGATGAAGGGATGGACGTCGAAGCCCTGCCCCACCCGTACCCTCATTGCGTTCCTCCGAGAATCGCTTCGGCCACCACCAGGTCATCCGCCTCGGTGATCTTGAGGTTCCAGCGCTCGCCACCGACCTGTCGGAGCCGACCGCCCGCCGCCACCACCAGGGACGCGTCGTCGGTCGCTTCGGGGCTCGAAGCGTGGATCCGCCGAAGCACGTCGGCGGCAAAGGCCTGGGGGGTCTGCACGATTCTCAGGCCGTCCCGGTCGACCGCGGTTCCATGCTCGTCGGTCACGGTGTCGACCACCGGGGCGACCGGGACGGCCACATCGGCGCCGGCCATCACCGCGTCGACCGTGGCCCGGAACAGCCCGTGGGAAGCGAGCGGGCGGGCGGCGTCGTGGACCACGACCACGGCGGCCCCGTCGGGCACCTCGGCCAGCCCGGCACGGACCGATTCAGAGCGGGTTCGGCCGCCGACCACCACCACGTCGGCCCCCGGTTCGTCGTCCAACTCATGTCCCTCGGCCACCACCAGGACCACACCGTCCGACACCGAACGCGCCGCGTCGAGGGACCAGTCCAGCACCCGACGTCCCAGCAGCGGCGCGTACTGCTTGGCCCCGCCGAACCGGCTTCCCGACCCTGCCGCCACCACGATCGCCCAAACCGACCCCATCACCCCCACGCTAGTAAGGGAACGGTAGCCTCCGTTACGTGGTTGACATCGACCTGCTCCAGAACGTCGAGCTACTGACGCACCTCACCGACGAGGAGATGGTCTCGGTAGCCGCGTCGGCCCAGACCCGCCGCTACCTGCGGGGCGACGTGGTCTTCGCCGAGGGTGACGAGCCGAACCGCCTTTGTGTGGTGTCCTCTGGCCGGCTCGCCATATCCAAACGGTCCGTGGACGGTCGAGAGTCGATGGTCGCGCTCATGGAACACGGCGACGTGTTCGGTGAGATGGGCCTGTTCGACGGGTTGGGTCGGTCGGCCGAGGCCCGGGCGCTCGAGCCCTCCGAACTGGTCGAGGTCCCCTACGAACCGCTTCGCAAGATCTACGAGGCCCGACCGGACCTGTTGTGGGGCGTGGTGAAGCTGGTGGCTCAGCGCCTCCGCAACACCGACTCCGCCCTGGCCGACTCGGTGTTCCTCGACGTGACCGGGAGAACGGCCAAGCGCCTCCTCGAGCTAGCCGGTGACGCTGACGACTTCGCCCTGCCGATCACCCAGGAGGAGCTGGCCGGAATGGTCGGTGCCTCCCGCGAACGGGTCAACAAGGCCATCGCCAGCTTCGTGCGGCTTCGCTGGATCGAACAGCACGACCGCCGCTACCGCATCACCAACCGCGAAGAGCTGGAACGCCGCAGCCGCTGACGACGGTCAGAAGCGGTCCTGGATGCTCGTCTCGGCGATCCGATTCAGTCCCTCTTTGATGGCGCGGGCCCGGGTGGCACCTACGCCTTCCACGTCGTCGAGGTCGTCGATCGAAGCCCGCATGATCTTTTGAAGGCTTCCGAAGCGCGCCACGATCCGCTCCACGATCTGGTCCGGCAGGCGCGGGATCCGCGACAACATCCGGTAACCACGGGGTGATACCGACGCGTCCAGCGCGATGGTCGGAAGACGCAGGGCGTGCACCAGTTCGGTCGGATCGATCAGGTCGTCGGTGCTCAAGGCCGCCAACGATTCCAGAACGGTGTCCAACGTGACCTTCTTGACCTGACCGCGGTAATCGCGCACCAGGTGGCGCCGGTCGCCCTCCACCCCGCCCATCAGCTCCAACAACTGGAGGCGGACCAGCCGACCCTCATCGCCAAGTTCGACGATGTGGCCCTCGATCTCGGCCGCGATCCTCTCCACCCCCTCGATGAGCTGAAGGACGTTGACCACGTCGCGGATCGTGACCAGGTCCTCGATCTCCAGCATCGACAGGGCGGCGGCGTCGGACTCGAGGCGGGACCGGTATCTCTCCAAGGTCGAAAGCGCCTGGTCGGCCCGGTTTATCAACCTCGCGGTGGGGACGATCTCGTGCTTGTGGTCGCCGACGTAGATCCGGATGGTGTTCATCCGCTGGGAAACGGTGATGACCGGGACGCCCAGCGATTTGGCCACCCTCTCGGCGGTCCGGTGTCGGGTTCCGGTCTCGGAGGTGCTGACCCCAGGAGCCGGTACCAAGTGCACGTTGGCCCGGGCGATTCGGCTGGCGTCGGCGGCAAGGATGATGGCGCCGTCCATCTTGGCCAACTCCGACAGCCGTTGGGGGCTGAAGGCGGCATCGAGGAGGAAGCCGCCCGAGCAGATGTTCAACACGTTGGGTCCGTCGCCGAGGACCAGCAGGCCACCCATCCCGGCCTGAAGGATCCGGTCCACCCCATCGCGCAGCACACGACCCGGAGCGACCTGGGTGATCGCCGCCTTCAGCTCCGGGGGGTACGGCGCGGTCATCCACCGATGTTAGGAGGGCGAGGGCCGCGTCCGCGGTGACCCCGGAGATCAGATATCGAACAGGTCGAGGCGGTCCATCGCCTCGAGGAGCGTTCCAACCCTGATCAGTTCGATACCGCCCACGTCGTGCGGAGCGCTGTGGGGCACGATCGCCCTCGTGAACCCCAGCCGGGCCGCCTCGGCCAGTCGGCGTGGGGTATGGGCGACCTGGCGCAGCTCCCCACCGAGTCCGATCTCACCGCAGGCGACGAGATCAGGCGGTACCGGCCGCCCCTGCATCGCTGATGCCACCGCCAGGGCGACGGCCAGGTCGGCACCGGGCTCCAACACCTTCATACCGCCGACGGCCAGGGTGAACACGTCCAGTTTGGCGAGGGGAAACCCGACCCGGCGTTCCACCACCGCCAGAATCATCGACAAGCGACCGCTGTCGACCCCCTGGGCCGATCGACGGGGAGCGGGGAGGTTCGAGTCGGCCACCAGGGCCTGGAGCTCGACCAGGATGGGTCGCACGCCCTCCATGGTGGGGACGACCACCGATCCGGGGACCCCCACCCGTCGGTCGGCCAGGAACAGTCCGCTGGCGTCGGGGACCCCGACCAGGCCACTCTCGGTCATCTCGAACAACCCCAGCTCCTGGGTCGAGCCGAAGCGGTGCTTGGTCACCCGAAGCAGGCGGAGCGCGTGGTGGCGGTCGCCCTCGAAGGCCAGCACCGTGTCGACCACGTGCTCGAGCACCCGCGGACCGGCGAGGGTGCCCTCCTTGGTCACGTGACCGACCAGCACAACTGCGCAGCCCCGCCGTTTGGCCTCCTGCACCAAGCGATGGCTGCACTCGCGCACCTGGGCCACCGACCCGGGGGCGGAGGACAACTCCGGCGCCACGAGGGTCTGCACGGAATCGACCACCACCAGTTCCGGCTGAACCTGGTCGATGGCCGAGATCAGATGGGGAAGGGCCGTCTCGGCCGCCAGGAACAGCCCGGGGTGCAGAGCACCGAGACGTTCCGCTCGAAGGCGAACCTGCTGGGGTGACTCCTCTCCCGACAGATAGAGGACGGTCCGTCCCGAGGAGGCCACCGTCGCTGCCGCCTGCAACAGAACGGTCGACTTGCCGATCCCCGGCTCGCCCGTCAACAAGGTGACCGACCCCGGCACCAGCCCCCCGCCCAGGACCCGATCCAACTCATCCACCCCGGTGGGTCGGGGGGTGAACTCGGTGGGATCGACCTCGGCGATGGGGACCGGCGGACCGCTGGAGGCGACCAGGGCATGGGCCACCGCCTCCAGAGGTGCGTCGAGCTCCTCCACCAGGCTCCCCCACGCCGCACAACCGGGGCATTGGCCAACCCACTTGGGGGCGCTGGCCCCACAGTCGGGGCATCTGAACACCGTTCTCACCTTGGCCATGGATCGAACCTAGGACCCGGGACCGACAACGAAGGACGACGCCACGGGACGCACCCTAACGACCCCCTTTCCCCGCCGGTTCTAATGCACTACATTAGAACCGGTTCTAGTTTCCCCACCCAAGGAGTCCCTGATGGAGTTCGGCCTGTTCTTGAACGGCTACCTGCCCGGCCCCGCGGCCCACAACCGCGACGCCGAGCACACGATGCTCATGCGCGAGCTCCAGTACGCCATCCACGCCGATGGCTTCAACTGGAAGTACGCCTGGTTCGGCGAACACCACGCCCTCACCGAGTACTCCCACATGTCCGCCCCCGAGGTCGTGATCCCCTACGTGGCGGCCAAGACCGAGCGCATCCACCTGGGCTCGGCCATCATCAACCTTTCCCGCAAGGTCAACCACCCGGTCCGCAACGCCGAGCGGGTGGCCATGCTCGACCACGTCACCGGCGGGCGCTTCGAGTTCGGTACCGGCCGCGGCGCCGGCGCCCACGAGATGGCGACCTTCGACCTCCTCACCTCCGACACCAAGGAGATGTGGAACGAGGCCGCGCCCGAGATCGTGCGCATGTGGGAGCAGCGGGACTACACCTTCGAAGGCGAGAACTTCAAGATCGAAGAGCCGCACAACATCCTCCCCAAGCCCTACGGCGTCGGCCACCCGCCGATCTGGGTCGGCTGCGGCAACCCCGGCACCTTCACCACCGCCGGTCAGGCCGGCATCGGCGCCATCGCCTTCAACTTCGAACCCGTCTACAACCTCAAGGGCCGCATCGACGCCTACAAGGAGGGGATCGCCGACTGCACCGAACCCCTCGGCCAGTTCGTCAACGACAACGTGATGATGACCAACGCCGTGGTCTGCGTGGCCGACGGCAAACGGGCCCGCGAGATCGCCATGTCCCCCGGACGGGGCTACCTCAACACCATGGTGAACATGTACCACACCACCATGCCGCCCCAGCCCGGCGCGGTTAAGTGGCCCGGTCGACCCCGCGCCATCCGCACCGAGGAAGAGCTCGATTTCGCCATCGACGCCGGTTACCTGCTGTGCGGCAACCCCGAGCAGGTGCTCGAGCAGATCTCCAAGTACCAGGAGGTCGGCTGTGACCAGCTCGTGTTCGGCATCCCCAACGAGGGATTCGAGCACGAAGAGGTCCTCGAGATGCTGGAGCTGTTCGGTGGCAAGGTGATCCCCGAGTTCGACAAGGACCCCGAGCACCGCACCGCCAAGATGCGGGCCACCGCCAAGCGCAAGTACCCCGACTTCGCCAACCCGCTGCCCGAGGGGCTCGACGTCGAGGTGATCCCCACCAACGCCCTCATCCCCCTCGAGGGCTGACGCCACCCCCGGGATCTGACCGTGGCTCCCCTGGCCGTCGCCACCCGCGAACGCCTGCTCGACGAAGCCGAGCGCCTCTTCGCCCGCGACGGCGTCCAGGGGGTCACCACCCGTGAGATCACCGAGGCCGCCGAGCAGCGCAACGCCTCGGCGGTCACCTACCACTTCGGTTCGCGCCAGGGCCTCCTGCTGGAGATCCTGGCGCGACGGGGTGGCCCGATCGACGCCGAGCGGGGACGTCTGCGATCGTTCGCCGGCCCCGACCCGACGCTCACCGACCTGGTCGCCTGCCTCGTCAGGCCCTACACCGACCTGCTGGGGGACCCAGCGGGACGGGCGTACCTGCGGATCGTCGCCCAGCTACGCGGGCGGTTCGCGGCCTGGCGGCTGGAATCCGACGCCGCCACCACCGAACACCTCTCCGCCATCCTCGGCGAGATCGAACAACGCGCCCCGACCTCTCCCGCCCTCGGACGGGAGAGGATCCTGGCTCTGATAATCCTGCTGACCGGCAGCGCCGCCGACCGGGCCCGACGCCTCGATGCCGACGATCAGCCCGAACTGGACCACGACACTTACGTCGAAAATCTGATCGCCCTGTGCGCGGCGGTCGTTTCGGCCTGACGCCCCCGGTGGGTGCTACTCGGTTGCCGGGCCGGTCTCGGCCAGGGCCTGAGGGGTTTCCTCGTCACCCTCGCTGGCCGCGGTAGGCGGAACGAAGCCCTCGACCGAACGGAAGGTCATGACCGTCTCGTTGGTCTCGGGGTCCAACTCGGCGTCGACGATCACCAGTTCCCCGGCGCGGAACTGCTTGTAGAGCAGCTTCTCGGACAGGGGATCCTCAACCAGGCGCTGGATGGCCCGACGCAGGGGGCGGGCACCCATGGTGGGGTCGTAGCCCTTGTCGACCAGCAAGGTCTTGGCGGCGTCGGTCAGCTCGATGCCCAAACCCTGGGCTTCGAGCTGGATGCTGGTCCGCTTGAGCAGCAGGTCGACGATGGTGGTGACCTCGGCCTTGGACAGCTCGTGGAACACGATGGTCTCGTCGATCCGGTTCAAGAACTCGGGCCGGAAGTGAGCCTTGAGCGCCTCGTTTACCTTCTCCTTCATCTTCTCGTAGGAGATGGCCTCATCGGCCTTGCCGAAGCCGATGTTGGCCTTGCGAAGGTCGGCGGTACCGAGGTTGGACGTCATGATCAGCACGGTGTTGCGGAAGTCGACCGAACGACCCTGGCTGTCGGTGAGGCGACCCTCCTCGAGGATCTGCAACAACGTGTTGAACACGTCGGGGTGGGCCTTCTCGATCTCGTCGAACAGCACCACCGAGAACGGCTTGCGCCGAACGGCCTCGGTGAGCTGGCCACCCTCTTCGTAACCGACGTAGCCGGGGGGCGAGCCCACCAGACGGCTGACCGTGTGCTTCTCCATGTACTCGGACATGTCGAGGCTGATCATCGATTGCTCGTCACCGAAAAGGAACTCGGCCAGGGTCTTGGCCAGCTCGGTCTTACCGACGCCGGACGGACCGAGGAAGATGAACGACCCGCTGGGGCGCTTGGGGTCCTTGAGCCCGGCCCGGGTCCGGCGGATGGCCTGGCTGACGGCCTTGATGGCGTTCTCCTGGCCGATGACCCGCTTGTGCAGCTCATCCTCCATGCGCAGGAGCTTGGCCGTCTCCTCCTCGGTGAGCTTGTAGACGGGGATGCCGGTCCACAGCGAGAGGACCTCGGCGATCGACTCCTCGTCCACCTCGTCGAACAGGTCGACACCGGAGGCCTTGATCTCGGCCTCCTTGGCGTCCTTGTCGGCCAGCAGTTCCTTCTCGCGGTCGCGGAGGCGGCCGGCCTCCTCGAAGTTCTGGGCCTCGACCGCGTCCTTCTTCTGCTGGACGACCTGGGCGATGGCGTTCTCGATCTCCTTGTAGTCCGCCGGGGTCTCCATGCGCTTGATGCGCAGGCGGGAACCGGCCTCGTCGATGAGGTCGATCGCCTTGTCGGGCAAGTGACGGTCAGAGATGTACCGATCGGCCAGGTTGGCCGCCGCCACCAAGGCCTGGTCGGTGATGGTGACCCGATGGTGCTGCTCGTAGCGCTCCCTCAGTCCCTTGAGGATCTCGATGGTGTGGGCCACCGTCGGCTCCTCGACCTTCACCGGCTGGAACCGGCGCTCGAGCGCGGCGTCCTTCTCGAGGTGCTTGCGGTACTCGTCGAGCGTGGTGGCCCCGATGGTCTGGAGCTCGCCCCGGGCCAGCATCGGCTTGAGGATCGACGCCGCATCGATGGCGCCCTCGGCTGCACCGGCACCGACCAGGGTGTGGATCTCGTCGATGAACAGGATGATGTCGCCCCGGGTGCGGATCTCCTTGAGCACCTTCTTGAGGCGCTCCTCGAAGTCACCCCGGTACCGCGACCCCGCCACCAGGGCACCGAGGTCGAGGGTGTAGAGCTGCTTGTTGTGCAGGGTCTCGGGCACGTTGTCGGCCGCAATGGCCTGGGCCAGGCCCTCCACGATCGCGGTCTTGCCCACGCCCGGCTCGCCGATGAGCACCGGGTTGTTCTTGGTGCGGCGGCTGAGCACCTGCATGACCCGCTCGGTCTCACGGGCGCGGCCGATCACCGGGTCGAGCTTCTTGTCCTTGGCCAACTGGGTGAGGTTGCGACCGAACTGGTCCAACACCAGCGAACCCGACGGCGTGTCGCCACCGGCCCCACCGGCGGTGGCACCGGCCTTCTCGCCCGACCCGCCCGGACCGCCCTGGCCGGAACCCGAGTAGCCCGACAGGAGCTGGATCACCTGCTGGCGGATGCGCGAGAGATCGGCCCCCAACTTGACCAGCACCTGGGCGGCCACGCCCTCACCCTCACGGATGAGGCCGAGAAGGATGTGCTCGGTGCCGATGTAGTTGTGACCGAGCTGTAGGGCCTCGCGCAACGACAGCTCCAGCACCTTCTTTGCCCGGGGCGTGAAGGGGATGTGCCCGCTGGGCGAAGACCCGCCCTGCCCGATGATCTCCTCGACCTGGCTGCGCACTCCCTCCAGGGAGATGCCGAGCGACTCGAGGGCCTTGGCGGCCGTGCCTTCACCCTCGTGGATCAACCCGAGCAGGATGTGCTCGGTACCGATGTAGTTGTGGTTGAGGAGACGGGCCTCCTCTTGTGCCAGGACCACCACGCGGCGGGCCCGATCCGTGAATCTCTCGAACACTGATGCCTCCCTGAGAACGGGATTCGTCGTTGGAGTGTACCGCCGTCCCCTCCCCTGGCGGTCTACGCGTAGGCCTTCCCGGGAAAGCGGGACGATGAGCCCGGTCCTTCTAGCCTTCGCCCATGGCATCCAACCCGCTGCTCACCCTGCCCGAGATCGGCACCGACCGGACCCGGATCGAGGAGGAGCTGAAGGCGGCGGTCACCGCACCGACCGAGGCCATGACCGAGATGGCCGGACACCTGCTGGGCGCAGGCGGCAAGCGGGTCCGCCCGTTGTTCGCCGTGGCTGCCGGGCGCTGCGTCCCCGGTCATGAGGGACCGGCATCTCGCGAGGTGGTTCTGGGCGGCGTCTCGGTGGAGCTGGTCCACCTCGGCTCGCTCTACCACGACGACGTGATCGACGAGGCCACCACCCGCCGGGGGGTGGAGTCGGTCAACTCCCGGTGGGGGAACCTCAAGGCCATCCTGGCCGGTGACTTCCTGCTGGCCAAGGCCTCGGAGATCGCCGCCTCCCTGGGTGTGGAGGTGGCCGGGCTACTCGCGGCCACCATCGGCCGGCTTTGCGAGGGCGAGGTGAGAGAACTCCAGGACGCCTACCAGGTGACCCGCACCGAAGCGGCCTACCTCGACTCCATCGAGGGGAAGACGGCTTCGTTGCTCTCGTCGGCGTGTCGGATCGGGGGCATCGTGGCCGACCTGCCAAGGCCCGAGATCGACGCTCTGACCGAGTTCGGCCTGGCCTACGGCATGGCGTTCCAGATCGTCGACGACATCTTGGACGTGGTGGCCACCGACGAACAGCTCGGCAAGCCCGCCGGCCACGACCTGGTGGAAGGCGCCTACAACCTTCCCGTGCTGCGAGCCCTGGCCGGACCGACCGGCGACGAGCTGGCGTCGCTGCTCGGAGCCCCGATCGGCGGCGAGACGTGGGAACGGGCCCGCACCCTGGTCCGCCAGAGCACCGGGGTGGCCGAATCGGTCGAGGTGGCACAGACCTACTCGGACCGAGCCGTGGCCGCGTTGGAACCCCTGTCGGACCGCCCCTCCGCCTCCGCCCTCCAGGGCGCCGCCCGTCACCTGCTCAGCTCCCTGGACACGTGAGCCCGAGACGGCCACGTGGGCTCTGTGGGCCGACGCTGGTCACCTTGGCTTTGGTGCTGACCTCTGCGCTCGGTGGTTGCTCCGATGACGGAGGTCGGAGCGGGGCCGCCACGATCTCCTCCACAACTGCGACCTCTGCGGTGGCACCGCCGACCACTCCCCCCACGGCCCCGGCTCCCCCGCCCGAGCCGATCACCTTGACCTTCAGCGGTGACGTGTTGCTCCACATGCCGGTGAACGACCGGGCCGCCCTCTACGGCGGTGAGGTCGGCGAGCCCTTCGACTTTCGGCCGATGTTCGACCCGATGCGACCGGTGGTGGAGGCGGCGGACCTGGCTCTCTGCCACATGGAGGTCCCGACCGCCCCCGACGGCCGCCTCACCAGCTACCCCTCGTTCGGGGCACCGGGCCAGGTCATGGACGGCTTGGCCCACGCCGGATACGACGGATGTTCGACCGCGTCCAACCACAGCCTCGACCGGGGCTACCCCGGTGTCGTGCGCACCCTCGAAGAGCTGGACCGCGTCGGCCTGGGCCACTCGGGCACGGCGCGGGGGCCGTGGGAGACCGGGCCGCGGGTCTATTCCCTCCGCGCCGGTACCAGCACCGTCGAGGTGGCCCACCTCAGCTACGCCTACGGTTTCAACGGATACCGGCTCCCGGCCGATGCCCCGTGGGCCGCCAACCAGATCGACCCCGATCGGATCCGGGCCGACGCCGCCGCCGCCCGGGCCGCCGGGGCCGAGCTGGTGGTGGTGAGCCTGCACTGGGGGACCGAGTACCAGCACCAGCCCGACGCGTTCCAACGTTCCACCGCGGAGGCGATCCTGCCTGGCTCCGAGATCGACCTGGTCATCGGACACCACGCCCACGTGGTGCAACCCATCGAGATGGTTCACGGGCGCTACGTGGTGTGGGGTCTGGGGAACCAGCTCTCCAACCAGACCCAGGCCCCACGTCGGGACGGGCTCACCGTGACCGCCACCGCCTCACAGGGCTGGGATGGTCGGTGGCGGGTGACGGGGGTGGAGGCCATCCCCACCTGGGTCGACCCGGGCAGTTTCCGGGTACTGCCGGTGGTGGCAACGCTTTCGGACCCGGCCACCCCCGTGGGTCTTCAACAGGAGCTACGGGCCAGCTACCACCGGACAGCAGAGGTGGTCAGCTCACCCGCCACTCCCGGCGTCACCGTCACGCCCCTGCCGTGAGGTCCGACGGCACCAACACGTGGAGGGCCTGACGCCTGACCCGGAACTGCAGCGGGCTGCGCAACACCTCGGCCTCGCCGTCGATACCCACCCTGACCGTGCGGGAACGGGCGGTGACGGTGAGCTCGGGAACGGCGATGGTGTCGGTCTCGGGTAGCGCGTCCGAACCGGAGCGGGCCGCCCGCCACCCCGCCCTGACCAAGGCCCACCGGCTGGTCGAGCGGGCCACGGTCAAGTCCAAGGCTCCGTCGGTGAGGGACTCCAGCGCGGTGACATCACTGATGCCGCGTCGGTGAGACCCGTTTCCCACCAGGACCAGCGGCGTTCGGAGGCCTCGCCGGGACACACCCCCGGGCGCTTGGAGGTCAACCCTGCTGGTCGGCACCTGAGCCATGACCCGCACCGATCCGGCGAAGGCGGAGCGGATCCGCCCCCAGCCCTGACCGGTCTGGATGCGGTCCATGACCTGCAACAGCTTGGGGTCGGTGCCGAGCACGGTCTGGTTCACGAAGGTCCGGCCGTTCACCTCACCGACATCGACAGCCACGACGTCGGCGGAGGCTAGGGCCCGCACCGCGGCTCCCACGTCGAGCGGCATGCCGAGCTGCTGGGCGAAGTGGTTGAACATGCCGATCGGTAGTACGCCGAGGACCACGTCGGTTCCAACCACCGCGGCGGCGGCATAGCTGACCGTTCCGTCGCCCCCGGCCACGATCACCGCGTCGGGTCGATCGACCCCGGCCCACAAGATGCCGACGGTGGAAGGGATCCGTCGAGGATCCACCACGTCGACGGCAGCCTTGACCCCGACATCGGCGAAGGCGGAGGCCAACGCGTCCGGGTCCAGGTTCACCCCAGCTCTCAGCCCGGCGCTGGCGTTGATGAGAACGACCACCGAGGCGACAGACACGACAGGAACAGTACCGATCGAGTGGTCCCAATCCCTCGGTGACCTGACCACCGAGGGAGTTGGGTCAGCGTTGGAGGGCGACTGGACGCCCGGAGGTGGTGACCCGGTCGAGGAACCCGGTGGTGGCCCGGTTGAAGGCCGAGAACTGCTCGACCATGAACAGATGCGCTCCCCCGCGAACCACGGCCAGCTCCGAGTTGGGGATCAGATCCGCAATCTCCTCGCTGTCGCCCTGGGTGGTGAGCACGTCCTGGCTCCCCACCAGCACCAGGGTGGGGACAGCGACGTTCACCAGTTGGTCGCGCAGCCCGTCGTCACCGCCCAGGATCGCATGGATCTGGGCCACGAAGGACTCGACCGGGACGTTGAACGCCAGCGGGCCCAGAACCGCCATCGCCGGCCAAAGTCGCTGGAGCGAGCGGGGACCGACCATCCACTCCATGTTGCGGAGCACGAACTCACGCATGCCCCGGGTCTCGGCCAACTCGGCCCACTCGGTCAGGAGCTCGCGCCGCCACGAATAGTGGTGGGCGGCGGTGCAGGCCAGGGTCAACGACCGCACCCGGTCCGGATAGAGCACGGCGATGATCTGGGCGATGATCCCACCCATCGACGCGCCCATGACGTGGGCCGACCCGTAGCCGGCGTGGTCCAGGGCGGCCAGGGCATCGGCCGCCATCACCGACAGGTCATAGGGACCTTCGGGTCGGTCGGACCGACCGACCCCCCGGTTGTCGACCATGACCAGACGGAACCGGGCCCCCAGGGCACGCCGCTGCATGATCCACCCGCGGGTGTCGGCCCCCAGGCCGTGGATCAACAGGAGGGGCTCACCGTCCCGGCGACCACCGAGGGCGTAGCTGATCTTGGTTCCGTCCTCGACGGTCACGATTGGCATCGGGTCACCACCACCAAGTTGCGGGCAAGCTCTCGTCGAGCAGTTCTTGGACCACCGACCGGGTCGCCTCGGCCAGTTCCTGAGCGGCCAGCGGACCGGCCTTGCGGCGCAGCCTCACCGGTTCACCCACCACCAGCTGCCACTCGCGCCCGATCTCGCGGCCGACCGTCGCAACCGGCACCACGGGAACGCCGGTCTCGAGGGCGGCTCGGATCCGTCCCACCTCCAACCGACCGACGTGTTCGCGGTTGACGACGTCACGACGCATGGGCAGCCCGACCAGTTGCCCCGCCCGCAACAGCCCGGCCACCTCGTCGGCCCGGTCGAGCACGCCGCCGAAGCGACGGACCAGGGGGCCAACCGGGGCCACGTCGGGAGCGCCGACCGTCCGCACGAAACGCCCGGTCGCCTGTCGGATCCCGCGGGCGATGACCCAGGGTTCGCTGATCCCCAACCGCCGGCTGAACACCAGCACGGCACCACCCACGGCAGGGATCCGCTCGGCCCCGATCACCTCGATGTTCCACCTCAGGGCGAACAACGGGTCGGCCAGCGAGACCAGGTCGGGGTCCAGACCCCACTCGTCAACGTCGTAGGCGCCGGCCACCCGCCGCTGGGCCACGGCCATCGCGGCCTGCAGTGCGGTCGGAACGTCACCGCTGAGCACGTCGAACGCCTTCATGCTGCCGCACCCCGATGGGTGACGTTGACGATCTGCACGCTCTCCCACCGGTAGAGCGCCTCGATCACCTCGCGGGTGGATCGAGGTTCGACACCCAGGACAGCTCGTCCGGTCTCCCCGTCGGCTACCCCGCCCCGCACGATCAGTTCTCCGACGTGGGCGGGCAGGGGCGCGCTGAGCAGCTCGGACGCCCTGGCCGCGAACCACCAGGCCGGACCCATCACC
Organism: Acidimicrobiales bacterium; assembly: GCA_020439505.1. Classification (GTDB taxonomy): domain Bacteria; phylum Actinomycetota; class Acidimicrobiia; order Acidimicrobiales; family Iamiaceae; genus Aquihabitans. Next base: position 46,052 of record JAGQSO010000203.1, read on the forward strand.
GGCAGCGGGATCCGGCCGCCGATTCGAACCGCCTGGGATGCGGTGACCGCTCCGGGTCCGACCACGTTCAACGGACCGTCATGGCGGACCTTGGCGGCGGCGACGAACGCGGCGGCCGCGTCCTCCTGGTGAAGCACCGCGAACGGCAGCTCGGCGAAGGGGTTCACGGCCACCACCGGCAGGCGGAGGTAACGCCCGACCGGGCTGGGGAAGTTGGGCCCGAGGATGGGGGCACACCGCACGTAGGTGACCGGGACCCCGGCGGCCTGGCCCGCGTCACGGGCGACCTGCTCCACCTGGGCCAGCGATTCTCCGAACGGCGACGTGGGATCGACGGCGGCGGTGACGTCGGGGCGGGTCGGAGCACCCCTCCGACGGCCGTAGACCTCGATCCCCGATCGCACCACGATGGCTTTCAACGAGGGACAAGAGGTAGCCGCGCCGAGCACCGACACCGCGGAAGCGGCGGTGCTCAGCCGGGCCCGGGTCGGGTCCAAACGGGCGTTGGGTTCGTACACGCCGAGGTGGACGATCACCTCGGGGTCGAAGTCCCTGACGATGGTGACAGCCTTGCGCCGATCGGCGGGGTCGACGCGGTGGAAGGCGACACGGTGGATGCGCCGGCGGGGAGGCCAACCGTCCAGACCGCAGATGGCAGTGACGTTCGGGTCCTGCTCGAACAGGTTGACGACCCGGGTTCCGAGTTCGCCGCCCATTCCGGTAACGAGCACTCTCACGAGATCTCCTCCAACGACACCGAGGGGGTGTTGCCCACTTGGGGTTCGGGACGCAGGGTCGGGAACAGGACCACGTCGCGGATGGTCGAGGAGTCGGTGAGCAGCATCACCAGTCGGTCGATGCCGATTCCGAGGCCCCCGGTCGGCGGTAGGCCGAACTCCAGGGCCCGCAGGTAGTCCTCGTCCACCGCCATAGCTTCCTCGTCGCCGTTGTCGCGTTCGCGGACCTGATCCTCGAACCTGGCCCGCTGCTCGTCGGGATCCAACAGCTCGCTGAAGGCGTTGCACAGCTCCCGGCCGGCCACGATCGCCTCGAAGCGTTCGGTCATCCCCTCGAGCGTACGGTGGGGGCGGGCCAGCGGAGAGACTTCCACCGGATACTCGGTGACGAACACCGGTTGCCACTGCTCGGACTCGACGGTCTTCTCGTACAGCTCCAACAGGAGCTTGCCGGGACCGTAGCTGTCCTTCCACGCCACACCGTGGGTGTCACACAACGACCGCAGCTCATCTACCGGAGTCGACAGGCCGACCGGGCGCCCGACCGCCTCGGAGACCAGCTCCGAGAGCGGCGCCCGCCGCCACGGGACCGACAGATCGACGTCGCGCCCCTGGTAGGAGACGGTGGTGGAGCCGCAGAGCTCGACCGCCAGGTGAGCCACCAGTTCCTCGACCAGCGACATCATGTCGGTCCAGTCGGCGTAGGCCTGGTACAGCTCGATCATCGTGAACTCGGGGTTGTGGCGAGGCGAGATGCCTTCGTTCCGGAACACCCGGGCGATCTCGAACACCTTCTCGAACCCGCCCACGACGAGGCGCTTCAGATACAGCTCGGGAGCGATCCGCAGGAACAGCTCCATGTCCAGGGCGTTGTGGTGGGTGGTGAAGGGCCGGGCCAGCGCCCCGCCGGGCACCGGATGGAACACCGGCGTCTCGACCTCCATGAATCCCCGCTCCTCGAGCCAGCGCCGGGTCGAAGACACCAGTCGGCTGCGGGTCTGGAGGGTGGCCCGGGCTTCGTCGGTCACCCACAGGTCCACGTAGCGCTGGCGGTAACGGGTGTCGGGGTCGGTGATCCCATGCCACTTGTCGGGGAACGGTCGGCGGGTCTCGGCCAGAACGGTCCACTCGCCGACCTTTATCGACAGCTCCCCCTTCCGGGTGGTCATGACCTCGCCTCGGACCCCGATCCAGTCACCCAGGCTGAGCCGACCGAACCCTTCGAAGTCGGGCGTCACGTCGGCGGGGGCGAACAGCTGGATCCGTCCGGTCGAGTCGGCGAGCTGACCGAAGACCAGCTTTCCCTGCCCTCGGCGCAACATGAGACGACCGGCGACGGTGACATGGTGTCCGGTCTCCACCCCGGGCTCGAGGTGCCCGAAGTCCGCGTGGAGGCCCGCCGCGGTGGAGTCGGGATCGAAGCGGTACGGGACGGGGGCGCGTTCGGTCACAGCGCACCAGCCTGCCCGTTCAACGCCCCCGGGAGGAAACCATCGGCCGACGACAGGGGGCCACCTCGGTCCTCAGCGGGCGGGCAGAGCGCAGGTCAGCTCGCCCCGTTCACCCTTACGGACCAGCCACAGGCCTCGCGCCGTGCCCGCCGCCCACACCGCGGTGATCAGCCCGCCGGCCAACCAGGTGTTGTCGCGGATGACCGCCCCCAGCGCCGTGCCCCCGAGAACCACGCCGAGGAAGGCGAAGGTGAGCGGTAGGTGGCAGGGACAGGCCAGGAACGACCAGATGAGCCAGGCCCGACCCCGTCGTTCGAGCTGATGGCCCAGATCCTGCGGCGGGGTGTCGGTCATGGTGCTGCTCATACCCATAAGGGTATCTGGGATCTTTGTCCGTTGTCCGGTCGCGGGCGCATTCTGCGACGGAGTCGAGGTCAGGAGTTGCGGGCGAAGACCAGGCGCAGGCCGTGGAGGGTCAGCCACGGTTCGATGTGTTCGATCGAGGTGGTGTGCGGCGCCACCCACTCGGCCAGACCTCCGGTCGCGACCACTGTCAGGTCGCCCAGTTCTTCGGTCATCCTCCGACAGATTCCGTCGACCTGTCCGGCGAAACCGAAGAGGGCTCCGGCCTGGATCGACTCCACCGTGGTCCGCCCGATGACGCTGCGGGGCTCCACCAGTTCCACCCGGCGCAGCGCGGCCGCCCGGGTGTAGAGGGCATCGAGGCTGATCTCCATCCCTGGGGCGATGACCCCGCCCAGGTACTCCCCCTTGGCCGACACCGCGTCGTAGGTGGTGGCGGTTCCGAAGTCGATGACCACGATCGGTCCGCCGTAGATGTCGGCCGCACCCACCGCGTTGGCGATCCGGTCCGCCCCCACCTCACGGGGGTTCTCGGTGAGGATGGGCATCCCGGTCTTCACCCCGGCTTCGATCACGACCGGCTTGAACCCGAAGTACTTGACGGTCATGTCCCGCAGCGCCGCCGTCACGGAGGGAACCACCGAGGCGATGGCGATCCCGTCGATGTCGTCGTCGAAGGAGAACCCGTGGAACCCGAGGAACTCCTGGATCTGCAACGCGTACTCGTCGCTGGTCCGCCGGCCGTTGGTGTGGATTCGCCAGTGGTCCAACAGCCCCTCCTCGCAACGACTGCGAGCGGGGTCCGAACCCGTCGGCCCAGGCATTCCGTCGTCGCCGAACAAGCCGATGAGGGTCTGGGTGTTGCCGACGTCCGCCGCTAGCAGCACGGGGAGGAGACCTCGATGTCCAGTCCGACGTCGAACACCTCGACCGAGTTGGTCAGCGAACCGCTCGACACGACGTCCACCCCGGTGTCGGAATACGAGCCGACGGTGTCGACGGTGATCCCGCCCGACACCTCCAGCAGCGCCCGGCGGGTGCCGTGGGTCGCGGCGTGGTCGTCGGCCACCGCCACGCAAGCCCGGACCTCGTCGGGGGTCATGTTGTCCAACAGCAGGGCATCGGCCCCGGCGTCGAGCGCCTCACGGACCTGGTCCAGGCGGTCGCACTCGACGTGGATGGTCCGGCCCGGCCACTGGTCCCTGGCCCTATCAACCGCGTCGACGATCCCCAGCACCGTGAGGTGGTTGTCCTTGAACATCACCCAGTCGCTGAGGTTCCCCCGGTGGTTCCGGGCCCCACCGGCACGAACCGCCGCCTTTTGGAGCGCCCTGAGCCCGGGGATCGTCTTGCGGGTGTCCCACACCCGCAGCGGCGCGGCGGCGTCGACGAAGGCCCGGGTGGCGGTGGCGATCCCGCTGAGGTGGCCCAGGAAGTTGAGCGCGGTGCGCTCCGCGGTCAGCACCGAGGCCAGCGGACCTGAAACCGTGCCCAGGACCGTTCCAGGGGCGACCGCGTCGCCGTCGGTCACCGACCAGGCCCAGGTGATCGAGTCATCCACCTGGATGAAGGTCTCCTCCACGCAGGCGAGCCCGGCCACCACCCCGGCCGATCGGGCCACGAAGCGGGCCTCGGCCCTGCTGTCGGGTGGAAGCAGCCCAGCGGTCAGATCACCCAGCGGGTCGAGGTCCTCGGCCAAGGCCCGGGCCACGAGATCCCGCACCAGGCCTCGGGGAGCGTCGAAGGGACGGCGGACGGTCATGGGGTCGGATCCTGTCAGGCAAACACGAAGCGGTGGGCGAAATCCGAGCTGAGCTCGGGGAAGTCCTCGCGGGTGTGGGCCCCCCGGCTCTCCTCGCGGCGCGCTGCCGCCACCACCGCAGCCCGCCCCACCGTGGCCAGGTTGTGGAGCTCGTGGTCGGCCACCGAGTCACCCCGATTTGCGGCCAGAACTCCGTTCACCGTACCGAGGGCTTTGTCGAGGGATGCTGCGTCGCGCAGGACCCCCGCGTGGGCGGTGAGCTCCCGCTGCATCTCCAGGCGCGCCGACGCCGCGTCCAGATCGGTCCCGCCGGAAGGCGTCACCTTCTCCAGGCGGATGAACCGCCCGCCGATCACGCCCGGCGGTAGCGCCTCGGAGCGGTCGGGATCACCGCCCATCACCGTGCGCATCGCCCCGGTGGCTTCGGGCCCGACCCGGCCGACCTCGATGGCCTCCACCGCTCGGGGGCCGAACACCATTCCTTCGAGCAGAGAGTTCGACGCCAGGCGATTGGCCCCGTGGACTCCCGAGCACGACACCTCGCCCGCCGCCCACAGCCCCGGCAACGACGACGCACCGTTCAGATCGGTGACGATCCCCCCACAGGTGTAATGGGCCGCGGGCGACACCGGCAGCCAGTCCCGTGACGGGTCGAGACCCAGTCCCCGGAGCTCCGCCGCGATGTTGGGGAACCGCTGGTCGAAGGCGTCGAGGCCGGTGGCGTCGAGGAACACGTGGTCCACACCGAGCTCGAGCATCCGCCTCGTCGAGGCCCGTGACACCACGTCGCGGGGCTGGAGCTCGTCGACGAAACGCTCGCCCGTGGTGTCGCGCAGGATCGCCCCGTGACCTCGCAGAGCCTCGGTGAGCAGGGGGCGGGGCATGGACTCCACCGACAACGCTGTGGGGTGGAACTGGGTGAACTCGATGTCGGCTACCGCCACCCCAGCCCGCAGCGCCATGGCGATCCCGTCACCGGTGGCCTCCAACGGGTTGGTGGTCACCGCGTAGAGCTGACCGGCACCACCGGTGGTGACCAGAACGTTGGTGGCCCGCACCTCACGAACCGTGCCGTCGGAGAACAGGGCGGTCACCCCTTGGCACCGGCCGGCCTCGACGATCAGTTCGAGGGCGAAGGCGTGTTCGTGGAGCACGGCCATGGTGGCCTGGACCGCCTCGACCAGAGCCCGCTCGACCTCGGCGCCGGTGGCCGAACCGCCGGCGTGGACGATCCGGTGCAGGCTGTGTCCCCCTTCGCGAGCCAGCTCCAGCTCGCCGTGGGCGTCCCGGTCGAACATGGCACCCATGGCGATGAGCTCGTTGACCCGGGCGGGCCCCTCGTCGACCAGCACTCGGACCGCCTCGGCGTCGCACAACCCCGCCCCGGCGGCGAGGGTGTCGGCGAGGTGGAGATCGGTGGAGTCGGGGTCGTTGCCTCCGAGCACGGCCGCCACTCCGCCTTGGGCCCAGCGTGTGGTCGCCTGAGGCAACTCACCCTTGGTCAGGACGCCGACCCTCATGCGGTGGGTCTCGGCGGCGCGGACCGCAGCCGAAAGGCCGGCCACGCCCGAGCCCAACACCAAGAGATCCAGGACGGGCGGGTTCAAGGTGATCGTGTCGCCGTTTGACCTGGGAGCCGCGGGTCAGACCCGCGCTTCGACCTCGTGGTAGGGCCGGGGAGCGGGGGTGTGAAGTGCCGCCAACGCGGTGGCGGTGGCCTCGTCGACGATGGCGTTGGCGGTGTCCACGTGCACGATGGTGGGCGCGTACCGCTCCAGTTCGGCCTGTTCGTAGTCGGCGTAGCTGATGATGATCACCTTGTCACCGGGCGCCACCAGCCGGGCGGCGGCACCGTTGAGGCAGATCGCCCCCGAACCGCGGGGACCCTCGATCACATAGGTCTCCAGACGGGCACCGTTGTCCACGTCCACCACCGCCACCTGTTCGTACTCGAGCAGGTCGGCAGCGTCCATGAGATCACGGTCAACGGTGATCGAGCCCACGTAGTGCAGGTTGGCGTCGGTCACCGTGGCGCGGTGGACCTTCGACTTCATCATGCGACGACGCATCCGCTGGTTCCTTTCGTGGTGGATGCCGGTCTCCCGGTCACCCCCGGTTGCGGAGGACGAACACAGTCTGCCAACGCCACCGGACCAATCCCAATTCCCGTCGGGCCCGAAAAGTCACCCGGCGGGAGGGGTGTCGAGGGCGATGTTGTCGAGGAGGCGGGTCGATCCGAACCGGGCGGCGACGAGGATCCGCTGGCGGCCTCCTACCTCGGTGACATCTTCGAGGGTGTCGGCGTCGACGATCTCCGCGTAGTCGACGCTGTCGACCCCTGGGGTTCTGGTGATCCGCTCGTGCATGACAGCCCTCAGGTCGTCCACCGATCGGTTCCCTCCCCGTGCCGCCCCGGCCGCCTCCACCATGGCCCGGTACAAGACCGGCGCCGCCTGGCGCTGACCGTCGGACAGGTAGACGTTGCGGCTCGACATGGCGAGCCCGTCATGTTCTCGAACGGTCGGACAACCGACGACCTCGACAGGCATCGACAGATCAGCGGCCAGCCGGCGGACCACCGCCAACTGTTGGTAGTCCTTTTCGCCGAAGTAGGCGCGGCAGGCCCCCGTTATCGAGAACAGCTTCGTAACCACCGTGGCGACACCGGCGAAGTGCTCGGGCCGGGCCGCTCCCTCGAAACGTGAGGTGACCCCCGAGACGGTGACCGTGGTGAGCACCGGGGTCGGGTACATCTCGGCCACGTCGGGATGCAGCATCTCGCGAACACCGGACTCCTCGGCGATGGCGAGATCACGCTCCAGATCTCGGGGATAGGTGCCCAGGTCCTCGGTCGCCGCGAACTGGAGCGGATTGACGAAGATGCTGGCCACGGCGACGTCGTCGGAGGACGCGGCGGCCCTCATCAGCGACGCGTGACCGTCGTGCAGGTAGCCCATCGTCGGCACGAAGCCGATGGTGGCTCCCCCCGACCGGTGTTCGGCCAGTGCTCTCCGGAAGCCGTCGATGGTGGTGTGGACCCGTACCGCTGTCGCCATGGGCAGATCCTTGCAGTGCTGAGGACCGGAGCGGTCCGATCAGGTTCCTGGTGCCAGGGCTTGGGGAAGGCCGGCGCCGTCGACCAGGCGGCGGGCGGCGGCGGCCATCGCCAGGTAGGCGGGGCGTTCGGATGGATCGAGGGCATCGAGATGTCGGGCGACGGTGTCCCAGTCCCCACGCGCCACCGGTCCGGTGAGGGCCGACGCCGCTCCCAACTCCGCCACGTTGTCGACCGTCGCTCGAACCAGGTCGACGAAAGCCTCGGCGGGAACACCTAGCGGGCCGACGATGCGTTCGACCTGACCCAGCAAGGCCACCAGGTGGTTGGATGCCACCACCGCGGCGGCGTGGTACTGCGCCCTTTGATCATCGGCCACCGGAAACCACCGACCTTCGAGATCGGCAACGACGCGCTGGACAAGAGAGTCTCCCGCCAAGGCGAACCATGCCCCATGAAGCCGGCTGGCACCGATCTCGGCATCGGGCAGCGCGGCGAGGGGGTGGACGGCGGCCACCCGAGGGTGGTCGATGACGTCGACGCCGAGGCTGCCGGCGCAGTGGGCGACCACGGCCGACGGTACCGGGTCGACGGCGGCGGCGACCGATGCCACCACGGCGTCAGGAGTGGCGATGAGTAGCAGGTCCACGCCGTCGGCCGCCCCCGAGAGGTCGTCGGTCCGACCCAGGGGTGCCAGCACCTCCCACCCCACCGTGGCCAACGCCCGGGCGAAGGACCCGCCGGCCCGTCCAGGCCCGACCACCCGCAAGCGGGGAGCCACGGTCACCGCGACCCGGGCGACGGTGGGAGGCCGTCCACCACCCGCACCGCTCCGACCGCGGCGATCACCTGGTCCTCACCGACGAGGTCGGGAGCCAGTTCCCTCAGCGGAGCAAGGACGAAGCGGCGTTCCCACATCCGGGGGTGGGGAATCTCGAGGTCGTCATCGGCGACGGTCTCGCCGTCTATCCACAACACGTCCACGTCGAGCGTGCGAGGGCCCCAGCGTTCGGTCCGCACCCGACCCGCACCCGACTCGAGGCGGTGACACACCGCCAACAACTCGCGGGGGGTCAGCGTGGAGCGGAGTTCCACCACGAGATTGAGGAACAACCCCTGTTGCGGACCGCCGACCGGATCGGTCTCGAACACCGACGACACGGCGGTGACCATCGGGCCCAGCGACTCGACCGCTTCGGCGAGGAATCGTCGTCGATCGCCCTGGTTGGAACCCAACGACAGGAACACCCGCCGAGCCGAACCGCCGTCGGGGGACGTCACTCCACCGCCTGGTCTTCCCGGGACCGATGGATCCGGACGCCGGAGGTGGCGAGGGGCTGGGGGACCGGCGGCCTGAGCTTGCGCACGGCCACCGTCACCGAGTCCACCCTGGGGTCCAGAGCCATCACCGCGTCGGCCAACGCCTGGGCCAGGAACTCGAGGAGTCGGGGCCGACCGGCCGACACCACCCTTTCCACTTCGGCGCAGATGGCCCCGTAGTCGACGGTGTCAGCGAGCTCGTCGGAACGGCCGGCGTCGAAGAACGACGTACGGACGTCGACATCCACCTCCAAGGGCTGGGCACGGTGGCGCTCCTCGGGAAGCGCGCCGCAGATGCCCACCAAGCGCAGTCCCCTCAGCTCGATGGTGTCGGTCGACACCGGCGCCCCCGTCGCGCTCACGGGGCCGGGGGGAGCGTGAGGGCCACCGCCACCAGTTCGCGACCGACAGGGCCCAGCTGGCGGGCGGTGAGCTGTTCGGTGAGGGAGATGGCCTTCGGTCCGGTAGGCATCAGACCCGACCACACCAGATAGGCGCCGACGATGCCCGAGATCCGATCCCCCAGCTCCTCACCGTGGATCAGGACCTTGTGGCGAGCGGCCAGCAGGCCCTTCAGCTCGGGCAGGAACTGGGCAAGGTAGACACCCATGTCCTCGTGGTTGCTGAACGGGCGGTGCAGCCAGGTGACGCCGAGCTCGTCGTAGTTGTGGAGGTTGGCGGGCGAGGCGATGATCGAGATCACCGGGGAGAACCCTTGTTCCCTCACCCAGATGATCTCCTCCTGGCGTCGAACCCGACGGTGGTTGGCTCCGTAGCCGCCCGGGCGTTCGCACACCGCCAGTACGTCCTTCATCACCCACCGGAAGTTGCGGGGCTCGATGCCCTGCGCCCATTTGCCCTTCACTGCCACTGGTCCATCTCCCTGATGTGTTGAGAAAATCTTTCGTTGGAACGCCCTGCCCCGGCCGCCTCGAGGGCGGCGACCGTCGCCCCCACGTCGTGCACCCGTACCATCGACGCGCCGTCCGCGGCGGCCATCACCGCGGTGGTGACCGACCCCTCGAGGCGGTCCTCGACCGCAGCCGGGACCCCATCAGCATCCGCGAACAACGCCCCGAGGAAAGCCTTGCGGCTGGTTCCGACCACCAGCGGCCATCCGGTGGCCACGAGGTCGGCCAGACCGTTCAGAAGGGCCCAGTTGTGAGCTGCCGTCTTGCCGAAGCCGATACCAGGATCTATCCACACCTCACCGACCCCGGCGCCACGGGCCGCCTCCGCCTTGTCGGTCAGGAAGTTCCGAACCTCGATGACGACGTCGTCGTAGGTGGGCCGGTCCTGCATGGTTCGGGGTTCGCCCTGCATGTGCATGGCGACCCAGCCCACCCCCCGGCTCGCCGCCACCTGGTGCAGCGACGCCGACACGTCGTTGATCAGGGTCGCGCCGGCGTCCACGGCGAGGTTGGCCACCTCGGCCTTGGTGGTGTCCACCGACACCCGAACGTCACGAGAGAGCGCCTCGATCACCGGCAGGACCCGTTCTGCCTCCACCGTCGGGGATTCCGGCTCCGCCCCGGGACGGGTGGACTCGCCCCCCACGTCGATGAGATCGGCTCCCTCGGCGATGAGACGTCGGCCGTGGGCGACCGCCTGTCGGGGATCGCAGAACAGCCCGCCGTCGGAGAACGAGTCGGGCGTGACGTTCACGATGCCCATCACCAGCGGACGCACGGGAAGCCAGGGTACCAACCCTCGTCAAATCCGCTCCGGGACAAGCCCTTGACTGGCCACGGTCCGGGGTCGGGTCACCGGCCCTGGATGAACCTCATGGCTTCTTCCCGGGTGGCGACGTTGGTGCGGAAAAGGCCTCGTACGGCGGAGGTCACGGTCGTGCTCCCGGCCTTGCGAACCCCCCGCATCGACATGCACAGGTGCTCGGCCTCGAGCACCACCATGACACCCTTGGGCGTGAGCCGGGCCTGGAGGGCGTCGGCCACCTGGCTGGTGAGCCGCTCTTGCACCTGGGGCCGGCGGGCGTAGCCGTCCACCAGGCGAGCGAACTTCGACAGACCGATCACCCGGCCGTCGTCGTTGGGTATGTAGGCGACGTGCGCCTTGCCGATGAAGGGAGCGAGATGGTGCTCGCAGACGCTGTAGAGCGGGATGTCGCGCACCATGACCATCTCGTCGTGATCGGCCTCGAAGGTGGTGCTGATGTGGACCGAGGGGTCTTCGTGCAGACCGGAGCAAATCTCGGCGTACATGCGGGCGACTCGGGCCGGCGTGTCCAACAGCCCGTCGCGCTCGGGGTCCTCACCGATGGCGAGGAGGATCTCGCGCACCGCGTTCTCGATGCGGACCAGGTCGACACCGCCCTGGTGTTCGGATTCGGGACTGTCGCTCATCGGAGATCCTCGACGTAGGTCGCCACGAAGGGCAGCCCGCGGTACCGCTCGGCCACATCCAGCCCGTAACCCACCACGAAATCGGGCGGGATCCGAAAGCCGACGTAGCTCAGGTCGGGGTCGTTCTTCTGGAGGCCTTCGCGCACCAACAGCGCGCAGACCTCGACGCTGGCGGGGTTACGGGCCATCAGGTTCTTGCGGAGATAGGCCAGCGTGAGCCCGCTGTCGATGATGTCCTCGACGATGAGCACGTGCCGCCCCGACAGATCCACGTCGAGGTCCTTGACGATTCGCACCACCCCGCTGGACTTGGTGGCGTTTCCGTAGGAGGCGACCGCCATGAAGTCGAACTCGACCGGCCCCTCGATGGCCCGGGAGAGGTCGGCCATGAACATGAAGGCGCCCTTGAGGACTCCCACCAGCAGCAACGGTCTACCGGCGTAGTCGGCGCTGATCTCAGCGCCCAGTTCCCCTATGCGCTCCCGAAGCGCGGCTGCGGTCACGACGACCTCGCCGAGACACTCATCGGCTTCCACCCTGGCCAGTTCCGCCTCCGACGGTTTCCCAACCAGGCCTCGCCCGTCGCTGTTGCCCCTGTCACCCATGGGTACGCATCCTTGCAGGACGGCGACGGTCGGCGAAGCCTGCACCGGACCGACCCGTCACCGAGGATCGATCCGGAGCCGACCACCGCTACGCGACACCCGCCAGCCCCCCGACACCTCGGTCGCCACCGCGTCGCCCCGGGCGACGCCCAGAACCCGTTCCACCGCCGCGGCATCGACGGTGTAGCCGTCCCCCACCCCGGCTTGGAGGAGCCAGCCCCTGATCGCGTAGGAGGCCAGTGCGGCGGGGGCCGACGACAACCGGCGGGCCGAGGTCACGTCCAACTCCGCCGCCTGTTGCGCCATGAACGCGTCGACCTCGGCGAGGAGGTCGGCCTGGCGGGTCAGCACCGGAACCAGGTCGCGACCGGCGATTTCGTCGGCCAACGGCAACAACTCGTGACGCACCCGGTTCCGGCGGTGCACCGGGTCGAGGTTGGAGGGATCGTGGACCACCTCCAGACCCGCCACCTCGCACACCTTTTCGGTGTCGGTTCGCCGCAGGCGGGCCAGCGGCCGCCGCGGCCCGGGGGCCAGTGCGGAAAGTCCGGCCAGACCCGCGCCGCGCAACATGTTCAGGAGGATCGTCTCGGCCCTGTCGTCGGCGGTGTGGCCGGTCAACACATCGACCGGCAGAACCGAGTAGCGGGCTCGGCGGGCCCGCGCCTCGAGGTTGGGACCTGGCTCCACCGTCACCGCCACCGACCTGAAGGCGGCCCCGTACCGCGATGCCGCACGGGCCACCACGTCGGCCTCGGCTCCTGAGCCGGCACGCAGTCCGTGATCCACGTGCACCGCGGTGACCACGCAGCCCGCCACCGTGGCCAGCACCAGCAGCGCGAGCGAGTCGGCCCCGCCCGACACCGCACAGGTCACCGGCGTCCCCGGCGGGGGGAACGGGCACCCCGCCGCCAGATCGGCGACGAAGCCGGTCAGGCCGCGGTCGGTCGGATCCGGGCGATCCACGTGGCCGGGTCGCGGATCTCGGCGATGGAAGGCAGGTTGGCAGGATCGACCCAGGCCCGGTCCAAAAGATCGGTGCCGCCGGCATCCTCCACCGCCTCGATGAACCGCTCGCCCTGCTCGTACTGGCGCATCTTGGCCTCGAGTCCGATCAGTTTCTGGAGCAGCTTGACCGCTGAGCCCGCTTCGGCCCGACGTTGGCGGAGCACCTGCCCGAACCGTTCGGCCGAGGGGATCTGGTCGGCACCGGCCCGGTCCATGGTGACGTCACCGTGGCCTTCCAGCAGGCTCATCAGACCGGCCACCTGGTCGAGGACGGCGCGTTGCTCGGGAGAGGCGAAGACCGCCATGATCCCACCGTCATCGAGCGGGTTGCGTCCGGACCGAAGGTCGGTTGCCAGCCGGCCCAGGGCGTCGAGGAAGCGCTTGGGGTCGGGGTCCAGGCTGTTCACCGTCTCGTGTACCAGCCCGATGAAGTGCTCGCGCATCCAGGGGATCCCGGTGAACTGGGCACGGTGGGTGACCTCGTGGAGGGCCAGCCAGTGGCGGAACTCCCGGGGGGGGAAGCCGAAGCGCTTCTCCAGCCCCAAAACGTTGGGACCCACGTAGTAGACGATGTCCTGGTCTTCGGGGTTCTCGTCCTCGACCACCAGCAGGTCGTACTGGCCCAGGACCCGACTCGACATCCATCCCAGGATCATCCCGACCTCCGCCCCCGCCACACGGCTCGCCACGGGCGCCAGCGCGTTGGAGGCCAGGTGCTGGTCGAGACGGGCGGTGATCGGGCTCAGAAGGCGCTGGAACGAAGCGATGTTGGCGCGCACCCAGCCCTGACGGTCGGTGACCCGGGCCCGGGCCGAGCCGGTCAGGCTCCTGAGGCCGGTCGCGTCGGCCACCTGGTCCTCGGCCAGAGCGGTCAGCTCCAGGAAGTCCCTACTCAGCGACTGGTAGTGGTACGACTCGGCGAATGGTTCGCGCCCGACCGAGCGCAGCGCGACCTTCTCGGCCAGCCCCCAGTCGACCGCGCCCACCGATCAGGCCTGGTTGCGTGGGTACCTGGGTCGGGTCACCTTCACCAGGTAGCCGACGATGGTTGCGACCACGAACAGGACTGCGCCAGCCACGAGGGGCACCGCGATCCAGTACGTCCAAACCTTGGCGAACAACATGGTGCGATCCTAGAGGGGAGATCCGCCGGGCCCCTAAGCGGTCTCCTCGATGGCCCGGGCGATGCGTTCCCGCAGTGCCTCGGGAACCTGGTCCACACAGCGGTTCCTGACCACGATGCGCAGCTCGGCCTCGAAGTCGAAGGCGGCCAGACAGGGGGAACAGTCGTCGAGGTGGTGCTGGATGTGGTCTCGGTCCGAGTCGGTCAGCTCACCGTCGAGGAACAGGTACAGCTCTCGCAGGGTCTCGTTGCAGTCGGGCATGGGAGTCTCGGGGGTCAGCGCTCCGCCGGTACGGCAGGAACGGGATCGGACGGGCGATCGGCGAGCCCGTGATTGACGGCGTAATCCAACAACCGTTTCTGAAGTGCCTTTCTTCCCCGGTGAAGTCGGCTCATCACGGTGCCGATCGGGACATCGAGGATCTCGGCTATCTCCTTGTAGGAGAAGCCCTCGACGTCGGCCAGCATCACCGCCATCCGGAAGCCTTCGGGCAGGTCCTCCACCGCTGCCTTCACCTCGGCGTCGGTGAAGGTGTCCATCAACTCGTCCTCGGCGCTGCGGCTGTAGGTAACGGCCTCCAGCCCACCCAGACGTCGGTACAGGTACAGGTCCTCCACCTCGTCCAACTCGGTTTCCTCGGGTCGGCGCTGACGCGCCCGGTAGGAGTTGATGTAGGTGTTGGTGAGGATTCGGAACAACCAGGCCTTGAGGTTCGTACCCTGCTCGAACCCTCCGAACCCCCGATAGGCCCGCAGGTACACCTCCTGCACCAGGTCCTCGGCGTCGGCCGGATTTCGGGTCATGCGCAGAGCACCCGAGTACAGCGAACCCATCAGGGGCATCGCCTGCTCTGCGAACGTCGCCTGGTCGGCCATGACCGCAATCTAGTTCTGCCCGCCTCGGGCACCGCGGGCGGCGGGGGCGCTCCGGTGATCTCTATGGTCGTCCACGGTGCGGTCGGTCCCACGACCGCCGAGGCGGCGGGTCCGGGCCACACAACCGTCGCTTGCGGTACGGAGTCCGCCAACGCGTCGAGGAACGTCACCACATCGGGGGTCCGTCTCTCGGGTCGAGGTTCGATGGCGTCCTCGACCGCGGCGGCGACCGGGCCGGGGATGGACGACCACATCGACAGCGGCCGGTGAACCCCGGCCCGGGCTGCTGCCACCGTCTCCGACGGTGTTCCGGGGTGGGGGTGCCGACCGGTGAGCACCTCGTAGGCCACGACGCCCAGGGAGAAGACGTCGCGGGCGGCGGGCGGTCCGCTCACCCCATCGAACATCTCGGGGGCGGCATAGCCGACGGTGGCGAAGGGCGTGTCTCCGGATACGTCGGCCACCACCGGTCGACCGTCGGCCCACAGCAGCACGTTCTCGGGTTTGAGGTCCCCGTGGATCAATCCGTTTCGCCCCAGGTGATCCAGCGCGGCCACCACCGGGGAGAGGACCGCCACCGTCTCACCGGGAGACAGCGTCCCGCGCTCCTCCAGCCTCCGACGAAGGGTGCCGCCGGCAGCGAAGGGGAGGGCGACGACCACTCCCGGATCACCGCCGGGTCCGTCGTAGTCCCACTGCCCCAGAACCGGGAGGAGGTCGGGATGATCGACGTCGGCCAGAGCATGGTTGGCGGCCCTGACACGGTCGGCACGCGGCCCTCCCCGCACCTCCTTCACCACGATCGCAGGCAGATCTCCCGATCGCACACCAGGTCCGGGGTCGCGGACCAGCCAGACCGTCGTGTCGGGACCGTCGTGGAGGACGACGTCACGTTGTTCGTCGACCCACCACCGCGTCACCGCACCCCGTTACCCGCGGGTACCGGACGCGAAACCAGGGAGGTGCCTACGCTGCGGTCATGACGGGCGTTCCCGAGTCGATCACCGACGCCGCCCGGGACGATCCGCGACAACGGGCACGGGAGATCGCCTTTGGCGTGTTGAGCGTCACCGGCTACCTGCTGGCCGCGTACTGGGCCCGGCATCGGAGCCTTCCGGGCCCGATCCTCATCTGGTTCCCGCCTGCCGGGGTGGCGATCGCCGTCTTGTTCCTTCGTCCGAGACTCCTACCCCTGCTGGTCGCAGCCGAGGTCTTGTCGACCGCGGTGATCATGGGCATGGCCGACGAGTTCGGTGTCGTCGGTCTGGTCGTCAACGCACTGGTGATCGTCGGCAGCTACCACCTGGCGGCGCTCACCCTGCGACGGATGGGTCTGGACCCCCGTCTACGGTCACCGAACGATCTCACCGTTCTGGCCTTCGGCTGCGTGGTGGTGGGTTCGGGTCTGGCGGCGGTCGGGGGGATCGCCGTGCAATGGACGCTGGGGATCGTCGACACGTCGGCGGTGGCGCGTTCGGTCGGCTTGTTCTGGGTAGGCGACGTGATCGCCTGTGCCAGCCTCACCCCCGCCCTGCTCATGACCGGCGACGCGCTGGTGACCGGTCGGGTTCCGACCCTGACCGATGCACCGCTGCGCCGCGACCGGCGCCTGGTGACGTTGGAGTACGTGTTGCCGTCGTTGACCGCCGTCGCCTTGATGACGATCGGCGACGACCCGATGAGGTTCGCCTACCTGGCGTTCGTGCCGGTCGTCGCTCTGGCGATGCGTCACGGTGTGACCGCGGCAGCGTTGTCCGGGGCGACGCTCGGCGCGGTCCTCACCGCCGCCGCCCACGTGCTGGTCACCGACCCCTTGGACCGCGCCGACTTCCAGCTGCTGATGGTGGTGCTCACCTTCTCGGGCCTGGCGGTCGGTGCCGCGGTGAGCTCCCGACGCGACCTGCTGGTGGCGACCACGCGAATCAGCGAGATCGTCGAGGCCAGCCCCGATCTGGTTGCCACCACCACCGTCGACGGTCGGATCCGCTACCTCAATCCGGCGGGACGCCGACTGCTCGGGACCCGGTCGCTCGAGGTGGGGTCCAGGGCCTTCGACCACATGGCCGACGAGTTGGCCGTGGAACTGCTGCGCGAGGCGATGGTGGAGGCCGCGGCCACCGGCTCGTCGACGGCCGAGACCCGACTGCGTCGAGCAGACGGAACCGTCATCCCGGTGTCACAGGTACTCGTGGCCCACACCCCAGCCGACGGCGGTCAGGTCACCTTCAGCACGGTGTGTCGGGACATGACCGAGCAACGGGCACTCGAGGAGCAGCTTCGCAAAGCCGTCCTCTACGACGAGGCCACCGGCCTCCCCACCCGGGCTCTCCTCGAGGACAACCTGACCCGAACGATGTCCTCTACCGATCCCGACCAACGTACCGCGGTCATCTTCGCCGACATCGACCACCTTCACCGGGTCAACGAGGCCTACGGAAGCGATGTGGGCGACCGGGTTCTGGCCACGGTGTCCGGACGGTTGACCGACCTGATCCGGGGAGCGGACCTCCTGGCCCGCCTCAGCGGGGTTCAGTTCGCGGTGGTTCTCCAAGACGTGTCCGACGAGTTCGAGCCGGTGATCTTCGCCAGCCGGATGCTGGCCTGCTTCTCCGATCCGATGGACATCGAGGGCCACCGGGTCAGGGTGTCGGGCAGCGTCGGGATCGCGGTGACCAGCGGCGAGGCCGACGTGCACGACATGTTGCGCAGCGCCGAGATCGCCCTGAACCGGGCAAAGGAAGCCGGGGGTGGACGGTTCGCACTGTTCGACCGGGAACTCGAGGAGCGCGCCCAGGCCCGCATGACATTGGAGTCAGATCTGCGTGACGTCCTGGAGAGCGGCTCGTGGTGGCTCGCCTACCAGCCGGTCGTCGATGCCGTCACCCATGCGGTGACCGGCGCCGAGGTGCTCCTGCGCTACACCCACCCCGAGCGGGGTCCGGTGTCGCCCTACGAACTGGTCCGGCTGGCCGAACAGTCCGGATCGATCATCGAGTTGGGCCGGTCGATCCTCGCCCGGGCCTGCGACGAAGTGTCCGAATGGCGTGACCTCGACCGGGGGATCACGATCGCCGTGAACGTGAGCGCCCTGCAACTACGCGACCCCGGCTTCGTGGCCGATGTCTCCACCATCCTGGGCGAGTCAGGGCTTCGCCCCTCGGACCTGGTGATCGAATTGACCGAGACGACCCTGGCCACCGAAGGCCACGGTGAGGTGGAGGCGTTGGCCGCGTTGAGGTCGCTGGGCTGTCGCATCGCCCTCGACGATTTCGGCACCGGCTTCTCGTCGCTGTCGGGCCTCAGGGATCTGCCCATCGACGTCGTGAAGCTCGATCGCTCCTTCATCACCAACCTGACCACCTCGCCGGAGGCTTCAGCCCTGGTCGATGCCGTGGTCCACCTGGCCGAGGCGCTGAACCTGGTCGTGGTGGCCGAAGGGGTCGAGACCTTGGAGCAGTTCGAGGCGCTGGTGGATCTCCGATGCCACCGCATCCAGGGCTACGTGGTGAGCCACCCCATCTCCCCAACCGAGTTCGGCAAGATCCTCGCCACCAAGAACCCCCGAATCCCACCAAGCGGCTCGGTCGACTAGTCGAGCCTGTCGAGGCTGGCCGCTACCGACCGGATCACTCCCTGTCCGGTCGCCTGGCTGGCGGCCGACAACCGCTCACCGACGGTTGCGGTCAGCGGGTCGGCCTCCAACGAGCCGTAGTCGGCCTGGGCGCCACCGCGGAGGTGGCCGACGTACCAACCCGCCCGCCCGGGATACACCCACTCCGATGGGACGGTGAAGGCGCCGCCATATCCAGGGTCGGTCCAGGCCGGTTCGTGGTCGTCCACCGCCATGGACCAGGCCTTGAACTCCACCACCGGTCCGATCGTGCGGGCGCACAGCCGCCAGGGGAGCGGTGGCTGCTGGAAGACGGTGGGTCCGAACGCGTGCGCCAGCACGATCTGGCCCACCAACTCGCCGGTCGACCCCGACCACAGGTGGATGTTCCACCCGTTGCGGGCCCCGAAGAGGATGTTGTTGGTGACGGTGATGGCCTGAGCTCCCCGAGGCGCGGATCGGACTCGTAACGCCACTCCGGCCTGGGTTATCGGGCCACTGAACTCGGTCCAGGTCACACAGGACTCGGCGTCGACGGTGGGGGGTCCCTGGTCGATCCAACCCACCTCTCGCAGGTTCACCCCCAGGTTGGTGGTGGGCGCGGTCACGACTAGGCCGAGCCCCGAGCCGGGCTGACCTTCCTCCTGCCCAGCAGGGGTCCGCAGCGAATAGTCGTAGCGGTCCGCCCCGTCGGCGGTGAGACTGGCGGTGACCAACCGAGGCGAGGCTGCGATCTCCGCCTTGACTCCGGACTCACCACCAGCCGATACCGGACGGGCCTGCGCCGCTCGAGAGGTGAATCGTGGGCCCACCCCATACAGGCCGGCCAATACGCACAGCGACGCTGCCGTTACCCAGAGAGCTCGACGAGGCCGGAAACGCACCGCAAAAAGGTACCTGCCTCGGCGCTTGGGGGCACAGAAAAAGAGAGCCCGAGAAGGGAATCGAACCCTTGACCTGCTCATTACGAGTGAGCTGCTCTGCCGACTGAGCTACCCGGGCGGGGATCGTTCACCGTACCCGATCGTCCCGCGGGGCCAGAACCCCGATGGTCAGCTGAACGACGGCAGCCGGAGAGCCAGGGCCACCAGCCACAGCTCCTCGTTGGGGTTGAACGTCAGCGCCGCTTCGGCCTCACGGACCGCGGCAATACCCGCCATGGCGGTCGTGGGATCGGCAGCGACGATCATCTCGTCACGGTATGCCCCCGCCAGCGCCGACAGGCCGAGGCGGAGTTCGTCGGTGCGGAGACGCCGGACCTCCCGCTTGTGCCGGGCATCGAGGTCGCGGGATCCCGACCCTCGCTGGCCGTAGCGCTCGATCCGTTCGTTCAGCTCGGTCACCTCGACCGCCTGGCGGGCTCGCAGGGGTGCCTCCACGTCATCGATCGCTCCACGAATGTCGGCCACCGCCCGAGATGCCGCCGACCCCGAGCCGTCCAAGGCCCGGGGCAGGTTCCGCCATGCGGCCACTCGGAGGGCCAGACGGTCATCGGTGGCCAACAGTCGGGCCCGGCGAAGGTCTCCTCCCGCGAACCCGGCCGCCTCCTCGGCCCGCTCGGCGGGCACTCCTTCGGCCCGGAGTCGCTCGACGATCGCCGCGTTGGGGATCGGGGCGAAATCGACCCGCACGCAGCGCGACGCGATGGTGACTAGGCCGGGCGGCAACTCGTCGGCCAGGACGATGAAGAAGGTCCCGGGCGTCGGTTCCTCGATGGTCTTGAGGAGCTTGGGGGCCACGCCCTCGGCGATCAGGTGGAACTCGTCGAGCACCAGAACCTTGCGACGACCTTCGGCGGGGGATCGGCTGGCTCGGGTGACGATGTCGTCGGCCTGCTCGCTCGAGATCGAGGCACCGACCCGTTCGACCACGATCAGGTCGGGGTGTTGCTCCTGGGCGGCCAGGGATCGAGCCCGCGAAGCGCCCTCGACATCTCCTTGGGCCGTCGCTTCGGCGGCCAGCAGATCACCGGCGAAGGCCCGCGCCGCGGCGCGCTTACCCGAACCTGACGGGCCCACGAACAACCAGGCGTGTACGGGGTCGGCGGCGGCCGCCACCCGAAGCAGATCGACGGCCCGAGGCTGCCCCACCACCTCGGACCACGGGTCGACGGGGAACAGCCCGCTCACGGCAGCCGCGAGTCGACCAGGGCCCGGACCCGGGCGTTCACCTCGTCCACCCCGCCCGACCCGTCGACCAGCACCCAACGGTCGGGGTTGTGGGCCGCCACCATCCGGTAGCCCTCGCGTACCCGCTCGTGAAAGGCGTCGCCGGCTGACTCCATGCGGTCCGGCGTGCCGGCCAGCGCCATCCGGTCAGCCGACTCCTCCGCCGACACCTCGAGCAGCACCACCAGGTCGGGGACCAGGCCCTCGGTGGCAAACGCCGACAGCTCCGCCACCTCCTCCACCCCCAGTCCCCTGGCGTAGCCCTGGTAGGCCAGCGACGAACCGACATAGCGGTCGCACACCACGTCTCGTCCCCGCAACAGGGCGGGACGGATGGTGGTGGCGACGTGGTGGGCTCGGTCGGCCGCCATGAGCAGGGCCTCGGCCCGGGGGTCGAGGTCGGTGGTGGCAGGGTCCAACAGGATCTTCCTCAGCCGGGCACCCAGCTCCGTGGCCCCCGGCTCGAAGGTGAGCAACGCCCCCCACCGCTCGGCCAGCAACCGGGCCTGGGTGGACTTGCCCGACCCCTCCCCTCCCTCGAACACCACGAACCGTCCCACGGGCTACTCGCCCTCGGTGGGAGGTGCCACCTTTTTGGCTGCCGCCTTCTTGGCGGTTGCCTTCTTGGCCGGAGCCTTCTTCTTGGTCGCCTTCTTCTTGGCCGGGGCCTTCTTCTTGGCGGCCTTCTTCTTGGCGGGACCGGCGTCGCGGCGGATCTGGAGCAGCTCGGAGGCTCGTTCGTCGGTGATGGTCTCGACCTCGTCGCCCTTGCGGAGCGAAGCGTTGGTCTCGCCGTCGGTCACGTAGGGACCGAAGCGGCCGTCCTTGACGACCATCTGCTTCTCCGAGACCGGGTCCACACCGAGCTCCCGCAGCGGCCCCGCCGCGCTCTGACCCCGACGGCGCTTGGGCTCGGCCAGGATCTTGAGGGCCTGCTCCAGCGTGACGTCGAAGATCTGTTCCTCGGTCTCCAACGAGCGTGTGTCGTTCTTGGCCGCGCCGTTCTCGTCGACGAAGTCCTTGCGCAGGTATGGCCCGTAACGCCCGTTCATGGCCACGATGGTCCCCTGGTCGGCGGGATCGACCCCGACGGTGCGGGGCAGGGCCAGCAGCGACAACGCCTCCTCGAGGGTGATGCGCTCCACCGTCATCGTCTTGAACAGCGATGCGGTGCGGGGCTTGTCCTCGGGCTTGACCTTCTTGGCCTTGCCGGTGCCCTCGGGCATCTCACCGAGTTGCACGTAGGGGCCGAACCGGCCGGCTTTCACGGTGACGTCCAGCCCGGTCTCGGGGTCGGTGCCCAGCACCCGATCCCCGCTGGGGGCGTCGAGCAGCTCCAGTGCCTTGAACACGTCGAGCTCGTCGGGGGCCAGGTCATCGGGGATCGACGCGGTGCGCTCCCCCTGTTTGAGGTAGGGACCGAACTTGCCCGGCTTGATGAGGATGTCCTCACCTTCGGGTGGGGTGAGACGGCCGACCACGTTGATCTCGGCGGGATCGATCCCGGCCAAGCCACGGTCGACCAGGGCCTTGAGGCCGGGTGAACCCGGTGAGACGTCGGCGAGCTCAGCCGTCTGTTCACCGGCCTCGTCGCCGAACCAGAACCGGTTCAGCCACGGCTCGCGCTGGACCGATCCGTTGGCGATTCCGTCGAGCTCGTCCTCCATGCGGGCGGTGAAGGCGTAGTCGACGAGCTCACCGAAGTGCTCCTCCAGCAGCCGCACCACGGCAAAGGCGATCCAGGTGGGCACCAGGGCCGAGCCCTTCTTCCACACGTAACCCCGGTCCTGGATCACCTGCATGATCGAGGCGTAGGTCGACGGGCGGCCGATGCCGAGTTCTTCGAGTCGCTTGACCAGTGATGCCTCGGTGAAGCGAGCCGGCGGCGAGGTCGAGTGCCCCTTGGCCTCGAGGCCCGGCTGGGGCAGGGTCTGACCGACGGCCAGGACCGGCAGCAGCGTCTCACGGTCGTCGAGGGCGGCATCGGGATCATCGGCACCCTCCACGTAGGCCCGCAGATAGCCGGGGAAGGTGATCGACCGGCCCGACGCGGCGAACTCGGCGTCACGTCCGTCGGCCGCCGTGGCCCCGATGCGCACCGACACCGACTGGCCCCGGGCGTCGACCATCTGAGACGCCACCGTGCGCTTCCAGATCAGCTCGTACAGCCGCATCTCGTCGCCCCGAAGTTCACCGGCCAACGAGTCGGGGGTGCGGAAGCTGTCACCGGCGGGACGGATGGCTTCGTGGGCTTCCTGAGCGTTCTTGACCTTGCGGTCGTAGGTGCGGGGGGCGTCGGGCACGTACTCGGGGCCGTAGAGCTGACGGGCCTGGGCCCGCGCCGCGTTGAGGGCGGTCTCCGACAGCGTGGTGCTGTCGGTACGCATGTAGGTGATATAACCGTTCTGGTAGAGGCTCTGGGCCACCCGCATCACCTGGGCGGCGCTCATGCGCAACTTGCGTCCCCCCTCTTGTTGGAGGGTGGAGGTCATGAACGGGGCCTTGGGCTTGGAGGTGAAGGGCTTCTCCTCCACCGACCTCACCGCGAACGATGCGTCGACCAGGGCGTCGACCAGGCCCCGGGCCGTGGGCTCGTCGACCACGACCACGTCACGGGTGAGGTTGCCGGCGTCGTCGAAGTCCTTACCGGTGGCCAACCGCCGACCGTCAACGGCCACCAGGGTGGCGGGGAAGCCGGGGTCGGTGGGGAAGGAAGCCTCCACGTCCCAGTAGTCGGCGGAGCGGAAGGCGATGCGCTCACGTTCGCGCTCCACCACCAGACGCACCGCCGGCGTCTGCACCCGCCCCGAGGACAGACCGCCGCCCACCTTGCGCCACAACACCTCCGAAACCGGGTAACCCCAGAGGCGGTCGACGATGCGCCGGGTCTCCTGGGCGTCGACCAGGCCCTCGTCGATCTGGCGCCAGTTCTCCACCGCGTGCTCGATGGCACCGCGGGTGATCTCGTGGAACACCATGCGCTTGACCGGCACCTTGGGCTGGAGCACCTGGAGGAGGTGCCAGCTGATGGCCTCGCCTTCGCGATCCTCATCGGTGGCGAGATAGAGCTCGTCGGCCTCCTTGAGAGCCTGCTTGAGCTTGCGGATCACGTCCTTCTTGGAGGCGTGGACCTCGTAGGTGGGTTCGAAGTGGTTGTCGACGTCGATGCTCAAACCCTTGGACGGCAGGTCACGGATGTGGCCGACCGACGACTCGACGTTGAACTCACCCCCCAGAAAGCCCGCGATGGTGCGGGCTTTGGCCGGGGATTCGACGATGACCAGAGGCTTGGGCACGGGCTGAAACTAAGGCCATCAGCGCGCCTCGTGTCAACACAACAAATTTCACCCAGTCCCCGTTCAGGATCGGACGAGGCGTTCGATGGCCTTGGTGGCCTCGGCCACCTTGGCTCGCGCCGCGTCCTCGTCGCCCTGTTGGGCGGCGTGCAGAACGCAGTGGTTGACGTGCTCCTCGAGGAGACCGATGCCCACGCTCTGAAGGGCCTTCGTGACCGCCGACAACTGGGTGAGGACGTCGATGCAGTAGGTGTCCTCGTCGATCATCCGTTGGATGCCGCGGACCTGACCCTCGATGCGCCGGAGCCGCTTGAGGTAGTCGTCCTTCTCCATGGTGTAGCCACGGCTCACTTTGTGCCTCCCGGCGAGATGGTGGAACGGAACCGGCGGAGCCGGAGGCTGTTGGACACCACGAACACGCTGGAGAAGGCCATGGCCGCCCCGGCGATCATCGGGTTCAACAACCCGGCGGCAGCCAACGGGATGGCGGCGACGTTGTAGGCGAAGGCCCAGAACAGGTTCCCCTTGATGGTGGCCAGCGTCCGGCGAGACAACCTGATGGCGTCGACGGCGACCAGCAGGTCACCCCGGACCAGGGTGAGGTCGGAGGCCTCGATGGCCACGTCGGTACCGGTTCCCATGGCCAGGCCCAGGTCCGCGGTGGCCAGGGCGGCGGCGTCGTTGACCCCGTCGCCGACCATGGCCACCACCCGGCCCTCGCCCTGCAGGCGGGTGACCTCGCGGACCTTGTCCTCGGGCAGCACCTCGGCGATGACGTCGGCCGGCTCGATGCCGACCTCAGCGGCCACCGCTTCGGCTGCCGCCCGGTTGTCGCCGGTCAACAGCACCGGTCGCAACCCCAGCTCACGAAGCCGCTGTATCGCTTCGGCCGAAGTGGGCTTGATCGTGTCCGACACCACCAATGCCCCCCGCACCGCACCGTCCCAGGCCACGTAGACCACGGTGCGGCCTTCGTCCGTGGCCCGGTCCCGGGCCTCGGCCAGTTCGGCCGGTAGGGCGGCTTGGCCCACCTGTTCGAGCACGAACCGCTCACGCCCTGCCGCAACCGCCCGACCCTCCACCCCGGCGGTCACGCCCAGGCCCTGGTGGTTGACGAAGTCATCAGCCGGCGCCAGCTGGTGCCCGGCGTCGCGGGCGGCAGCGGCGATGGCGGCGGCGATCGGGTGTTCGGATGCGTCCTCGATGGATCCGGCCACCCGCAGCACCACGTCGTCGGTCTCGGACGCCGCGGGGGTCATCGAGACGAGGGCCATGCGCCCGGTGGTGACGGTGCCGGTCTTGTCCAAGACGATGGTGTCGACGGCCCGCGTCGACTCCAGCACCTCGGGGCCCTTGATGAGGACGCCGAGCTGGGCTCCCCGGCCGGTTCCCACGAGAAGGGCGGTGGGGGTGGCCAGGCCGAGCGCGCAGGGGCAGGCGATGATCAACACCGCCACCGCGGCGGTGAAGGCCTCGGCGGCGGGGGCACCGGTACCGAGCCAGAACCCGAGGGTCGCCACCGACAGGGCGATGACCACCGGGACGAACACGGCCGAGACCCGGTCGGCCAGGCGCTGCACCTTGGCCTTGCCCGACTGGGCGTCCTGCACCATGCGGGCGATGCGGGCCAGGGCGGTGTCGGCGCCGACCCGGGTGGCCTCGACCACCAGGCGGCCACCGGCGTTGACGGTGGCCCCGACCACGTGGTCGCCGACCCCCACCTCGACCGGCACCGGCTCTCCGGTGAGTAGCGAGGTGTCGAGCGCGGAGCGGCCCTCGACCACCGTGCCGTCGGTGGCCACCTTCTCGCCGGGGCGCACCACGAAGCGGTCGCCGACCACCAGTTGATCGACGGGGATCTGCACCTCGTGGCCGTCGCGCAGGACCGCCACCTCCTTGGCGCCCAGTTCCAGCAGGGCCCGCAGGGCGGCACCTGAACGACGCTTGGCCCGCGCTTCGAACCAGCGTCCGCCCAGGATCAACACGATGACGACCGAGGCAACCTCGAGGTAGATCTCGTGTGCCCCGCTCCCCCGGCTGGGGATCAGGTCGAAGCCCATCCGCATGCCCGGGTCACCGGCGGGGGTGAACAACAGGGCGTAGAGCGACCAGCCGAAGGCGGCCAGGGTGCCGACCGAGATCAGCGTGTCCATGGTGGCGGCGCCGTGGCGGAGGTTGACCCATGCGGCCCTGTGGAACGGCCATCCACCCCAGGCCACCACCGGGGCGGCCAGTGTCAGCGAGATCCACTGCCAGTGGTCGAACTGGAGGGGCGGCATCATGGCCAGCAGGAACACCGGCAGGGTGAGTGCACCCGAGATCAGGAACCGCTGACGCAGGTCACGGTCTTCCAGTTCGGCGTGGTGGGCGTGGGGATCGGCACCCTCACCCGCCAGGTCCGTGTGTTCCCCATGGCCTGGCTGGCCGTGGGCGGCTCCACCCGCAGCGGGCGGAGGAGGGATCACCTGGTAGCCGGTGGCCTCCACCTCCCGGGTCAGGTCCTCGAGGGAGATGGCCAAGGGTGCGGTGACCCGGGCCAGTTCGGTGGCGTAGTTCACCGAGGCGTCGACTCC
>JAGQSO010000204.1 GCA_020439505.1 Acidimicrobiales bacterium
CCGGCGTGGGCATCTCGTCGGTGACCTACGACGGCGTGGTGCTGACTCCGCTGGCGACGACCTACCTCAACAACACCCCGGCCACCGGAGGGTACAACCGCTACGGCGTGGTCAACGTCGATGCCGGAACCAAGTCCATCGGTGTGGCCCTGACCGGCTACGGCGCGGTGTCGGCGGTGTCGGTGTCCTACACCGGGGTCAAGACGGTGCACGCCTCGACCACGATGTACGCCAGCGGGGTCACCAACCTGACCCAGCACGCCGACGCCTGGGCCTACGGCGGCGACCTGATCGTGCATGGCTTCGCCGCCGACCAGATCAACCCCGAGTGGGCACTGGCCGGGGGCACCCCGCGCTTCGGACAGGCGTTCTCCTCTAGCGGCTCCACCTTCTACGGGATCGTGGAAATCAGCGACTCGCAATCCTCTGCCACCTTCCAGGCGGCGTCCACCATTGCCAACGCTTCGGGGATCGCCACCGTGCTGACCGGCGTGCGTGGCACCCCAGCCCAGTCCTCGCGCACCGGAGCCACCACGCTTTACCTGCAACTAGGGTCCAGCGCCGCTGGGGCCGTCACCGCCACCACCACCAACCCGAGCCTCACGGCGATCCCGATACCGGCGACATGATGAGCGAACGCACCGATCTGACCATCGACCACCAGACCTGGAACCGGGGTGGGCGCTACGTCGCGCTCGACCTCGACGGCACCGAGATGGGCAAGCTCGTCTACATGGAGTCCCTGGCCGGACCCCAGAACATTCGCATCGTGCTGACCGAGGTGGCCGAGCCGTACCGGCGCACCGGCATCGCGGTGGCCCTCTACCGCCGCCTCATCACCGACTTTCCCGGCTGGCTGATCGACTCCGGTCCACGCAACGAGGCTGCCGAGGCGCTCTATCAGTTCTTCAAGAACGAGCGGGCCGAGGAGTTCGCCGTCCACGCCAACCCCGACTGCGCGGACTCCATCGACTTCTACCGACCGGGGGCGTGATGCACCTGCAATACCGGGGCCGCTACCCCGACGCCGACGCTTCGGTGGTGCACAAGACCTACGCCAGGGCGGCGAACGACTCGCTGGTGGTCAGCACCGACTGGGTCAACACCACGGTGGCGACCGCCATCACCGCCAACGCCCTGCAGACCCCGACCTACGTCAACACCCAGGATGCCCTGCGCGCCCACAAGACCGACGTGGACGACGCCGACGACCTCTACGTCCCGACGACCGCACTGGGCCAGCCCGGTGGCTTGGCGACCCTCGACGGGCTGCACCTGACGGCATCCCAGGTGCCCAGCGGCGTCATGGTCAACCGGGTGGCCCATGTCTACGACCTCGCCAACTACGGCACCACCTACCTCGCCCCCGGTGCGACCCACACGGTCACCACGACCACCACCCGCGAGTACAAAATCGCGTCGATCAGCGTGCCCGACCCCGGCTATCCGTGGATTCCCTTCCCCTTCGGAGTAGTCGGCGGCTACTACAACGCCACCCCCAACGCGGATCGCACCATCACCACCGACAACCTGGGCCAGA
>JAGQSO010000205.1 GCA_020439505.1 Acidimicrobiales bacterium
GTAATGAGTTGACCAACACGCGGAACACACCGATCGAGGCCCTGGAGCGGGCGTTCCCGCTGCGGGTGCTGCGCTACCGCCTGCGGCGCGGCAGCGGTGGTGCCGGATGGTCCGCTGGCGGCGAGGGCATCGAGCGTGACCTCCTGATGCTGGAGGACGTGACGGTCAGCCTGATCACCGAGCGGCGGGTGTCACAGCCCTGGGGTCTCGCTGGTGGCGAGCCCGGAGCGGTCGGGGAGAACTGGCTGCTGCCAGGCGGGGACGAGGCCCGGGCCCGATCGTTGCCTGACAAGTGCACGATCCAGCTGAAGGTCGGCGATGTCCTCCGGATGCTGACGCCCGGTGGAGGGGGTTGGGGCCGGGTAGTCACCAGGAGCTGTTGACCGGGCGCACGACCGCCCGGTTGCGCTGGGCAGAGCGACACCGCTTCGCTGGGTACCGATGGTCCATCCAGGGATTACCAACGGGTCCAAATGGGTAGAGGCACTCGGTCCATTTGGGTATTCTGGCGAGATGTCGAGCTACATCCAGCGGATCGTCGACGAGGAACTGGCGGAGGGCATGCGCGAGCACCCGGCGATCCTTCTCGTGGGTCCTCGGGCTGCCGGTAAGACCACGACCGCTCGTCGTCACGTAGCGAACGTCGTTCGCCTCGATCGTCCAGCCGAGGCAGCGGCGTTCGAAGCAGATCCCGACGCAGCACTGGCGCGCCTTGAAGGACCGATCTTGCTCGACGAGTGGCAGGCGGTCCCAGGGGTGCTCGCAGCGGTCAAGAGAGCCGTCGATGACGACCGGAGTCCGGGAAGGTTCTTGCTGACCGGGAGCGTGCGAGCCGACCTCGAGGCGGAGACTTGGCCTGGAACCGGTCGTCTCGTGCGCGTCTCCATGTACACGCTCTCCCAACGCGAGTTGACCGGGGTAGCGGCAGGTCTGAACCCGGTCGACGTAATTGCGGCCGGCGAGGCACTCTCGCTCGCCGTATCCGGGCCATCCCCAGTTCTCCCGGACTACATCGAGATGGCGCTCCGGGGTGGCTTCCCGGAGGCAGTGATCGAGCTCGGTGAGCATGGTCGTACTCGATGGCTCACGAGCTACCTCGAACAGCTGTTGACTCGTGACGCGATCGGCGTCTCGGGCCGGGACCCGGCGAGGCTCGCCCGGTATTTCGAGGTCCTCGCGCTGAACTCGGCGGGCATCGTGAGCAACGCGACCCTCTACGGGGCTGCGAACATCGACAAGAAGACGGCAGACGCCTATGACCGCCTGCTCTCGGATCTCTTCGTGCTCGACGTCGTTCCCGCCTGGCTCACGAACCGGCTCGCTCGCCTCATCAAGACGCCGAAGCGCTACATCGCCGATCCTTCACTTGTCGGGGCGGCGCTGAGGACCGACCTCGACGCCGTCCTGCGCGACGGGGACCTTCTCGGACGGATCCTCGATACCTTCGTCGCTGCCCAGCTTCGGCCCGAACTCGCGGTGAGCGCGGCGCGTCCTCGCCTGTTCCACCTGCGCGAGAAGAACGGCCGCCATGAGGTCGACCTCTTGGCAGAGCTCGGCGGGGACAGGGTCTTAGCGATCGAGGTCAAGGCGACTGCAGCACCGAAGCGAAGTGATGCCTCCCACCTAGAGTGGATGCGGGATCACCTCGGACAGCGGTTCGTCGCGGGCGTGGTCTTTCATACGGGACCTTCGGCCTTCACCTTGGCAGAGCAGATCACCGCGTTGCCCATCGCGGCGCTCTGGTCGGTCGGCAACGCCGCTTGACCATCCGACCCGGCGCGTGAAGCAGTCGACGAGTGAGTGGAGGAGCGGGCCTTCCCTATGCAGCGGCTCCGGTTCTCCTTTGGCGGCATCGGCGGGGGCTGGGCCCACCGCCGGCCACCGTCGATTGACGCGTCAGGGGGCGAGTACCTCGATGGGACAGGTGATTCCCGGGGCGCGGGACAACCTGTTGTCGGCGGTGAGCAGCGTCCAGCCGAGGTGCTCGGCGATCCCGACCTCGGGGTCGACGCGGCGGCCGTAGTGGGTGATGTCGAGGCCGGCCGCTCCGAACGGTGATCGTCATCGACGCGTCGGCGGCGATCCTCGCTCTCCTCAACGACGGTGAGGCCCGCGCGATGCTCCGAGAGGGAGCGGTCGTCTGCCCCCACCTGGCTGATTCCGAACTGGCCCATGTGCTGCGGTCCCAGGTTCTGCGAGGTGATCTCAAAGCTGCCGATGCCGGGCGAGCCATCGACGTGTGGGGGCGCCTCGGCATCGAACGGATCGGCGTTCAGCGCCTGCTCCCCCGGATCTGGGAACTGCGGGAGAACGTGAGTGCCTACGACGCCACCTACGTGGCGGTGGCCGAGGCACTGGAGGTTCCCCTTGTCACCGCCGACGGTGCCTTGCTGGGGCACCAGGCCCGCGCTGTTCGATCACGGTGGTTCCCCGCTGACCGAGCGGGCTGGCGCTCGAGGTGATCACCATCCTCGGGTCAGGCGGTCAGCGCCAAGCCTGAGCCGATCATCTTGGCGGCCAGCAGGATGAAGATGACCATCATGATGGTGGAGGAGTTGGCCAACAACCAGGTCTTCAGTTCATCCAATGGTTGGCGGGTGCGATCGCCCAACACCAGTACGGCGGCTACCGCGACGAGGACCACACTCGATCCCGCCACCGCGAATGAAACCACCGACGAAATCCCGACGGACGGAGAGGACTGGGCGAGGGTGACGCCGGCGCTGATGCCGAGCGGAAGGTTCTTGGGGTTCAGCGCGGCCGAGACGAACCCGACACCGAGGACCTTCAACGGCGGCATCGAATCGATGGCCCCCACCAGCTTGGGAGTGGCTGGCTCCTCGCCGGGTCGGGGTCGCTTCTGCCATTGCTTGGCCGCGAAGGCAAGGAACAACAGACCTAGGCCGATCTGCAACAGGTTGGCCCCGTCGGCGGCTGTTGTGTCCGTGGCCACATCGGCGCCATCGGCCAGGAGAAAGGCGGACGCGGTCAATGCGAACAGCCCGGCCAACCAGCCCACGGCAAATGCCGGCCCCGAGGACCGGGCCCGGGGGGAGACCAGCACCAAGATGACCAGTACCAACGGGATCGGGCTGAGGGCGATGGCCAGTGCCTGAGGAAGGACATCGCCGAGGGCGGACCAGTTCATCTCGGTGATCCGTCGCTCACCGGGTCACTCGAGATCCGCATAGGCCAAATGCGTACCGCAATGAAGACACCGGAACAGGTATGCGGTGGCAGATCCGTCGACGTCGAGTGAACCGACCAGCATCTCGGTCTCATCGGCGTCCATTCCCCAGCCCGCAATCTGCACGCGGAGGGCGCCGAGCGCGTCGGGGTGATCCTCTAGATCTTCCCACCCGGCCGGCCCCACGAACGCGGCAGCGTCGTCGCAGTGGAACAGCCACCGCTCCTGCTGCCATCCGCTGAAGCCGGGGGTCCGTTCCTCCAACTCCCGAATGACCGCTTCGGGTATGGCGTCGGGGGCGTCAACTATCTCCGTGAAACGGACCTCGTGGGTCGACGCGGCGGAGCCGTCCGCTATGCACCACGGGCACACCTCGTCGCGCAGGTTCCGCGGTCCGTAGGCGCCGAGTACGTAGAGCCAGCCGGGGTTCTCGCCACAGACCAGACAGCGCCCGTCCATCTGCTCGAACGCTCCGTTGGCGGCAGGATCCGGGTGATAGCGGAAGGTGGGCAGCTCCCGTCGGCTTCTGGCGTTGCCTCGCCCCGTCGTCTCGCCGGGGCTCAAGAGATGAGAACGGGCACGCCGAGGGGCAGTTGAAGGTCGACCATCGACTTGATGGCGTCGTTGGTGAGACGGATGCAGCCGTGAGAGACAGCCTGTCCGATCAGGTCGGGCTGGTTGGTGCCGTGGATGCCGACCTGACCGGGTCCGCCGTTGAACTCGGTGAGGGTCTCGGAGTGCATGGCCAGGCCGAAGGCGTACGGGCCGTAATCGCCCGAGGGGTTGGTGTTCTGGATCAATTCGGTGACGAAGCTGGCCCCGACCGGGGTCGGGTTCTCGTCGGTTCCGATGGCCACCGTGGTGTCGAAGACCGACGCGCCGTTGTTCTCCACCCGGAGCTTGCGGTTGGCGAGATCGATGAACACCCGCATCGGCGTCTGGGTGAGCGTCACCGACGCCGCCGGTACCCAACCGGTTCCCTGGTTGGGCCGGGTCGGGAGCAGGATCTTGTACCAGCCGCTGGTGGCGGCGGCGGTCACCCCGGGGTCGCCGATCACCGCGAAGGTGGTGGGAGCGCCGACCTCGGTGGTCGGGCCGATGTCGAGCTTCTCGGCCTGGGGGTCCGGAGCGGTTCGCACGTCGGGATCGGCCAGCGGTGTGGCGATGTAGCCGAGGAGGTTCTCCGTGCCAGGGGCGAGCTCGTCGAGGCGGATCGTGGTGGACGTGGGGCCACCGGTGGTGGAGGTGACCGAGGTCGACGCCGGTCGGTCGGCGAGGGTGGGCCGGTCGCCGTTGCTGCACGCTCCGAGCACCAAGACAGCGGTAGCCACCAGGGTCGGAAGGGCCGAGCGGTACCGACGGATACGAGGGGAGGTCGAAGTCACGTCGAACAACGCTAGTTGGCCGCCGCGTCCAGACCGCGGCGGCCTGCTCCTATTCGCATCTTGACCGGACAGTCAATAGAGTTCGCGGCCATGGAGATCAACGGGATCAGTGCAATCGTCACCGGAGGTGCTTCGGGCCTCGGTGAAGCAACCAGTCGCGGCCTTGCGGCCCTCGGAGCCAAGGTCGTCGTAGCCGACCTCGACCGGCAGGCCGACAAAGGTGAGGCGCTCGCCAAGGAGATCGGTGGCGTGTTCGCCCCGTGCGACGTGGTCGACACCGACCAGGTGATCGCCTCGGTCGAAGCGGCCAAGAACCTCGGCCCGCTCAAGGCCCTGGTGAACTGCGCCGGCATCGGCTGGGCCACCCGCACCATCGGTAAGGACGGGTCCTATGACTCCGCCCACGACCTCGACATCTTCAAGAAGGTTGTCGAGATCAACCTCATCGGTACCTTCAACTGCATCCGCATCGCCGCCACGGCCATGTCGCAGAACGAGGCGGACGAGTTCGGTGAGCGGGGTGCGATCGTCAACACCGCTTCGGTGGCGGCCGAGGACGGCCAGATCGGCCAGGCCAGCTACTCGGCGTCCAAGGGCGGCGTGGTCGGCATGACCCTTCCCATCGCCCGCGACCTCGCCGCGGTCGGCGTGCGGGTCAACACCATCCTTCCCGGCCTCATCGACACCCCGATCTACGGCCAGGGTGAGGCTTCCGAACAGTTCAAGGAGCGCCTGGCCGCGGGGGTCCTGTTCCCCAAGCGCCTCGGCCAGGCCGACGAGTTCGCCTCGCTGGCCGTCGAACTGCTGCGCAACAGCTACATGAACGCCGAGTCGATCCGCATCGACGCCGGCATCCGCATGCAGCCCAAGTGACCAATCGCCCTGAGGGGCGAGTCACCAAGACCGACAACGACCGCCCGTGGCCCCGCCCGGGCGGTCGTTCGCGTTCCACGGCCGGGCCCGTCAGCGGTGGTGAGTGCCGTCGACCCACACGGCAATGTCGGCCATGGCCAACAGCTCACGATCACCCGATGAGTTGCCGTAGGCCCACATCGTCTCGGGCGGTTCACCGGCGAGCCACGCCCGCAGCCGGTACTCCTTCTCGGGGCCACGCACATTGGGCCCAGTGAGGTTACCGGTGAGGACCCCGTCGGCATCCTCCTCCAGGCCCACCGCGATCACGTGGTCGACGCCGTGCTCAGGCGCGAAGGGCTCCAGATAGGCCAGCAGCGACGCTGACACGATGACCACCTCGTGGCCCCGGTCCTGGTGCCACTGGAGTTGTCGCATCATCTCGGGGCGAAGCCGGTAAGGAAGCAACTCGGCGTAGCATCGGCCGGCGTCCTCGAGCCAAGCGGCCTCCCGACCGCACATCAGTTGGGCCAACAATGCTTCCTTGGCCCGGTCGCGCGGGTGCGCGATGGTGTCGGTCCTGGCCAGTCGAGCGCGGACGACGCCCGGCGCGACGTTGGACACTGCCATGGTGACAGCCCGTCGACCACAGGCGAACACCAGGAAGGGCACGAGGGTATCCCGCCTGGTGAGGGTGCCGTCGAAGTCGAACGCCGCCAAGCGCCGAGGTGATTCCGGGTCCATTTCGCTGCTCTCTTGGAAGTCCGAACGCGACGGAACCCCCAGCCGAAGCCGGGGGTTCCGAAGGCTTACGAGGTGGACCAGATGGTCCGGTCGTCAGGCGGCGGTGCGCTTGCGGGTGGCGAGCATGGCGCCACCGAGGGCCAGCATGCCGGCACCGACCAGAGCCATGGTGTTGGAGTTGCTACCGGTGCGGGGCAGCGGGGTGGTGGGGGCGGTGCCGGTGGACATCACGGTCAGGGGCGTGGTGCGGACGACCGAGCCACAGGTGGCGGTGATGGTGTGGGTACCGGGGCTCAGGTTGGCGCGGAAGGCACCGTTGAAGTCGCCGCTGGCGTCAGCGGTCACGGTGGCCAGAACGGTGCCACCGGTGGTGATGGTCACGGTGCTGCCGGGGGCGCAGCCGCGTCCCTGGAAGGTGGCGTTGCCGCCGACCGAGACGGAACCGGGGGTGATGGCGAAATCACCGTACTGGGCAGCAGCAGGTGCAGCCACCAGAGCGGCGATCATCAGTGCACCGATAAGAATCTTGCGAAGCATTGCGTTGTCTCCCTTCGGGCACCAGGCCCACCACGTGTAAGTAGCCGTACCTTAGTGCCCGTTGGCACTGACCGCCACTCTTTCGGCCCTTGACTTTCTCCCGAGGGTCTCGTCCGGACTCGAGGTTCGGAGTTCCGAACGAGATCACTCGACCTCGGCGCCCAGGTCGACGGTGTCGACCATGGGCTTGTCGAGGTGGATCCCACCTCGTGTCGTGTCATCGCCGGTCATCGCTCCCCGAGCCGGAGTGACGTCGACCGACAGCCGATCGGGGTTGGCCACCGGTTGGGGGACGATTCGCAGGTTGTAACCGTCGGTCAGGTCGACCACGCCCTCGAGCCGTATCTCCACCGTGACCGTCTTGCCCTGGGGGATCTCGAAGAACGGGGTGTCGTAGGCGTTGAGGCCGACCTCTTCCTCGGCGGTGAGGTCGACCGGCTGGCCGTCGATGGTCGCGGATCGGACCCGGTGGGGCGTGAACAGGCTCAGCCAGGTGACGTTGGTGCCGCCTTCGGCCTTCGAGCGGTTGCCCCAGACGCTCACCGGCAGGGCCGACAGCGGGAGAGGGACCTCGTTGTGGAGGGTCACCTTCAAGGTGGACGAGACCCGACCGGTAGTTGGGTCGACCTGGGCTGAGTAGGAGATCTCTCGGCGGAGGTAGGCGTCTAGCTTGTTGTTGCCGGCGTTGTTCTCGGCCAACTCGAACCCGTCGAAGCCTCGGGGGATGTCCAGGGAAGAATCAGCGTCGATCCGTTCGAACAGTTGCTGTTCGACGACCAGGGGACTCCACACCTGCAGGTGACGGCCCCGGGCGGCAGGGCCCAGCACCCGTCCGATCTCCGACGGGGACGGCAGGGAGGCGGAGGTCAGCTTGGCGAAGGTCGCCTTGGTTGCCTCGGCCAGGAAGTCCTTGCGGTAGCGGTCCTCGAGGGGTGGGCCCCCGTCGGCGGATGCGCCGCCGTCTTCCTCCCCGTCGTCGAACTTCACGTACTGCTCACGCAGCAGCAGTTCTTCGGCGTTGTCGGCGTTGAGTACCTGGTCATAGCCCTCGACCGACACCGGTCCGGTGAGGCGCAGCACCGCGGCGAGCCCGGCTGGGTCCACCCCGATCACGCCGTCGACCGCGCTGCCGCCGGCCTGGGGGTACAACTCGGCCAGGACCTTCGCGTTCGAAGGAAAGTTGGGGCTGTAGGTGGCGTCCTGGACGTAGTCGGCCGGGGTGAACCGGCCGTAGCGGTTGATGTAGTCGTCGGGGCCGGTGATCTTCCGTTCGCCGAACTCCCCGTGGTAGATCAGATCCCGGATCGGACCGGAGCGGGCCATGTCGAGACGTCCGTCGATGGCGGTCAACTCGGCGTAGCTGCCCACGAAGCCGCCGCCGCCCCGCAACTCGGCGGGGGTCACGAACACCACGAGATAGCGGCGATCTCCCTCGCCCCCGAACAGCCCGGGGGCGACCTCGAGGACGTCGCCCGCCAACTCGGAGGACTTGTGCACCTCGGCGATCTTCATGGACAGCTCGTCGACCTGGTCCCGCAACGGCGGGACCAGCCAGACCGATCGTGCCCGGTCCAGGTTCGCGCCAGCCTGGGTCAGGACGGCCTCGATGTTGCGGGCACCCGGGGCGAGTCGCTCCAACTGGTCGACGTCGATACGTCCCTGGTAGCGGAGCTTGTCGTAGTCGGTGGTGGCCAGCAGGTCGTCCGCGGCGCGGGTGATCCGACGGCTCTCGGTCAGTGACACGTCGAGAGCCCTGACCTGCTGGGCCAGAGCCGGCACCAACCGAGCGGCCAGTGTCGTGGGAGACAGAACACTGTCAGCCCGGTCGAGGTGGTCCCCGGCCGCTTCGAGCGACAGGGTCGCCGACTCTGTGTCTCCGGCCTCCACCTGGCTCAGCGCCTTGCGCGCCGCGGTCCCACCCGAGGTCAGATCGGACATCGTCATCAGGCCGCCGGCCACGACCCCGGCCACGGCGATGAGGAACACGGCGATGGCCGGAACCAGAGCCATGCGGGTCAGCCGCTTGGGTTTGGGTCGCATGCTCCGGTAGCCCGACACGATCAGGAACGAGGCGCCGGCCAGAGCGAACCCGGCGGCCACTCCCGGGGGGAGATCCGAGGAGTACCACAAGGCGGCGTTGGCCAGCAGGCCCCCGATCGCGGCCCCGAGGGGCTTGGAGCGTTCTTGTCGGGTCGCGGCAAACGCTGCCACGACCATGGCCACGAGCACCAGCACCAGGGCGGGGCCGCGGGCGGGAACCAGGATCAACCCACCGGCGACGACCCAACTCCACCGCCGCCCATGGGCGGAGGTGAACGAGACCAACGCGGCGAAGAACACCCGTTCCACAATGTCGATCAGCCGGTGGCCGGTGAGGGTCGCTGGTGCTACAACGGCCGCCGCCGAGGCCAGGGCCACCACGGCGTAGGCGACCCGGTCCTGGATCTGGCGCCGGCGCCGCAGGCGGGCGCGCTCCTCGGCGTTCATGCGACGGCGCCCGCCGCTTCCTTCGCCCCTGTCGGCGGGGGTGTCGGGACCCGGGGGCGGGGATGCAGGTGAGGGCGAAATGGACTCGACCGGCGTCGAGCGGTGCGAGTTCCGCCTGGCGCCACCGGAACGATTCGATGAGGAACCGCCGCTGGACCGGCGACGGCGGGGAGCCTGGAGGACCGGGACCGGCTCGGTCCACAGCTCCAGGTATTCGGACCCGTCCTCGTCTTGCTCGGTGGTGCCGAAGTCGAGCGCGGGGTCGGACTCGTCAACCTTCGGTTCCGGGTCACCGTTCACCGCGGGCGGGAGGGTGTCGACCTCGTTGGGGTCGACCGGGAAGGTCGGAACATCGGCGGCGGTGGAGGCGCTCTGGCCGAGGGGATCTTCGATGGGCGGGTTCATGTTGCTTGATGCGGCGCGGCCAAAGGTCTTGGGCTGTGGTGACCCGCCCCGGACCGCCAGCAGGTACGACGGAAGGGTCGACCGAGGGGCGATGGTCGGATCAGCTCAAGAGCCTAGAGCCGCGACCCCTCCGCTCAGGGGTCAGACCAGATGGAGCCGTCGGGCCAGATCGCTGTTGAGGACGCGGTCAGGGTCGGCGGTGTCGCGGACCTTTCGCCATTCGTCGAGGCGCGGGTACATCGACGCCAGCAGTTCAGGGGCCATGCGGCTGTCCTTGGCCAGATAGAGCCGGCCCCCAACCTCGACAACCCGTCGATCGAGCTCGTCGAGTAGGTCGGCGAGACCGGGGAGGCCGACCGTCGGTACGTCGATGGCAAGGGTCCAGCCTTCCATCGGGAACGACAGCGGACCCTGGTTGCCCGGTCCGAAGCGCTTGAGGACGTTCAGGAACGAGCTGCATCCAGAGTCCGACAGGCGGCCCACGATCCAGCGCAGGTCGTCGGTGCGGTCGAGCGGGACGGCGCATTGCCACTGAAGGAAGCCCGACCGTCCGTAGACCCGGTTCCAGTTGTGGACCATGTCGAGGGGGTGGAAGAACTGGCTGATGGACTGCAGGTGGTCCCGCTGGCGTACCGGTGCCTTGCGGTACCAGGCCTCGTTGAAGGAACGGATGGTCACCGGGTTCACCAGTCGGATCGACGGGCGTCCCGGCCAGGTGGCCAGGGTGCCGGACTTGAAGTGCAACGGATCGGCGCCGCGGCGGCGGTCCAACTGGGCCCGGGGGGCGAAACCTCCCCGCGTCAGTATCGAACGGCCCATGGATCGACCCCGCGTCATGATGTCGATCCAGGCCACCGAGTAGTCGTACTCGTGGTCTCCCGATTCCATCAGGTCGAGGGTGGTGTCGAGGTCGGGGGTGCGGT
The DNA here is from genome assembly GCA_020439505.1 of Acidimicrobiales bacterium. GTDB lineage: Bacteria > Actinomycetota > Acidimicrobiia > Acidimicrobiales > Iamiaceae > Aquihabitans. Next base: position 10,521 of record JAGQSO010000205.1, read on the forward strand.
CGGTGTCGACCGACAGGTAGGAGGTCTCGATCCGGTGGAGCCCGATGGTGGCGTCGAGCACGATGCCGGTCAGTCCCATTCCCCCGGCGGTGGCCCAGAAGAGCTCGGGTTCGTCCTGGGGGGTTACGGTGATCAGGCCCCGTGCCGGGGTCACCATGGTCATGGCGGTGACGGCGTCGCACCACGAGCCGACCCGGTGATGGTTCTTGCCGTGGATGTCCGATGCGATGGCCCCGCCCACGGTGACCTGTCGGGTACCGGGGGTGACGGGGACGAACCAACCGAGCGGTACCAGCCAGCGCATCAGGTCTTGGAGGCTGGTCCCGGCGTCGACGGTTACCGAACCGTGCTCGAGGTCCAGGTGGTGGATACCGCTGACCGCCGTGGTGTCGATGACGACTCCGCCGGAGTTCTGGGCCGGGTCACCGTAGGACCGACCGAGGCCCCGGGCGATGATCCCACGTTCCGGGGTGACCCGGGAGTCAGTCAGGCACCCAGCCAGGTCGTCCAGGCCTTGAGGTCGCAGGACCGTCGCCGGGGACGGACTGGTGCATCCCCAGCCGGTCAGGACCTCGGTAGGGGCGACGGCGTCGAGCGGCGGATTCACGGCCAGTAGACCCCGGCGGTGAACACCACGAACCACAGGGCGCCGAACCCCTGGAGGGTGCGGTCGCCCATCACCACCTCTTCGGGGGCTCCGCCGTGACCGGTGTCGACGAGTAGGGAGTAGCGCAGCACCGCCAAGGCGAAGGGAACGATCGAAAGCTGGAACCAGGGGAGGCCACTGGAGGCGAGCTCGGCCTTCTCGAACGCCCACAGGCAGTAGCCCACGAGGACCACCGACATGGAAGCGGTCTGGAGGTGGCTGAGGTACTCGAGCGAGTAGGTGCCCAGCGTTCGGCGGGTCGCGGCCGCCCCCTCACCCAGGGCTTCCACCTCGGCGCGCCGCTTGGCCACCACCATGAACAACGATCCGAAGCAGGCGACGGTGAAGAACCAGTTTGAGATGGGTACACCAGTGGCCGTCGCGCCGGCGATGGCCCGCAGCACGAATCCGGCGGCGACCGCGACCACGTCCACGACGGCGACGTGCTTGAGCCATGTGCTGTAGGCGGTGGTCAGCGTCACATAGGTGGCCACCACGACGGTCAGGTGCCAGTCGATCAGGGCCGAGCCGCCGACGCCGGCCAGGATCATGAGCACCGCCAGGATCCGTGCCGTGCTGACCGAGATCTCACCGGCGGCGATGGGGCGTCGGCATTTGGTGGGGTGCGACCGGTCCGACTCCACATCGGCGGCGTCGTTGAGGAAGTAGGTGCCCGACGAGGCCAGGCAGAAGCAGACGAACGCACCTATCGACTGGGTGAGGGCGTCGCGCTGGTCCAGCACGGCCGCGGCTCCCGGGGCGGCGAACACCAGCAGGTTCTTGACCCACTGGCGTGGCCTGGCTCCAGCCATAACCGCGGCCGGCAGGGAACGGCGTGGCAGCGCGGCGGCGGGGGGCTCCGTCGGTGCGGTGTCGGGCACCGGGTCCGCCTGCTGGCTGCTGCTCATGTCGGCGAGCCTAGAGGCGAGGTCGGGGTGGGTTTGAGTCCTCAGAGGACCTCGACGCCGGGGCCCTCGATGCATCGCCGGGTGTCGAGAACCAGGGGGTGGTTCCGGACCAGTTCGAGATCGAAGTCGTCATGGTCGACCAGGATGACCACGGCGTCGGCGCGGTCCACCTCCTCCGCGCTCAGCTCCACGATCTCGGCCTGGCGGGCGGCGTGGCTCCGGGTCGGGTCGACGTGGGGATCGGCCACCACCACGTCGGCGTCGAGTTGGTGGAGCAGCTCGATCACCCGGGTGCTGGGGGACTCGCGGTCGTCGCCGGTGTTCTTCTTGTAGGCCAGCCCGAGGACCAGCACGCGACGGCCCTTGACCGGCAGCTCTCGGGTGTTGAGGGCCACCACCAGGCGGCGCACGACGTAGTCGGGCATGTGCTCGTTGATCTCGTTGGCCAGCTCCACGAAGCGGAACGTCTGGCCGAGGGACCGCTTGACCCGCCACGACAGGTAGCTCGGGTCGATCGGCAGGCAGTGACCGCCCACCCCGGGCCCGGGACGGAAGGCCATGAACCCGAACGGCTTGCTCTCCGCCGCGTCGATCGCCTCCCAGATGTCGATTCCCAGATCCCGGGCGAACATCGCCAACTCGTTGACCAGTGCGATGTTGACGTGGCGGAAGGTGTTCTCGAGGAGCTTTGTCAGCTCGGCTTCCTTGGGGGAGCGGACCGGTACCGTCCGCACCACGATCTTGTCGTAGAAGCCTTGGACCCGGGCCAGGCTGGCGGCATCGATACCCGAAACGACCTTGGGGGTGGTCTCCAGCGTGTAGGTGAGGTTGCCCGGATCGATTCTTTCCGGGCTGTAGCCGAGCTGGAAGTCATCACCGGCGGTCAGCCCGCTGGCCTGCTCCAGGATCGGGGCCACCAGTTCTTCGGTGGTTCCCGGGTAGGTGGTCGACTCCAGGATCACACAGGCTCCGGGGCGGAGGTGGGCCCCCAGCGCGGCGGCCGATATCTCGATGTAGGAGAGGTCGGGAAGGCCTTCGGTGAGCGGAGTCGGCACCGAGATGACCGCGATGTCGAATCCGGCCAGATCGTCCTGATCGGTGCTGGCCCGGTAGTTTCCCGAGGAGATGATGGCCCCGAGCCGTGAATCGGGGATGTCCTCGATGTAGGAATGGCCGGCGTTCAGCAGGTCGATCTTGGTCTTGTCGACGTCGAAGCCCACCACGTCGTAGCCCTGCTCGGCGGCGCGCACTGCGAGGGGGAGGCCGACGTAGCCCTGGCCGACGATGACCACGCGTTCGGCGGGGTGGGTGTTGGCCGACATCTGGATGGTCCCTTCGCGTTCCGATCGTCCCGACGGGATGGCCGACGGGCCAGAAACGCTACCGCGTCGACGATGCCGACGACGTCAACGAGATGCTGCCACCTTGCGCCACAGCGGGCGGGGCAGGTGACGCAGCACGGTGAACACCCAACGGAGCTTGGCCGGGGACCACACGGTGTGGGCCCCGCTGCGCAAGCCCTTCACGATGTCGGCGGCCACCGCCTCAGGGGTGGTGGCCATCGGGCCGTCCTCCATGTGGGCGGTCATGGCGGTACGCACGAACCCGGGACGCACTACCAGGACCGAGGCACCCGAGCCGGTGAGGGAGTCGCCGAGGCCCTGGGCGAAGGCGTCGAGGCCCGCTTTGGTGGACCCGTAGACGAAGTTGTCGGCCCGGACCCGCTCCCCGGCCACCGACGAGAGGAACACCAACGTTCCGTGGGCCTGGCGTCGGAGGTGTTCGGCCACCGCGATGCCCGATGACACCGCTCCGGCGTAGTTGGTGGCGGCCAAGGCCGCCGCCGCGGCGGGATCGTCGTTCAGTTCGGACTGCTCGCCCAGCACGCCGAAGGCAACGATCACCACGTCGATGTCGGGGTGGGCCTCGAAGGTCGCGGCGATGACCTCAGCGTGGGTCTCGGGAGCCGACGCGTCGAAGTCGACCATCTCGACTGTGGTGGCGCCGGCGGTCCGCAGGCGCTCGGCGGTGCTTGCCATGCGTTCGGGGCTGCGGCCGGCGAGGACGACGGTTCGACACCGCTCACGGACCAGCAGCTCGCAGGTCGCGGCGGCGATCTCGGAGCCGCCGCCGAGGACCAGGGCTGACTGCACGGCTCCCAGCGCGTCTCGCATTCGGGGCTCCTGTGGGTGTGGCCCCGGTGGGGCGGAGTCGGACGGGGCCGAACTGTAGGTGCTCGGGTTGACGGCGGTACCATGGCAACCCCATGAGCACCAGGAAGCTGATCGCCGCCGCCCTGTTGTGTGGCGTCGCCATCCTCGTGGCGTTCACCGTTCAGCTCATGATGATCTGACCTCTCCCGTGGCGGCTACGGGGCGACGACGGGTTCCCTTGTCCTGGCGCGCCCGGCGGGTCGGTATGGTTGTCGGAGAGCTGTGCCGGTCGATCGGGCGTGCGCTCGGGCGTCCTCGTCGCCCGCCCGACGCCGGCCCCGATGAGAGGAACACCGTGACCGACGTCGCCGGTACCGACAACCATTTCGACCTGATCGTCATCGGTGGAGGGCCCGCCGGCTACGGCGCCGCCCTCTACGGTTCCTCGGCCGGTCTGCGGGTGGCCGTGGTCGAGAAGGACAAGGTGGGCGGCACGTGCCTCCACCGTGGGTGCATTCCGGCCAAGGAACTGCTCGAGACCGCCCACGTGTTCCGGTCGGTGGCCCACGCGGCGGACTTCGGTGTCGAGGTGGGGGAGCCGGCCCTTCGATGGTCGACCACGATGGCGCGCAAGACCCAGGTCGTCGACGGGCTGTTCAACGGGCTGTCGGGACTGCTGAAGCACCGCAAGGTGACCGTGTTCGCCGGGACCGGAACCCTCCGGGCGGACCGGTCGGTGCTGGTGACCGGTTCGGCCGGTGAGAGCGAGGAGTTGACCGCCGACGCGGTGGTGTTGGCGGCGGGGTCGGTTCCCCGGACGCTGCCGGGCTTCGAGGTGGGCGGTCCGATCCTCACCTCCGACGAGGTGTTCGAGCTGTCGGACCGTCCGGAGCGGGTGGCGGTCATCGGCGGGGGAGCGATCGGGTGCGAGTTCGCGTCGATGCTGTCGGACCTGGGCAGCTCGGTCACCGTTCTGGAGGCCCTGCCTCAGATCCTGCCGGGCGTGGACAAGGACGTCGTTTCGACCGTGCTCCGCTCGTTCAAGGGTCGAGGGATCGACGTCCGTACCGGTGTGCGGGTGAACGGGCACACCCCGGGCGGAAGCGGTACCACTCTCTCGATCGAAGGCTCCGACCCCCTCGAGGTGGACGCCGTCATCGTCTCGGTCGGTCGGCGACCGCTGTCGGAGTCCCTGGGGCTCGACGGCAGCGGCGTGTTGGTGGACGAGCGGGGTTTCGTCCAGGTGGACGAGCTGTGTCGCACCGCGGTCGACGGTGTGTGGGCCATCGGTGACCTCATCGCCACGCCGGGACTGGCCCACGTGGGCTACGCCGAGGCGATCCTGGTGGTCAAGCAGCTCCTGGGTGAGACGGCGATCCCCGTCGACTACGCCAAGGTGGCCTGGTGCATCTACTGCCAGCCCGAGGTGGCCTTCGTCGGCATGTCCGAGCAGGCCGCCCGCGACGCCGGGTTCGACGTCGTGGTGTCCAAGCACCGCTGGGGTGGCAACAGCCGGGCGCTGATAATCGGCGACACCGAAGGCATGGTCAAGGTGATCGCCCAGAAGAACGCCGACGGAACCCCAGGGCAGGTCCTCGGGGTCCACATGTCGGGACCGTGGGTCACCGAGCAGCTCGGGCAGGGTTACCTGGCCGTCAACTGGGAGGCGACGGTCGAGGAGATCGCCCACTTCATCCAGCCCCACCCGTCCCTGTCGGAATCCTTCGGAGAAGCTGTGCTGTCGCTCACCGGCCGCAGCCTCAACTCCTGACCCCCATCCGTCGAACGCATCGTCAACCCGAGAAAGCGAGCCTCCCATGGCCGACATCGAGCTCCCCCAGCTAGGCGAGAGCGTCACCGAAGGCACCATCACCCGGTGGTTCAAGTCGGTCGGAGATCAGGTGGCCGAGGATGAGCCCCTGTTCGAGGTCTCCACCGACAAGGTCGACTCCGAGGTGCCGTCCCCGGTCGGAGGGTTCCTGGTCGAGATCCTGGTGGCCGAGGGCGACACCGTCGACGTCGGAACCCGCTTGGCGGTGATCGCCGACTCGGCGCCGGAAGGAGGAGCGGCAGCTTCGGCCACTCCGGAAGCGGCCCCCGCACCCGAGCCGACTCCCGCCCCGGAACCGGCCCCGGCTCCTGCCCCGGCCCCGGCTCCCGCCCCTGCTCCACCGGCGGCCCCGGGGGTCTCGGCCGGCACCGGGGTGCTGCTGTCTCCGGTGGTTCGTCGCCTCGTCGATGACGCCGGCGTCGACCCCGCCTCGATCACCGGCACGGGAGTGGGGGGACGGATCACCCGGTCCGACGTGGAAGCTCACCTCCGCAACCGCCCGGCCGCCGCGCCTGCTGCCCGCGCCGCGTCGGCCCCGGGTCGACCGACACGGCCCGCACCCCCGGCCCCGACCGTCGCCGCCGGTGCCGACACCCCGGTGCCCCTCAACAAGATCCGGCGGATCACCGCCGAACACATGGTTCGTTCCCTGGAGACCTCCGCCCACGCCTACGTGAGCACCGAGGTGGACTACGAGGCGGTCGAGCGGGTCCGGAAATCGGTCAAGGACTCGTTCAAGGTCGAGGAGGGCTTCTCTCTCACCTACCTTCCCTTCGTGGCCCGTGCACTGATCGACGCCCTGGCCGAGTATCCGCTCGTCAACTCGTCCATGGGTGAGGACGCGGATCGGATCGTGGTGCACGGCAGCATCAACGTGGGAATAGCGGTGGACCTCGATCACGAAGGTCTGATCGTCCCCGTGGTCCACAACTCCCAGGACCAGCGTCTGCGGGCCCTGGCCCGCAACGTGTCGGACCTGGCTGACCGGGCCCGCGCCAGGGCCCTCACCGCCGATGACATCACCGGCGGCACGGTGACCATCACCAACGTGGGCAACACCGGTACCACGTTCCTGCTTCCGGTGATCAACCAGCCCCAGGTGATGATCCTGTCCACCGACGGTGTGTCGCGTCGACCGGTGGTGGTGACCGACGCCGAAGGCGGGGAGAGCATCGCCATCCGGTCGCGCGGGAACCTGACGCTGGGCTGGGACCACCGCGCCTTCGACGGCGCCTACGCCGCTCAGTTCCTGGCCCGGGTACGCGAGATCCTCGAGACCCGCGACTGGTCAGCGGAGATGTAGAGCGTGACCGGCAGACCTCGGCACTCGCACCTGGGGAACTAGGGACCGTGCTGCACATCCGTTGGCTGGGGCGGGTTCGCTACCGCGATGCCCATGCGCTCCAGCACGGGTTGTCCGATCTCGGTGACCGCAACCACCTCCTACTGTTGGAGCATCCCTCGGTGTACACCCTGGGTGTGCGGGCTGACCCGGCCCACGTCCTGGTCGACCCGGCCACCGTCGGGGCCGAGCTGGTGACCGCCGACCGCGGGGGAGACGTGACCTTCCACGGGCCGGGCCAACTGGTCGGCTATCCGATCCTGACCCTCCCCGGCAAGGGAGCCGGCTCCGCCCCCGACACCGTCGCCTACGTGCGTACCGTCGAACAGTTGGTGATCGACACCTTGGCCGACCTCGGTCTGGATGCTGGGCGGCTGGACGACTATCCCGGGGTCTGGGTCGGGGTGGGAACCGACCGGCCTCGCAAGATCTGCGCGATCGGAGTTCGTCTGAGCCGAGGCCGGACGTTGCACGGGTTCGCCCTCAACGTCGATCCCGATCTGGCGATGTTCGATCACATCGTCCCCTGCGGCATCACCGACAAGGCCGTCACGTCGATGGCGGCCGAGGGACTGAAGGTGACAATGTCCGAGGTCGTGGACGCGCTGGCGGCGCGGGCGATCGGGCTGTGGGGTTCGGATGGGTCGACCCGATCTGACGTCGCCTGGCGGATGCGCACCGATGACCTCGCCCCCTTCACCCGGGGAGAGTCGACGGGGCCGACCGATCGCAGGGCGGGTCGCCGTCGGGAGGCCGGGGTGAGCGGAGGCCTGGAGATCGCCGAACGCAAGCCCTCGTGGATGAAGGCCCGGGCCCGGTTCGGTCCCGAGTACCTGGCGGTCAAGCGGACGATGCGCGAGCTGTCGCTGGTCACGGTGTGCGAGGAGGCGGGCTGTCCCAACATCTCGGAGTGCTGGTCGGACGGGACGGCGACGTTCATGTTGTGCGGTGAGCGCTGCACCCGGGCATGTGGGTTCTGCCTGGTCGACACCCGCCGCCCGCAGGCGTTGGACCCCGACGAGCCGGCCCACGTGGCCGAAGCTGTCGATCGCATGGGCCTGCGGTACGCCGTTCTGACCATGGTGGCCCGCGACGACCTGGCCGACGGCGGCGCGGCGCACGTCGCCGCCACCGTGGCCGCCATCCGAAGCCGTACGCCCGGAGCCCAGGTCGAGGCCTTGATCTCCGACCTCGGAGGCGACCCCGACTCGTTGCAGGTGGTGTTCGACAGCCGACCCGACGTGCTCAACCACAACGTCGAGACCGTTCCCCGCCTTCAGCGGCTCGCTCGTCCCAACGCCTCCTACGCCCGCAGCCTCGCGGTGCTGGCTCGGGCGAAAGCGGCGGGCCTGATGACCAAGACCAGCCTGATCGTCGGTATGGGTGAGACGGTCCAGGAGGTCCACGACACGCTCCACGACCTGAGGGGGGTGGGGGTCGACATCGTGACGGTGGGCCAGTACCTCCGCCCCACCGAACAGCATCTGCCGGTGGCCCGGTGGTGGACCCCCGAGGAGCTCGAGGATCTGAAGTCGACGGGCGAGGGTCTCGGTATCGGCCACGTGGAGGCGTCGCCATTGACGCGCAGCAGCTACCACGCCCGCCAGGCCGCCGACGCCGCCGGTGGGTCGTCGCCCGAACCGGTGAGCACGCCGGTGGCGGTGGCGGTACCGTCCCGTCCATGACCGAGCGGACTCTCAGCACCTTGTTGGACGGCGGCGGGTTCTTCGAAGGCCCCCGCTGGCGGGACGGATCGTGGTGGGTGTCGGACTTCTACCGCCACATCGTGTCGCGGGTGGATCCCGACGGCACCGAGACCGTGGTGGTCGAGGTGGCTGCTCAACCGTCGGGTCTGGGTTGGTTGCCCGACGGGTCGCTGGTCATCTCCTCGATGAAGGATCACCGTCTGCTGCGCTTCGCCGACGGTCAGCTGACCGAGCACGCCGATCTGACCGGCATGGTGGGCGGGCATCTCAACGATCTGGTGGTGAGTTCGGCGGGCCAGGTGTTCGTCGGCAACTTCGGCTTCGACCTGATGGGAGGTGGTGCTCCCGCCAACGCCGACCTGATCCGGGTGGACCTCGACGGAACGGCCACCGTCGTCGCCGCCGACATGCGTTTCCCCAACGGGGCGGTGATAACCCCCGACGGCTCGACCTTGATCGTGGGCGAGACCACCGGCAACCGCTACACCGCCTTCACCATCGGCCCCGACGGCTCCCTTACCGATCGTCGCCCGTGGGCCGAGTTCGCCCCGATCCCCGGAGACGGCTCCTTTGCCGAGCAGCTCGCTCAGGTGGTGGTCGCCCCCGACGGCTGCACCCTCGACGCCGAGGGCCACATCTGGGCTGCCGATGCCCTGGGTAACCGGGCGGTCAGGGTGGCACCGGGAGGTGCGATCGTCGAGGAGGTACCGGGCCCGGACGGACTGGGCGTCTACGCCTGCCAGCTCGGTGGCCCCGACGGGACGACCCTGTTGTTGTGCTGCGCCCCGGATTTCTTCGAACACACCCGGTCGGTGGCCCGTGAGGCCCGCCTGGTGACCCTCGAGGTGGACGTCCCCCACGCCGGCCTGCCCTGACCGCCGGGTGGGCCAGACGGAACGACCCCGGCGTCCGCCGTCAGTGGGCGCCTTGTCGCAATACGACGGCGGGGACCGTCTTGAGCATGATCGCCAGGTCGGTGGTGAGCGTCCAGTTGTCGACGTAGTAGAGGTCGAGGCGCGTGTAGTCCTCGAAGGACGTGTCGCTTCGGCCGTTCACCTGCCACATGCCGGTGATGCCCGGCTTCACCCTCAGCCGCTGGGCCAGGAGGGAATCCCACTCCTCGGTCTCGTGGGGTAGCGCCGGCCTCGGGCCGACGAGGCTCATGTCTCCCCGGACCACGTTCCACAGCTGGGGCAGCTCATCGATGGACGTTGCCCGGATGAGACGACCAACCCGGGTGATCCGCGGATCCTCGGCCATCTTGAACAGCGGTCCGTCGGCTTCGTTCAGGTCGATCAAGTCGACGAGCTGAGCTTCGGCGTCGGTGACCATCGAGCGGAGCTTCAACACGTTGAACGGCTTGGAGTTCTGACCGACCCTGGTCTGGCGGAACAGAACCGGGCCCCGGGAATCGAGCTTGATGGCGATCGCCGCCACCAGCAGGATCGGCGCGGCGACGATCAGCGACAGGGTCCCCACCGTCAGGTCGAATGCCCGTTTGGCTCCCGCCCGCCATCCGTCTCGGGTGATCGGTTCCACGTAAACCATGGGGAAACGACCGAGCGGGCGGACGGTCAGCCGTTCCGAGGCGATGTCGCGCAACGTCGAGGACAGCTCTACGTGGATGCCGCGGTCGAGCAGATCTCGGGCCATTCGGTTGGTGACGGCACTGTCCACTCCGCTGGCGGCCACGATCACCCCGGCGCTCGGATGGTTGGCGATGACCGAGGGAAGATCCGCGGTCGTGCCCAGCAGCGAGACTCCGGGGACGGGCTCGGCGGCCGCGCCGGAGTCGTCGACGAAGCCGATGACCTTGTACCCGAGCCAGCTCTCGGTCTGAAGCATCGCCGCGATGTCACGGCCTTCAGGGTTGGCGCCGGCCACGATGACCTCGCGGGTCATCCGTCCGGTGCTCCGCATCTGGTTGAAGACTCGGCGGGCGGCTTCGCGCTCGAGGCTGACGAAGGTGACGGCACACAGGGCCAAGATCACCAGTCCCGATCGGCGCAGCAAGATGTTGGCGACGTTGGCCGCCACGGCCACGCTCATGGTGCCCAGGAGGCTGGCATTGACGATGCGGTGGATCTCGTCGATGCGTCGACCGATGAACCGGGTGTTGTACAGGCGTTGGGCCGAGAAGAGACCGATCCACACCGGAACCGTGGCGACGGTGGCCCAGAACAGGTGCAGGCTGGCCTCGTGGGCCTCGGTGTCCCACCGTTGGAGCAGGACCGCGGCGGCGGCGCCGGCCAGGACCACGGCGCCGGCATCGGCGGCCACCAGCAGGGCCTTGGCCGCGGAGGGCGGTCGTTCTCGCACCTTCGGTGGCAGGGACGCGGCCAGGACCCGGTCGGGCACAACGGGTGCCGCGTCTGCCTGGGGGCATGACGCGGTGGAGAGCGACTTGTCAGCCGATCTGAGGCTGAGGTGGGTGCCGACCCTTCCGTTCACTGTCACTTAGCGTAGTCATCGAAGGGTGATTCGTCACTAGGTGTAGCGACAGGAAGGTCCTTTCGGCCTACGATTCGCGGATGGCGTTCCTTCGTCGACATCGTCTGGTTCTGACCGTGGCGGGGACGGTGGCGGCACTGTGGATATGTGCGGCGGCGTGGTTGTTGCGTGGCGCGGGGAACAGCCTGGCTGACGGTAGGGATGAGCTCGACGAGGCCCGACGAGGAGCCACGCCGGCGTCCCTCCTCGATCCCACCACCGAGAGTCACCTGGTCGATGCCAGGGGGGATTTCGCGCAGGCGAGGAAGCGGTTGCGTAGTCCGGTGCTGATGCCGCTACGGGTAGTGCCGGTCGTGGGTCGCCACCTCCGGTCCGCCGACCGGGTGGTGTCGAGCATCGACAAGGCGACCGCGGTCGCCCAGAGCGGGATCGACCGATTGGACCGGCTGTCGAAGGAGCCGATGGACAGCGGCCCCGCCCGCCTGGAGGCCATCACCGAGCTCGGGCGACTGATGGCCGACACCCGGGTGGCCATGAAGGAGGTGGATCCGGGATCACCCTCCGCGCTGATCACCCCGCTGGCCGATGCCGTGACCGACGTGGCTCGCCAACGCGACGACACCCTGGCCACCCTGGAGCGGGCCGAGCGGGCCACCGAGGCGCTGAGGGACGTCATGGCGGGACCGAGCCCCTATCTCCTGCTCGGTGCCAACAACGGAGAGATGCGGGCCGGCTCGGGGATGTTCCTGTCAGCGGCGGTCGTCAACTTCGAGGGTGGAACCCTGCGGCTCGGCGAGGTTCGGCCCACCCAGGAACTGATCCTCCCGGCCGGCACGGTCGCGGTCGGTGAGGATCTGCGGAGGAACTGGCCATGGCTCGATCCGGGACGTGACTTTCGCAACCTCGGCTTGACCGCGGACTTCCCTCAGAGCGCCGAGCCCGCCACCGCCATGTGGCCACACGTTCCCGACGGTGGGCCGGTCGCCGGGGTGATCGCCGTCGACATCGATGCGCTGCGGGCGTTGCTGGGAGTGGTGGGTCCGGTCGAGGTTGATGGGGTCACCTACGACGTGGACAGCGTTCGAGGTGAGCTCCTCCGCAACCAGTACGGCCGTTTCGGAGACGGTCATGACGCCCGTGACCGACGTCGCGATGCTCTGGGTACCGTCGCCCGAGCGGTGTTCGAGAGGATCGAATCGGGAGGGTGGAAGCTGGACGAGATGGCGACCGCTCTCACCACCGCAGTCCAAGGACGCCACCTGATGGTGTGGTCGGTTGAGCCCTCTCACGCCGAGGCGTGGGCGGGGGTGGGGGCGGACGGACACCTGACCGACCGGTCGTTGTCGGTCGCCCTCGTCAACCGCGGGGCCAACAAGGCGGACTCGTTCGTGGACACGACCCTCACGGTCGAGGTCGAACCGGGAACCGGCGACCGCCAGACCATCACCCTGACCTATGAGATCTCCAACACCACTCCACCCGACGGTCCGACCTACGTCGTGGGCCCGAACATCGAGGGGATGGTCGCCGGTGAGTACCGGGGAATCGTGGTCGTGAACCTCCCCGCCGGGACCACCGACGTCGAGATCGAGGGTGTCCGGCCGACGTTGTCCGGTCTCGACGGCCCCACCGTGGTGGTCGGCGGTGAGGTGACCGTGGCGTCGGGCGGAACGACGAAGGTGGTGGTCACCGCCCACCTGGGCCGGGGCGTCGAGGAGGTGACGCTCGAGCCGTCGGCCCGGATCCCTCGCACCCGGCTCGTACTGGGTGGGCGTGAACCCACCGTGGACCGCCGTCGCACCATCGACCTGACCGCTCCCCTGGCCGCGGGAGTAGCTGGGGACGGTCCCGATGCGGAACCGCAGGAATGATCGGACCAAATATTACGGTCTGTAGTCATTTTGACCTTCTCATCACTCTGCGTGTTGACGATTCGGATTCGTGGTCGTACCCTCACACCATGGCTATGAAGCGGATCTCCCAGGCAGCGGTCGTTGCAATCCTCGCCGTGGTGTTATTGGCGGGAGGTCGGGCCGTGTCGGCCCAGGAGAACCCTGACTACACGGTTCCGGCTCCAGCGGTGGTGGTGACCGCCCCCCCGATCGAGCCGATCCGGTCCACCCCGTCGGCCCCCGCCGCCCCCGATCAGTCGCCTCTTCCAGTCACCGGATCCGACATCGTCCAGATGCTGGTCATCGGTGCGGCGCTGATCGGTGGCGGTGCCGGCCTGATGGCACTGCGCCGCAGGTCAGCGCACTGAGGGCAGGGGCCGAACGCCCCGCTAACGACCGATCAACGGATTCACCTCGGCCGCGAAAGCCTCGACCGCCGGTGAGGCTCCGGTCGGGTCGGTGACGGCGAAGCGGTTCGGATCGGTGAGCGCCTCGTCCAGAAGGGCTGAAAGGGTTGACTCGTCCTCGGCTAGGGCGACTTGGCCCCGTTGTGACATCCAACGGGTGAAGGTGACCTGGTGGCCGTCGACGTGTTCACCCAGGTCCGGTCTCCGAGGTACGACGATCGGCAGACGACCGTTGCTCCTGGCATCGGCGATTCCCGCCGGTCCCCCCTGGACCACCACGGCATCGGCGCTGGCCATGGCCTCGGTCAAGGTGTCGTAGTCGAGCATCTCGAAGGACCGCGCCGTGCGAGGTGCCCGAGACGTCCCCCGTTGCACCAGCACCGCCACGTCGGGGTGGTCATCGCACCAGCGGTCGATCCAGTCGATCAGTCGGTCGAAACGGTGGTGATCGGTTCCGACGCTCACCACCACCCGCGGGGCATCGGTCCCCGTCGACGATTCCGACGCGGTCACAGCAGGGGTCCGATGAGGGTCGAGCCTCGGTAGAGCTCCTGCTGTTCGGGCCACTGCACGAGGAACTTGGTCGACAGCGGTCGGCACAGTCGACCGGTGAGCGTCCGGCTGTCGATCCGGTCGAAGACCTCGACGTACACCGTCGGGATCCGCAGCAGTCGGGCCAACACGAAGAACGGGAGAGCCACCCCTGCGCCGCTGGACACGACCACGTCGGGCCGCATCCGGGGGACGAGGCGTACCGCCAGGAACAGGTTGCGCACCAGGTTCCCCAGGTTTCGGGTGGTGGGGTGGAAGGCCCATCGGACGTCTTCGCCCCGCAGCTGGGAGCGGGCATCGGGCTTGTCGAAGGTGACCCAGGTTCGCTTCATCGGCTCCCACCAGGGACGAAGGCGCAGAAGGTGGGTCAGGTGGCCGCCCGATGACGCAACGAACAGCACGTGGGGGGCCGGTCTCTCGTCCACGACCGCTGACGGTAGCTCTCGCTCGGGACACCGGCGGGACGCCTGGTTTCCGGTCCAGGGCCTCCGATCCATACCCTCGGAGCACCATGATCCGCCTCGATGCCGCCACCTTCCTGCTCCAGTGGGCGGTCGGGGGCCTTTTCTTCACCTGGATCACGACCCGGCGCCGGGAGGTCGGTCTGGGATACGGCTGGATGATGCGGTCGGTCTACGCGGTCATGGCCGTCGGCTCGGTGGTGACCGGGCGCGTCCTGGGCCCGGTTCCGGTTCGCGACATCGCCGCGGTGGCGGTTGTGATGGCGACGCTGGTCGCCCTGGCGGTCTCGGTGCAACGACGTTCGGCGGGGGTCGCCGGTCAGCGCCAGCTGGTGGAGCGAAGGTCGGCCCGGATCGCGGCCATGACCGGAATCGACCGCGACGAACAGCGTTTCGACCCCGACGCCCCCGAGTTCCCGCCGGTACTGGACCTGGTCGCTCCCCTGATCGGCGTGGTGGGCCTGGTGGCCGGTGGCATCGCGGCCGGGTCGCCGGCCTGGCTGTCGGTGGCCCGCGTGCTGGTCGGGGCGGCGTTCCTGGGAGCGGTCACCGATGCGATGTTGTTGGGCCATTGGTATCTGGTCCAGCCCGGCCTGGCCCGCGGCCCGCTGCTCGAACTCGTGCGATGGACCGCCTGGATCTGGCCGGTCCACGTCGCGGTCATGTTGATCCCGACCGGCATGATCTCGGTCCTGAACGGGACCATCGACGACGACTACGGCGGGATCCTCGGGTGGATGTGGGTCACCTGCGCGCTGACGACATTGGGCCTCCTGGTGGTGACACGCCTGGCGCTGAAGGAACGTCAGTATTCGGCGGTCATGGCGGCGACCGGCCTGTTGTACCTGGCCATCCTGACCGCGTTCGGGCAGGACCTGGTGGCCAGGGCCGTGCTCGGGTGAGCACCGGTCCGGTGCGTTTCGGGTCCCGCGGTGCGATGCTGGGGGGATGGCGCGCTCCATGTGGAAGGGATCGATCAACTTCGGGCTCGTGAGCATCCCGGTGCGGTTGTTCCCCGCCACGTCCCGCAA
Source organism: Acidimicrobiales bacterium (assembly GCA_020439505.1). Classification (GTDB taxonomy): domain Bacteria; phylum Actinomycetota; class Acidimicrobiia; order Acidimicrobiales; family Iamiaceae; genus Aquihabitans. Next base: position 25,901 of record JAGQSO010000205.1, read on the forward strand.
GACCGTCCGCTTCAACCAGATCGACAGCCGGACCGGTGCCCGCGTGCGTCAGCGGCGGGTGTCGGAGGCTGACGGGACCGAGGTTCCGCTGGAGGCCATCGCCAAGGGTTATGAGCTGGCGTCGGGTCGTTACGTGATGATCAGCGACGAGGAGTTGGCGGCCCTCGATCCCAAGGCCAGCCGGACGATCGACATGGTCGAGTTCGTCGACCAGGCGGCGATCAACCCGATCACCTACGACAGCGCCTACTTCCTCGCTCCCGACGAGGCGAACGTGAAGCCCTACGCCCTGCTCCTTCGGGCCATGACCGAGGCCGACAAGGTCGGTATCGCCCGTTTCGTTATGCGGGGCAAGTCCTACCTGGCCGCCATCCGTCCCGACGGGGGGAAGCTGGTGCTCTCCACCATGCTCTACGCCGATGAGATCCGCGCTGACGACGAGGTCCCCGGCCTCGACGCCGTCGCCGCGGCCGAGGTGTCCGAACGGGAGGTCGCGATGGCGAACCAGCTCATCGCCAGCCTCGACGCCGAGTTCGACCCCACCTCCTTCGAGGACACGTATCGCCAGAAGGTCCTCGACCTCATCGAGCGCAAGTCTGCGGGGCAGGCGGACCTGATCGAATCCCCCTCGTCGGTCGAGGACAACCAGGTGGTGGACCTGATGGCGGCGCTCGAAGCCAGCGTCGCCGCCGCCAAGGCGGCCCGACAGTCGCGGTCGGCCTGAACCGGTCGAGACGCGGGCGATGGCAACCAGCCGGGTGACCGTTCAGGTCGGAGATCGTGAGCTCTCGGTCTCCAATCTCGAAAAGGTGCTCTACCCCGAGGCATCGTTCACCAAGGCCGAGGTGATCGACTACTACCTGCGGATCGCACCGGTGATGCTCACCCATCTGGGGGACCGGGGTGTCACCCTCAAGCGGTTCCCCAACGGGGTCGACACGGAAGGCTTCTTCGAGAAGCGGTGTCCGTCCCACCGTCCTGAGTGGGTCGGCACCGCGCCCGGACCCGGTGACCGCAACGGAACCATCGGGTACTGCGTGCTCGACACGCCCGAGGCCCTGGTCTGGGCGGCCAACCTTGCTGCTCTCGAGCTCCACACCCCGATGGCACGGGCCGCCGACATCGAGTCGCCGACCATGGTGGTGTTCGACCTCGACCCCGGGCCCGGAACGACGATCACCCAGTGCTGCGAGGTGGCGTTGTGGATCCGTGACACCGTGTCGGGAGTCGGCCTGGACTGCGTGGCCAAGACCTCCGGATCCAAGGGGTTGCAGGTGTACCTCCCCCTCAACACCCCCCACTCCCACGAGCACACGTCATCGTTTGCCCTGGCCGTCGCCCAGGTCCTCGAGCGGGCCCATCCGGACCTGGTGGTCACCAACCAGGCCCGGGCCGCCCGCCAGGACCGAGTTCTCATCGACTGGAGTCAGAACAGCCGTCACAAGACGACCATCTGCGCCTACTCCCTGCGGGCCCGGCCCACACCGACGGTGTCCACCCCGGTCACCTGGGCCGAGGTCCGGGCGGGGGCCGAGGGAGAACTGCTGAGCTTCGACGCGGCACAGGTCCTGACCCGCGTCTCCGAGTTCGGCGACCTGTTCGCCCCGGCGGCGACACTGTCCCAGCGGCTCCCGGGGCCCCGGTGACCGCCCTTGGCCCGGACCGGTCGGAATGGGCCAAACGATTCACGGTTGGGGGTCCCCGGCCGATGGGAACCGATGCCCGACCTGCTCATGCGGTCCACCAGCCCCTACGGGACCCGTCGTGCGGTCCTGCTGCGCGGCTCCGACGACATCTACCTGTACCTGGAAGACCTCACCGGGGAGTATGACGAGACGAGCTCAGCGGTGTGGGTCGCCAACCACCGGCCCGTGTCGGGTCCGCCCGCAGCCGATGGCGCGGAGGACCCGGGCGCTCCGCCCCGGATGGCGGCGGGTGGCACCGCGCATCCCGAGGGATGTCCTCCGCTGGTCGACCCGGAGTTCGTGTGGTTCGAGGAGGGAGACGGGGTCGCCCTCGTCGACGGCGAGGGGATCGTGGCGGTGGTCCCCGGTTGGGCGGGACGCGACGGGTTCTACGGGTACTCGCGCTACGCGGTTGGCCACACCCCCATCGCCTGGGAGCTAGCCGACGATGCCGAGGAGCTGTTGACCTCCAAGGTCACCGAGTCCCGGGATTTCTGGACGTGGCGCACCGGTCAGTCCTGGGGCCAGATCCGTTCCACGGGTCTCGCCCACCTCGACCAGGCGATCGGCCCCCGCGACGCCACCTGGCCGCTGGGGACCTCGACGTTCCCCGAGGTCATCGCCAGCCGTCACCGGGTCGGTACCCGCGACATCTGGGTGACGGCGACCACCGGTATGTCGGCTCAGCGGATGGCCGGCGTGGAGGAGTACATCGACGATCCCGACTCGGCGGCCCGCATCGAGCTGGCCATCGCCAGGACCCAGCCCGACCAGGTGGGCATGGAGCTGTTGACCGCGCTGGCCCAGGTGCCGTTCGGGCGATGCACATGGCTGGGGGAGGGCCACACGGTCGGGGGGGCGGCAGGCTCGTTCCCGGCCTTCGGGTCGGACCGGGCCGCGCTGCTGCTCACCGAGCATCCCCCGGCCCATGGCGATGTGCCGCCACCGGACCTCCGGGGTCTACAGCGACGGGGCGGCCCGGTGACCTACCTGTGGGTGATGCTGGTAGACGAGGAGACGTTCGGCCTCGCCCGCGGTCGCGACTCCCGAAGCGCCCTCCGCCACCTGAGGGACAAGGGTGAGAGTTGGGTCCAAGGGGCCGTGAACGACCTCTGATCGCCCGCCGGTGCCGGGATCAGCGGGCCACGAAGTACTTGGCCTTGGGGTGGTGGCAGATGATGGCGCTGGTCGACTGTTCTGGGTGGTACTGGAACCCGGTGTCCTCGTTGACCTCGATCCCGATGCGGGCGGCGTCGAGCAGGTGGGCCACCCGTTCGTTGTCGGTCAGGTCCGGACAGGCCGGGTAGCCCCACGAGTAGCGGCCGCCCCGGTACTGCTGGCGGAACAGTCCGGCGAGGCTTGGTCCGTCCTCGTCGACGAAGCCCCACTCCTGGCGGATCCGATGGTGCCAGAACTCGGCCAGGGCCTCGGCCATCTCGACGCCGATCCCGTGAAGCATCAGGTAGTCGTTGTACTGGTTGGACTCGAACAGTTCCTTTGTCCGCTCTGACACCCTCTCGCCCATGGTGACGATCTGGAACGCCACGTAGTCGACCTCGTCGGACTCCACGGGGCGGAAGAAGTCGGCGATGCACAGGTTGGGGTCACGGGTCGAGCGGGGGAAGGGAAAACGGGTGAGCTCGACGTCGCGTGACTCGTCGGCCCAAACCACCAGGTCGGTTCCGTCGCCGTTGGCGGGCCAGAACCCGTAGACGACCTGGGGGACCAGGAGGTCCTCGCTGCGGGCCTTGGCGAGCTGCTCGCGCAGCAAGGGACGGAGCCGTTCCTTGAACGCGGCGTCGTCCTCGCCGTCCTCGGGGCGGTATCCCCACTGGTTGCGGAACAGGGTGGTCTCGTTCAGGTAGCCGGCGATCTCGTCCAGGGATAGGCCCTTGACGATGCGGCTGCCCAGGAACGGTGGGGTGAACACCGGGTTGTCGGTTTCGACCTCGGGAGACCGGGCGGGAAGGGCCGCCAACTCCTCCTCGGTCGGGCCGTCGTGGAGGCGGGACGGAACCTTGGACTCCGACGGCACCCGACCCCAGTCAGGATCGTCGGCCTCGGGGTCGCGGCGGATCTCGCCCAACCGGTCCATCACCCGTAGCCCTTCGAAGGCGTCCTTCCCGTAGAACAGCCGTCCCTCGTACACCTCGCGCAGGTCCCGCTCCACGTAGGTGCGGGTGAGGGCGGCTCCGCCCAGCAGCACCGGGATGTCGGACAGCTCCCGGGCGTTCAGCTCCTCCAGGTTGTCGCGCATGATCAGCGTGCTCTTGACCAGCAGGCCGCTCATTCCGATGGCGTGGGCGCCCACCTCCAGGGCCTTCTCGATCATCTCGGCGATCGACACCTTGATGCCGACGTTGTGGACCTCGTAGCCGTTGTTGGTGAGGATGATGTCGACGAGGTTCTTGCCGATGTCGTGAACGTCGCCCTTGACGGTTCCCAGCACGATCCGGCCCTTGCCGGCATCGTCTTCGATCTTGTCCATGTGGGGTTCGAGGTAGGCGACCGAGGTCTTCATGGTCTCGGCTGACTGGAGCACAAAGGGAAGCTGCATCTCCCCGGCGCCGAACAGTTCACCCACCACCTTCATGCCGCCGAGAAGATGGTCGTTGATGATCTCGAGGGGAGTGATCCCCTCGGCCATCGCCTGGTCGAGGTCGTCGGTGAGGCCCTCCCGGTCGCCGTCGATGATGCGGTGGTGGAGACGTTGACCGACGGGCCAGCCCGAGCGGTCCTCCTTCTCGACCGTCTGGACCTTGACGTCGGCGAAGATCTCGAGCAGGCGGGTGAGCGGATCGTAGGACTCGTCACCATCCGACAGCGCCCCGGCGGATCCCCGTCGGTCGTAGATGAGGTCCATCGCCACGTCACGCTGCTCGTCGGGGATCCGGCTGAGGGGCATGATCTTGGACGCGTGGACGATGGCGGAGTCCATGCCGGCGGCCACGCATTCGTGGATGAACACGCTGTTGAGCACGTGCCGCGCCGCCGGCGACAGCCCGAAGCTCACGTTGGAAACGCCCAGGGTGGTGAAGCAGCCCGGGATCTCGGTCTTGATCCGGCGGATGGCCTCGATGGTGGCCATGGCGTCACCCCGTAGGTCGTCGTCGCCGGTGGAGAGCGGGAAGGTGAGGGCGTCGAAGATGAGGTCGCTGGTCTCGAGCCCGTAGGTGTTGACCGCCAGGTCGGCGATGCGGTGGGCCACCCGCAGCTTCCACTCGACGTCGCGGGCTTGGCCTTCCTCGTCGATGCACAGGCAGATCACCGCGGCGCCGTACTCCTTGGCCAGCTTGAACACGCGGTCCAGGCGTGAGCCTTCGGCGAAGCCGTCCTCGAGGTTGGCCGAGTTGAGGATCGACCGGCCTCCCACCCACTGGAGCCCGGCCTCGATCACCTCGGGCTCGGTCGAGTCGAGGACCAGCGGAGCGTTGGCCTGGGTGGCGAATCGCTTGGCGATCTCGTCCATGTCGGCGGTGCCGTCGCGACCCACGTAGTCGACGCAGACGTCGAGGACGTGGGCGCCCTCCTTCACCTGCTGGGTGGCCATGGCGGTGCAGGTGTCGAAGTCGCCCTCGAGCATCGCCTCGCGGAACTTCTTCGAGCCGTTGGCGTTGGTGCGCTCGCCGATCATCAGGAACGAGGTGTCCTGGTGGAGGGCGACGGGGGAGTAGATCGAGGTGACCGAGGGTTCGTGGACCGGGGTCCTGGGCGCCGGCGTCAGGCTGGGTGCCATCTCGGCCAACAGGGCGATGTACTCAGGGGTCGTTCCACAGCACCCCCCGATGACCTGGACCCCCAGCTCTTCGACGAAGCGGCGTTGGTGATCGCGCAGCTCCTCGGCGGTCAGGTCGTAGTGCATCTTCCCGTCGACCACCGACGGCAGTCCGGCGTTGGGCAGCACCGATATGGGCATGCGGGCGTGGTGGGAAAGGTGCCGGACGTGCTCACCCATCTCGGCCGGGCCGGTGGCGCAGTTCAGCCCGATGACGTCGACTCCGAGGGGGTCGATGGCGGACAGGGCCGCGGCGATCTCGGTACCAACCAGCATGCGACCGGTGAGCTCCATGGTGACCTGGGCCTGGATCGGCACCTGGCGGCCGACCTTGGCCATGGCGCGGCGGGCCGCGATGACCGAGGCCTTGAGGGCCAGGAGATCGAAGTGGGTCTCGAGGATGAACAGGTCCACCCCACCCTCGAGGAGGGCCTCGGCCGCCACCTGGTAGTGGTCGCGCAGTTCGGTGAAGCGGACCTGGCCCAGGCTGGGGGCCTTGGTTCCGGGGCCGAGCGATCCGGCGACGAAGCGGGGGTGGTCGGGAGTGGAGTAGCTGTCGGCGACCTCGCGGGCCAGCAGCGCGTTGGCCTTGGCGATCTCATGGGACCGGTCGGTCAGGTCGTACTCGCCCAGCGGCACGCCGAACGCTCCGAAGGTGTTGGTCTCCACCACGTCGGCCCCGACCTCGAAGTAGGCGCTGTGGAGGGCTCGGATCACGTCGGGTCGGGTGACGCCCAGGTAGTCGGTGCACCCTTCCAGTGCCTCTCCGCCGTAGTCGTCGGCGGTCAGGTTCTGGGTCTGGAGCCAGGTACCCGTCGCTCCGTCGTACACCACGACTTTTTCGGCCAGAAGGTTGAGAAAATCCGTTGCCACGGCCGAGAGGCTACCGGCCCGACCCCGGGACGACTCGCGGGGACCCTTCGGCGTCGGATCAGCCGTCGCGTCGTTAGGCTCGCCGCCGATGAAGGTGTACACCCGAAAGGGCGACGACGGAACCACCGGGCTCTACGGCGGTGGCCGGGTTTCCAAGGATTCCGATGCCCCCGAGGCCTACGGGACCGTGGATGAAGCCCAGGCCTTCCTCGGCTTGGCCCGGGCCGAATGCGATCGGTCGTCCGAGCTCGCTTCGTTGCTCGTCGATCTGGAACGCGATCTGTGGGTGTTGATGGCGGAGTTGGCCACCGACGTCTCCAACCGTCACAAGCTGGTGGCGGGGGCATCGCTGGTCACGCCCGACATGGTCGCCCGACTCGAGGCGACCATCGATGACTACTCGGCCCGATTCGACCCTCCGACCGAGTTCGTCGTGCCGGGGGAGAGCCGCCTGGCGGCCTTGCTCGACGTCGGTCGCACCGTCGTGCGGCGAGCGGAGCGGCGGGCCGTGGGAGCGACGGTCGAGGGTTCCCAGGTCGGCCCCTATCTGAACCGCCTGTCCGATCTGTTGTGGACCCTCGCCCGCTGGGCGGAGGGAACGTCGTTGGCCAGCCGGACCCAAACTCGGGAGTGAATCCATGCCATTGACCATCGAGTTCGATCACGCCCCGTCGGTGGCCGCAGTCGATCAGTCCACCGCCTCGACCGACGACGGCGTCGTCCCGGTTCTGGTGGCGATCGGCGTGCGGGTGGGAGCGGTCGGCGACGATGCGCCCGGTGTCGACGCAGCCGTTCTCGCCGGCGCGGGGTTCACCGCCAAGGTCGGCCAGAGCGTCGTCGCGCTCACCGCCGACGGCCACCGTCTCCTGGTCGGAGTTGGTGCGAACCCCGCTACGACGGACTTCCGTCGGGTGGGCGCGGCGGTGGCGAAGGGGGCCCGAGGGGTCGCCCACGTGGTGGTGGACGTACTCGGCCCCCTCGACCCGCCCAGCCGGCCCAGCGCGGCGGAGGCGTTGGTCGAAGGGCTGGCCCTCGGCAGCTACGCCTTCTCCCGGTACAAGGACCGACCCGACGAGGCACGCCTGGCCAGGGCCACCGTCGTCGGAGCCGGCGGACGCAAACTGGTCAACGCCATAGGGGCTGGTGAACTCAAGGCCGGCGCAGTGGCGGTGGCCCGCGATCTGGTCAACACCCCAGGAGGGGATCTGACCCCGGCGGCCTTCGCCGCCGAAGCCGAGAAACAGGCCAAAGCATTCGGTCTGACCTGTGAGGTGTGGAACAAGAAGGCCGTCGTCGGCGCCGGCTTGGGCGGCCTGTTGGGGGTCAACCGGGGTTCGGCCCAGGAACCCCGGATGGTGAAGTTGATCCACAAACCCGAGCGGGCCCGAGGCCATGTGGCCCTGGTCGGCAAGGGCGTCACCTTCGACGCCGGGGGTCTGTCGATAAAGACCTCGGCGGGAATGGAATGGATGAAGACCGACATGGCCGGTGCCGCCGCGGTCCTGGCGGCCATGCTCCTGGTGCCGGTCTTGGCGCCGCGGCTGGCGGTCACGGCGTTCATACCCCTCACCGACAACATGCTCGGTCCCGATGCCACCCGGGTCGGGGACGTGTTGAAGACCCGCAACGGCAAGACGGTCGAGGTCCTCAACACCGATGCCGAGGGCCGCCTGATCCTGGCCGACGCCCTGGCGTTGGCGGTGGAGGAAGCCCCCGACGCGATCATCGACGTCGCCACGCTCACCGGCGCCTGCATGGTGGCGCTGGGTGACAGGACCGCCGGCCTCATGTCGAACCACGACGAGTTCGCCCGACGGGTTGCCGACGCAGCGTCGGGGGTGGGGGAGGCGGTCTGGAGACTGCCGATGCCCGA
>JAGQSO010000206.1 GCA_020439505.1 Acidimicrobiales bacterium
ACCTGGCCGTGTCGGCGGGGTACTGGGTCACCGACATGTTCATCAAGGCGCTGGAGGAGACCGGTGAGGATCTGACGGTCGAGAAGTTCCTCGCCACCCTCAACGGCGGCGACTTCAGCTTCGAGGTCGAAGGGGTGGTCGGACCGTCGACCTGGCCGGCCAAGCACGACGAGCCGGTTCCTTGTGCCGCCTTGGTGGAGGTCAAGGGCAACGAGTTTGTTCCGGTGGTGCCGCTCACCTGTGGCGACACCATCGAGGTGAAGTGACACCCGAACCTTGACCGAGTTCCTCAGCCTGATGGTGGCCGGTGCGGTGGCCGGTGGCCTCTACGCCATCATGGCCTCCGGGCTGGTGCTCACCTACCAGGCATCGGGCATCTTCAACCTGGGCCACGGGGCGGTGGCCTTTGCCACCGCCCTGTCGTTCCACGTGCTCAACCAACCCCGCCAGGCCGGGGGCCTGGGCCTGCCCATCGCGGTGGCTGGCCTTGTCTCGATCCTGGTCATCGCCCCCCTCCTGGGGTGGATGCTCGACGCCGCGCTGTTCCGCAAGCTGGCCTCGGCCCCCGAAGCCGCCCGGTTGGTCGGCGGAATCGGGGTTCTGATCGCGTTGCCGTCCGCCTGCCTCCTGCTGATCGCTTTGGTGAACGGCGTGGCGGGCACCGAACTCCCCGACGCGTCGGGTCAGGCGGGAACCAGCCCACCGGGGTTGGGGCCGGTGCCGGCCCGCAGCTTCAGCCTCACCCCCGGTGTCGCGGTGAACTCGGATCAGCTGGCTGTGGTGGTAGCGGCCGCGGCTTCCGCCGCTGGTCTCTGGTACCTGATGAAGCGGACCCGGCTCGGCCTGGAGACCAGGGCCGGGGTGGACCGCCGGGTGCTGGCCCGTCTGCGGGGAATCGACACCGACCGTTCGTCGCGCATCGTCTGGTCCCTGAGCTGTGGCCTGGCCGGCCTGGCCGGGGTGCTGATCGCGCCGATGTTCGATCTGAGCCCGATCACGTTCCACATGATCGTGTTCACGTCGTTCACCGCGGCGGTGGCCGCCCGTCTGCGTTCGGTTCCGGTGGCCTTCGCGGCGGGTATCGGCCTCGGGGTCATACAGAACCTGGTGTACGGCTACGCCCCCCAATTCCTGGCCGACGTGTCGGGGTTCCGCAGCTCGGTCCCGTTCATGTTGCTGTTCGTCCTCATGTTCTTCGTACCCACCCGGGGCCGGGAGGCGGGAACCGTGGCCGAGGAGTCGCCGGTCCTCGACCCTCGCAGCGACCTCGGTCCGTGGCGTCGTCGGGTTCCCTGGGCGCTGGCCACCCTGGGACTCGGCGCCTACGGGTTCTGGGTGGCCGACGCGTACTGGGCCGGGGTCGTGAACCGGGGTCTGGTGCTGGGCCTCGTGTTCTTGTCCTTCGTGGTGGTCACCGGGTTCGGGGGGATGATCAACCTCGCCCAGGCCACCTTCGTGACCGTGGGCGGTTTCACCGCCGGATGGTTGGTGAACCACCAGTGGCCGTCCACGGTACCGATCCTCATGAACAACGGCCGCATGACGTTTTGGGTGGCCACGATCATCGCGGTGGTCGTGACCGGCCTGGTCGGCGTGTTGGTGGCGCTCCCGTCGCTGCGATTGGGTGGCCTGGCCCTGGCCCTGGCCACCTTGGCGCTGGCCTTCGTGGGTGACCGGCTGGTGTTCCAGCTGGAGGGGGTGCGCAACGGCTCGGCGGGCTGGTCGATCCCCCGTCCCGCCTACGGGCCCGTCGACCTCGCCGACGCCCACACCCTGATGGTGGTGCTGGTGGTGCTGGTGGTGCTGGTTGTGGGGCTGGTTGGCAACCTCCAGCGGTCGGCCACCGGCCGGGCGGTGCTGGCCCTGCGCTCGTCGCCGGCCGCGGCGGCAACGTCGGGCATCGCGCCGGTTCGGACCAAGCTGGTGGTGTTCATGGTGTCGGCCGCGCTGGCCGGTTTCGCCGGTTCTCTGTTCGCCCTCGTCAACAGCCCCATCACCAACACCAGCGCTCCGCCGATGCTGGGCATGGTTTGGTTGGCGGTGGCGGTGACCTTCGGCATCCGACGCCCCGGTGGGGCGGTGGTGGCGGGCCTGGTCTACGCCGCCCTACCCCCCGTTCTGGGCGGGATCGGAGGGTCTTGGGGGGCACCGTGGGACCGGCTGCCCGACACGGCGCGTGAGCTGGTCGGGTCTCCGGAGTTCGCGGCCATGTTGTTCGGTCTCGGGGCGGTCGGACTGGCCCGTCAGCCCGACGGTGTCCTGGCCGAGGTCGGTCATTCCTTCAGGGCTCGCCGTGACGCCCGCGCCGCGGCCCGACGTGGGGCTGAAGAAGGCGACGACCCCGTCGGTGTCGGTGCCGGGGCCGGTGTCGAGGTGGAGGTGGAGGCAGAGGCAGAACTCGGGTCTGCCGGTGGTACCGAGTCGGTGGTTGGTGTTGGCGCTGTCGCCACTGCGGCAGGGGTTGCCGGGCCGGAGGGTGCCGAGCCCACGGTCGTCGCTTCGCCGCCGGGCCCGGGAGCGGTAGGCGACAGGGCGGATCTGGCGTTGGACCTGCGTTCCATCACCGCCGGATATGGGGAGGTCCGGGTGCTCCACGACGTGTCGGTGGCGGTGGCTCCGGGCGAGGTGGTCGCGGTGCTCGGGGCCAACGGAGCGGGCAAGTCGACGCTGTGCTCGGTGGCGGCCGGCCTGGTCGACGCCACCGCCGGGCAGGTCCTGCTGGGCGGCGTCGACGTGACCGACCAGCCCACCCACCTGCGGGCCCGACAGGGCCTGATCCTGGCTCCCGAGGCCCGCGGCATCTTCCCTGGCCTCAGCGTGGACGACAACCTGGCCATCCGCCTGCGCACCCCCGAGGCCCGGGCCGCTGCCAAGGAACGGTTCCCGATCCTGGGGGAACGGGCCGACCAGGAGGCCGGCCTCATGTCGGGGGGCGAGCAGCAGCAGCTGGCCCTGGCCGTGGCCCTGGCCGACCCGCCTCCGGTGTTCGTGGCCGACGAGCCGACCCTCGGCTTGGCCCCGATGGCCACCCGAACCGTGGTAGAAGCCCTGGCCGAACTCCGCCAACTCGGCACCGCCGTAGTCCTGGTGGAGGAGCAGGCCGCCGCCGGCCTGGAACTGGCCGACCGGGTCGTGCTCATGGAGCTGGGCCGGGTCACCTGGGACGGCCCCCGCTCCGAGCTGGACGTAGCCCGCCTCACCGCCTCCTACCTCGGCGACGCGGTCTGAGCTGGGAGGTCGAGGTGGAGGACGGAACCGAGGGCGCGTTGCTTTCTCAGAAACGCGCGCCAGGAGATGGTGAGATCACAGTCCGAGTCGGTTGCGAGGTAGCCGTCTCGGACTTGGGTGAGCGAGGCATGAGCCGCGGTCACACCGTGGCAGTACAAGGGGAATTGTGACGACGATCGAGACCTTCGACCACTTGGTTGCTGTCGCGACCTCGGGCCGGGGTGCCCCGGTTTCGGGTACCTCGACGTTGGTGCCCTACGACTACCAGCGGAGGTTGGCCGACGAGGGCTTGCCCGAACTGCTCGAGGTGCCGACGGGGTGCGGCAAGACGATGGCGGTTGTCTTGGCGTGGCTCTGGCGTCGTCGCTACGACCCCGACCCCAGCGTTCGTGCCGCAACTCCGAGGCGTCTGGTCTACGTGCTCCCACAACGGGTTCTCGTCGAACAGGTTGCAGCGTCGGTGAGGGAATGGTTGGAGTCACTCGGGCTGGCTTCTGAGGTCCACACTGCAATCCTCATGGGTGGTGAGGGCGCACAGTCCGGTGCTTGGCGGCTGTCTCCAGAAGGCGATGCCATCTTGATCGCCACCCAGGACATGGCACTCTCGGGTGCGTTGAATCGCCGCTATGGGACGAGTCGCTGGTCGTGGCCGATCGACTTCGGGCTGTTGAACAACGACTGCGCATGGATCTTCGATGAGGTTCAGCTCATGGGACCTGGCCTGACGACATCTCGTCAGTTGGAGGGTCTCCGCCGAGCGTTGGGCACCGCCGTTGGATGCACGTCGACGTGGATGTCGGCGACGGTGTCTGAGGATGCCATGAAGACCGTTGACCTTCCCCAGATCGAGTGCCGTCTCGGCTTGGAGTCGGGTGATCGCGAGGGCCACCTGTCGACCCGGTTGAACGCCGCTCGTTGTGTCTCACGAGTCGCGACTGAATCGAAGGACTCCTACGTTTCAGACGTTTCGAATGCGATAGCGGGTGCCCATCAGGCCGGGACCCGAACGATCGCGGTGTTCAACACGGTTCGGCGGGCAACCGAAGCCAAGGCAGAGCTGGACAAGCGGGCAAGGGCCGGTGAAGTAGACGCCGAGATCGTCTTGGTTCATTCCCGTTTCCGTCACCAGGACCGTCAAGCCCATCTAGCTCGGGCCATCGCCGATGTGGACCCGGCTGGCCCGGGGGTGATCGTCGTCACCACCCAGGTTCTCGAGGCGGGGGTGGATATCACATCGGATGTTCTTTTCACCGAGGCAGCACCGTGGTCCTCGGTTGTGCAGCGGGCCGGGCGCTGCAATCGAGATGGAACGAGCGCCGACCCTTTGCTTCTCTGGGCCGCGCCTCCCAGTGCGGCACCTTATGAGGATGATGAGATTATTCGGTCCCAGGTCGAGCTCAAGCGGATCGATGGTCGGGTGCTTACGACCGAACAGATGGTCAGCGGTGGTCCCCGGTCAAAGCGGGCCGTGTACGCGACCTTGCGCCGTCGTGACCTGTTGGATCTCTTCGACACTCTGCCTGACCTGAGCGGAGCCGACATCGATGTTTCCCGGTTCATCCGCGATGCCGAGGACCGAGAGTTGACCGTTTCGTGGGAGGACCTCGGCGATGAAGGTCCGGCCCCGGGTCACCGGCTGCCCAGTCGCCTGGCTTCGTGTCCGGTACCTATCAGTGACGCAAAGGCGATCCTCGGCCGGAGGTCGTGGCGGTTCGACCATGTCGCGGGCGCATGGGTGCGCTGCCGCGCCCAGGACCTGCGACCGGGTCAAGTGGTGATCATCGATGCGAGAGACGGGGGCTATGACCCCGAGCGGGGTTGGGACCCGTCGTCAAAGGCGGCGGTGGAGCCGATCGGCGATGATCTGGTGCAGAGCGCGGGACTCGACGCTGACAACAGCGTGGGGGCGGATCCGGTGACCTTCCGCCGAGGCCGCTGGCTGAGCCTCCTTCAGCACCTGGGCGACGTTGAATCGGAGGCAGCTCTCTTGGACCGGGAGTTGGCACCTCCCGGGCTCACCGCTGCTCAGCGTCGCTCGGTGGTGGTTGCCGGGCGGCTTCATGATCTCGGTAAAGCCCACTCGGTATTCCAGGAGACCCTTGCCGGCTCGATCGGGACAGAAGATGAAGGCGCGGCGGCCAGCGCGGCCGGCCCGCCGTGGGCGAAGTCCGCTGGTTCCAAGACCTCTCGCCATTCGAGACGGCATTTCCGTCATGAGTTGGCCTCGGCGTTGGCGCTGCTCGGTGACGGCTGTGTCGCAATCGAGGGTGAGGACGAGCAGGACCTGATCGTCTACCTAGTGGCGGCCCATCACGGCCGTATACGCCTTGGGTTCAGGCCCATCCCCGGTGAGGTGCTACCCGATGGCGACGAAGGTCGCGTGGTTGCCTTGGGCGTGGTTGACGGGGATTGTCTACCGCCGACGGAGATTCCTGGTGGGGTATTGCCGGAGATCGAGATCAGCTTGTCGTCGATGGCCCTCGGGTCAGGCGAGGATGGTGCGCCGTCTTGGTCACAGCGCATGTTGCCCCTCCGGGATCGTGACGACCTGGGTCCGTTTCGCCTCGGATACCTCGAGTCGATCGTACGGATGGCCGACTGGCGTGCTTCTGCTCGAGCCGATGAGTCCGCGCTGGAGGTCCTGCCGTGACCACGATTCGTCTGGACGGATGCCGTGTGGAGCCGATCGCCGGCTACTTGAAGGCTCACGGTGTGCTGCGTTTGGTTTCGAGTCAGGTCGACCCCGCTGCTCGGGCGTTCTGGCGGGGCGACACCTTCCACCTTGATTCGGTGTTGGATGCTGACGGTCTGGTCGAGTTCTTCGTGAAGTCGTACTCACCCACACCGCTGGTATCGCCGTGGAACGGAGGGAGTGGTTTCGACGCGCCGACCCCGGATGCCGACGGCAAGAAGATCAAGCCCGGATTGGGCTCGATAGAAACAACCGACGACCCTCGATTCGCCAACTATCGCGCTGCGGTCGAAGCTGTTCGGTCACTGATGGCTGCCCCGTCGTGGGAGATGGGCAGTAAGGAGCAGAAGCAGCAGCAAGTGATGCTGTGCCGCGGTGCTCTCCCGGATGCAGCACTGGACTGGATCGATGCGTCGGTGGTTCTGGCCTCCGACCGGCTGGTGTTTCCGGGCCTGTTCGGAACCGGTGGGAACGACGGTCGTCTCGACTTCTCCAACAACTTCATGCAGCGGCTGGCCGAGCTGTTTCTGGCCAAACGCTCCAAGTCCGCTGCCGATCCTGCAGTTCTATTGAGGGGCGCCATCTTCGGTTCCGATTCCGGTCCGCTGATCGATGCGTCGGTAGGCCAGTACGACCCCAGCGCTGGCGAGTCTGAATCCGGCTCCACCCTGGCAAAGAAGTCGAACCTGGCCAATCCGTGGGATTTCATCCTGTTGCTGGAGGGCAGCTTGGTCTTTGCCAGCAGCGTTGCTCGCCGCATGGGATCTGAACGTGGGCTCCGAGCCGCGATGCCCTTTTGTGTCGACGGATCTCCCGTAGGCCATTCGAGCTCAGCCGAAGGTGAGGACTCTCGTGGGGAGCTGTGGGCCCCGGTGTGGGTCCGTCCGGCGTCGGCGGAAGAGGTAGCCCGTCTGATCGGAGAGGGTCGGGCGGACTGGAGGGGAAGGTCGGCATCCAGCGGTACCGACTTCGCCAAGGCCGTTGCCACTCTCGGTGTCGATCGGGGTATTGATCGATTCGTTCGGCACGGCCTGGTCCAAAGAAATGGGCTCAGCTTTCTCGCCGTTCCATTGGGAGCGGTGAAGGTCGGCGGACGACCCGAGGTGAACGTGTTCGGGTCGGTGGACACTTGGCTGGAAAGCCTGCCGCGGGAGCTCCCGGCTGCCGCGGCATCGGCCCGTCGGCGCCTTGAGGCTGCGGAGTTCAGGGCGGCCAGTGGTCAGGAGTCTGTGGCACCAGCGGCGTTTCAGGCGGTGCTGGCCGCGGTAGCCGACCTGGAGAACACGATCGGGCGCTCACAGCGTCACGTCCGAGACTGCAAACCGGTTGGGGCAACGCGGGGCACGCGGCTGCCAGCGGCGGACTGGCTCCGGCTGTTGGACGATGGGACGCCGGAGTTCCGACTGGCCTCGGCGCTGGCCTCGGGTCGAGATCGTGCCGGACCTGGTGCCGCTGATCCGGCCTTCCAGACAGGATCAAGCCTTGCACTCTTGTTGCGACCGGTTTGTTTGGCCGACTCGGGCTACAACCAGTGGGCGGTCGCCGGACCCCGTGTGGATGGTCTCGGTCGCAGGCGCGTCGACCAGCTGTTGGCCGATGCGCTGGTGGTCCGAGCGATCGACGCCGAACGCAGACGGCGCCGAGATCAAGGTGGCGTAGGCCTGTCGCTTGGATTCGAGCTTGGGCTGTTCGCTGATCTCGAAGATCTCCTCGCCTTGATGGAGGACAGGATCGACATCGACAAACTCGGGCGCCTTCTCCCTGGGCTCCTGATGCTCGATTGGACACGACGGGGCGACGAACAATCGGTACGACTGAGCCGACCGGTCGGTGGTGCTAGGAGAGTCAAGCCGCCGATGAGCGTGCTGCTTCCCTTCTTCCAGGTCGTGCCCGAGGGTTCCGCGCCGCTGAAGGTCCGTACCGCAGACGGGACGGTCGAGATCGGCTTGCGTGCTCAGCGAGGCTGGGCGCAACGCCTCGCGTCGGATCGAAGAGAACAGGTCGATTCAGTCTTGGATGAGGCGCTGGCGCGGCTCCAGATGTTGGGCCTCAACCCTGCACCCGACCGAGTTCGTGCCAGCCCCACCGAATCGGGACCCGTACTGGCTCTGGCCGCGCTTTGTCGGATCAGCCGAGCGGACACGGTGCGCCTTCTCAGCGCCACTTGTCCTGGTGACTCCTTCACGACAGGCCAACCCCAAGACCAAACAACCTCTGACAATCACTCCCAGGAGACGACGACATGACTCAGACCCGGCGCCTGCTGTTCAAAGCAGACCTCGAACCGCTGGCTGGCGACCGCTTCCAGCCGACCGGCTTCCCCGACCTTGGAGCGGCCCGATTCGATCGCTATGACGAGTCCAGCGGCGACTGGGTGAGCTGCCTGGTGGTCGAGTCCCCTCAGTCGATGGCGAACAGGCTGGAAGGGACCGCGTGGGATGACCTCGAGGATCGACCAGTCGCGCTGTTTGACGGGCTCCCCTATGTCCGGGTGCTTCGCGACGACGGCAGTTACGTGACCTCCAGCCGGACCGAAGCCCACCGCCTGGCGTCTGCCTTCATCAAGGACGCCACCCTCGACGGCAAGGACATGAAAGAGGTGATCAAGGATCGCCTTGGGCTCTCTGAGGACAAGCCCCTCGCCTCCCGCGAGATTGCCGAAGCCGTGTTCCGGCTCGATCCGTTCTGCCTGCTGCACGGGGTGTTCTTCGCCGAGTCGGCCAGGGTCTGGCCGGGACAACCCAAGATCGCCCGTGCCGTTTCGGCGGCCATCGATGCCATCGATGTGCGGGCCGCCGAGCTCGGGGGTGTCAAGCGTGACCACGTTCGCCACTCGATCGGAGAGACGGGAGGCAGCTCGGAGGGCTTCGGGACCATCCCCTTCCACCGCACCGAGTGGACCGCTCGTAGGATCACCGCCTCCTTCACGGTCGACCGGGCGCAGATCCGCTCCTATGGCCTTTCCGATGCGGCAACGAACCTCCTCGATGCCATCGCCCGGTGGGAGATCCGTTCGCTGCTGGATTCCCCCATGCGGTTGAGGACGGCTTGTGACCTGGAGGCGCTCAGCGCTGAGTTCGTGGATGAGCGCAGCGGCGAGAGGCTCGCAACACTCGAGGAGCTCACCTCCGAAGTGCGTGACGGCATCTCGGCCTGCTCCGGCCTGATCGGCACCGGCGAACCGATCGAGGTGCTGTGGGCTCCTCGCAAGCGCTGAGCCCGGCAAACGGCCCGATCTAGGCGAACATCCCAGGAGGCACGCGATGGCAACTGAACTGGTCATCACATTCCCCTTCGGCCGCTATGCGGCTACCCCTTGGGGGCGCAACGCCAACGAGGGAGCGGTGGAGTGGCCACCGTCTCCGTGGCGCCTGGCTCGGGCGCTCTACGCGACATGGAGAAATCGTGTCCCTGAGTTGGAGGCCGAGACGGTACTGGGGCTCTTGGACGTGCTCGCCGAGGCGCCGAGTTATCACGTCCCGCATCATGCGGTGGCCCACACCCGGCATTACCTGCCAGGACCCAAGCACAAGGAAGGTGTCGAGACTGATACCACCAAGGTCCTGGACGCGTTTGTCGCCTTGGATCCGCAGTCGGAGTTGGTGATCAGTTGGCCGGCCGATCTCTCCACCGAACAGGTCGATGCCCTGACGCTGTTGGCCGAGAATCTCTCCTATCTCGGTCGAGCGGAGTCGGTCTGCGATGTCCATATCCGATCCGCGGGTGACGTGACCAACGCCGGTGAGCAGCTCATCCCGTTGTCAACCGAAAGTGACGATCCCGACTGCGTCGACCTCCTCACCCCTCTGAGACCTCTTGACGAGGAGAGCCTCACGGTCACGACGGCCAACCTCCGCGGCGTTCTGAAGCGTCGCGAGCCTCCGGGAACCGGCCGGATCCGCTACCACCGTCCGAGTGCTGGCCCGGTCGCCGCGGCGAGACGGTCGGTTGCCCCGCTCCGCTCAGTAGAGGTGGTCAGATGGTCCTTGGCGACATCGGCCCGACCGTCGCTGCACTCGGCTGTGGCCTGGGCGGATACCCTCCGGAACGCCGCACTGGGTGCTTATGGTGGCGCAGAGCGCCGACCCGCGCCGCCAGTGCTGAGCGGCAAGGCAGGCGATGGTGGAAAGGGCTTGGACCAGCACGGCCACGTTCATTGGCTGGCCTTTGGCGAGCGCGGTGATCCCTTGCTGTCAACGGTCGTGGCGTGGGCGCCCGACGGTTTCGATGAGGAGATCCTCGATGCGATCACCTCTATCTCGGCCTTGTACCGGTCTGGGATCAGCGATGTCCATCACAGTCGCCTCGGTCTCGAGGGGTGGGGATCGGCGAGTGAGATCATCCCCGAACTGGTCGGCCCCGCCCGGATGTGGGAGTCCTACACGCCGTTTGCCCCGTCTCGGCACCCTCGACGGGTTGGTTTCGAGGAGCACGTGGTGGCCTCGGTTCTGGCCGAGTTGAGTTGGCGTGGACTGCCCGCTGCTGACGTCGAGGTCCTCCCGTCGGGCGACGATAGGTCGAGCCAGTGGCATCGGTTCAGGACGCATCGACCGTCACGGGAGCGAATGTCGGATACGAGGCGTGCCCGTGGTGTGAGGCTTCGTTTCGGCCAACCGGTCGCTGGTCCGGTGGCGCTCGGAGCGCTGAGTCATTTCGGCCTCGGCCTCTTCATGCCGGTCCGAGATCTGAGCCGGTGAGCTCGGCGTGGAGCCCGAGACCGAAGTCCCGGAGCTCCTGCCCGCTCGTATGGTCAACGCCTTCACCTACTGTCCGCGTCTCTTCTACCTCGAGTGGGTGAACGTTCAGTTCGCTGACAACGCCGACACCGTCGAGGGGCGGTGGGTCCATCGGGCGGTCGATGAGACGGCAGGTCGAGTTCCTTTGCCCGGGGAGGGTGAGGTCGCCGTCGCCCGTTCGGTGAAGTTGTCCTCGGTCGGGTTGGGCCTGGTTGCCCGGATCGACCTGCTCCGGGGTGAGCCGGATGGTTCGGTCGTTCCGGTGGAGACCAAGAAGGGCTCCTCACCCGATCTGCCGCGACGCGCATGGGACACCGACCTCGTGCAGCTTGGCGTGCAGGCCCTACTGCTACGCGAGCACGGTTACCGCTGTGACCGCGCCGTGCTTTGGTTTGCTGAGACCCGGGAGCGCGTTGACGTGGTGGTCGACGATGAGCTCATCTCCATGACCCTCGACCAGCTCTCCGGGATGAGGGAGGTGGCTGGCTCCTCGGTGCCTCCCCCACCTCTGGTGGACAGCCGAAAGTGTCCCCGGTGCTCTCTGGTGGGCATCTGCCTCCCCGATGAGGTGAACACCCTGAGCGACCGACAGACAACTCCACCGCGGCGGCTCATACCCCGAGACGACGCCCCAAAGCCGCTTTATGTGACCGAACAGGGAGCTTGGATAGGGAAGGACAAGGGCCGGATCGAGATCACCAAGAAGGGCGAGAAGTTGGCGTCGGTCCGCCTGCTCGATGTCTCTCAGGTATGCATGTACGGGAACATCCAGCTCAGCGCTCAACTCATACGTGAACTGTTCGCGCGGGACATCCCGGTCTGTTGGTTCTCCTACGGTGGGTGGTTCAGCGGTCTCGGTTCCGGTCTGCCCGCCCGTAACGTCGAGTTGCGCCGTCGTCAGGTCGTCGTCGCGGCCCAAGGCGGCCTGGAGATCGCCCGTCAAGCGGTGTGGGGCAAGATCCGCAACAGCCGCACCCTGCTGCGGCGCAACACCAAGGAACCCAACGATCGGGCCGTTGCCCAGCTGGCACAGCTAGCCAGCCAGGCATCCACGGCATCCTCAGCGCCCACCTTGTTGGGGATCGAGGGGGCAGCAGCCCGCATCTATTTCGGGTCGTTCCAGGCAATGTTGAGCGCAGGCAAGCGGCTCCCCGGCGGCCCGTTCACATTTGAGGGACGGCGACGCCGGCCACCGCCGGACCCCGTGAACTGTCTGCTCGGTTACCTCTACGGGCTGCTGGTCAAGGAACTGACCGTTACGGTGCTGACGGTTGGCTTCGACCCCTATCAGGGCTTCTATCACCGGCCACGTTTCGGTCGACCAGCGTTGGCGTTGGATCTGGCAGAGGAGTTCCGTCCGTTGGTGGCCGAGTCGGTGGCGATCAACCTGATCAACAACGGGGAGGTGTCGGAAGGAGATTTCCTGGTCCGAGCCGGAGGAGTATCGCTGACCCAATCGGGCCGGAAGACGGTTCTCGGCGCCTATGAGCGCCGGATGGCGGCCGAGCTGACCCATCCGGTCTTCGGGTACAAGGTGAGCTACCGCCGCACCCTGGAGGTCCAGGCGCGACTGCTCGCTGCTCACCTGTTGGGCGAGGTCCCCGAGTACACGCCGGTTACTACGAGATGACGGCCCGCCGACGGTGGTTGGTCGCCTACGACATTCGAGACGATCGCCGTCTTCGCGCCGTCCACGATGTCGTTCGCTGTTATGGGGCGATGCTGCAGTACTCGGTCTACCTCTGCGACTTGACGCCCATCGAGAAGTTCGGCCTCATGGTGGCGTTGCGTGACGTGATCAACCATTTCTATGACAGCGTTGTCTTCATCGATCTGGGGGAGCCGAGCCGGACGACCAGTGCAACCATCGAGTTCATGGGACAATCTGTCCAGCTCCCCCACAGGGGTGCCACCATCGTGTAATGATGCGAGCGCTCCGGTGGCTGGCCCGACCTCGGGCACCGCTCGCCCCGAGGTCAGCTACCCTTTTTCGCACTTTGACAACCAGATCCGCGACAGCAGTTCCAAGGATCCGAAAAGACCGCTCGCTGTAGGTCGCAAACCTGCAGCTCAGGGCCCCCGAATTTGGGGAGCACCGTCCGCCCCCGTGAGGGGGCGGCTCCATTGCGGCTCGGCCGGTGGATCGGGACCGATCGGCCCCACCAAACCCCGTCCGCCCCCGTGAGGGGGCGGCTCCATTGCGGCCGAGCTAGCGGACGCCACCAACGGTCA
>JAGQSO010000029.1 GCA_020439505.1 Acidimicrobiales bacterium
AGCTCGACCATGGGGAACAGCTCGGCGATCTTGTCGAGCTCGTGACCCAGCTTGCGGTCCAGCTTGTAGCGGCCGACCCGGCTGAGGTCGTAGCGACGGGGCTCGAAGAAGGCGTTGCGGAAGTAGGCCTTGGCCGACTCGACCGACGGCGGCTCACCGGGGCGGGCCCGCTTGTAGATCTCGACGAGGGCTTCGTCCTGGGTGGTGGCGGTGTCGCGCTCTTTCTCCCACTGCCCTTCGAGGAAGTCGAAGTGGCGGACGAAGGCGTCGATGAAACCGGGGGCGTTCTCCTCGTCGTAGCCGAGGGCCCGCAGCAGCACGAAGATGCCGAGGCGACGCTTGCGGGCCACGCGGGTGCCAGCGGTGACGTCCTTGCCGGGCTTGTGCTCCACGTCGAACTCGATCCACTCACCGCGGTAGGGGTGGATGGTGCCGGTGACGAGCTGGTGCTTGGCCAGGTTCCGGAGGCGGAAGCGCTCACCAGGCTGGAAGATCACACCGGGGGAACGGACGAGCTGGCTGACCACCACGCGCTCGGTGCCGTTGATGACGAAGGTGCCCTTCTCGGTCATCTTGGGGAAGTCCCCCATGAAGACCGTCTGCTCCTTGATCTCGCCCGTGTTGTTGTTGACGAACGTGGCCCTCACGAAGATGGGGGCCGAGTAGGTCATGTCGCGCTCTTTGCACTCCTCGACCGTGAACTTGGGGGTGGGCCGCAGGTCCTCGTCGTTGGGGTCGAACTCCAACTCCAACTGAAGGGTCTCGGTGAAGTCCTTGATCGGCGAGATGTCACGGAACGTATCGGCCAGGCCCTGCTCGAGGAACCAGTCGAACGACTCTCGCTGGATGGCGATCAGGTCGGGAAGGGGCAGGACCTCGTCGAGGTTCGCGAACGAGTAGCGGTCCCGGATGGTTGAGCGGGAGGACAAGGAGGTCTCCTGGAAGCAGTCACGCGTGGGCAACCGTGGCGGGGCGCGCTGATCCGATCAACCATTTCTGGATCTCGACCCACTGCTCCACGGCAACGGGCGATCCTAGGGGACGGCGCGTCGCAAGTCCAGCCAGGCCTTCTGGCCTAGCGAGCGCGAACTGGGTTGCCGAGACGGTAGACCTGTACCGGCCCTCGGTCAAGGACCGGCAGCTGACCTGCCCTCCACCGACGCGGCGACACTTACCCCCAAAGTGTGGCCAGATCAGACCGGCGTTCTCAAGCACAAGAACCGCACGAACCCGACCGGCCGGATCAACGGCTGGAAACACATCCTGAACATCTTGTCCATCCACTACCACGACCGCATCACAGCGGCCACCAACTAGCCATGACCACACCGGTTACACACAAGAATCCACAGTCCCCTCCGGGGTGGCGAAGGACCCGGACACACGAATTGACCTGGACCTCGGGGCCTCTAGGGATCGGGCGCGCCCAGGACGACGGCGGTCTTATCTACCTGCATCACCGTTGGTTCCGCGGATCGAGCGCCGATGGGCCTAGAGGGCCACGGGGGAATCGGGGCCGAGGGGGAGACCGAGCAGCCACCAGCCTATGAACAGCAGGATCCAGGCCACGGTTATGGCCACCACGTAGGGGAGCATCAGGGCCAGGATCGTGCCCATGCCGGCGTCTCGCTTGTAGCGCTGGGCCACGGTGACGATGAACGGGAGATACACCATGAGCGGGGTGACCACGTTCATGGGTGAGTCGCCGATTCGGTAGGCGGCCAGCACCGTCTGGGGGGCCACCCCCAGGCGCATGAAGATGGGGATGAACACCGGGGCGAAGATGGCCCACTTGGGCACCACGCCGGGGATGATCACGTCCAGCACGATGATCACCAGGATGAAACCGATCAACAACGGCAATGCTCCCAGCCCCGCCGACTCCAGCACCCCGGCCATCTGGACCGCCAG
>JAGQSO010000030.1 GCA_020439505.1 Acidimicrobiales bacterium
CGGGTCATCGACTCCCTCATCGGTCGCCACGCGGTCGTCCACCGGACCCACCAACGACCCCGCGCCAACCGGTTCCTGGTCGGCGACCACTGCCAGATCGACATCGACTCCTGACGAGTCGGTTCCGCCCCCCCGGGCAGGAGCCGCGGTCCAGGGACCATCCGGCGCCGTCCTTTTCACTCCCGATCATCCCCCCCGCACCCATAGGAGCTGGCTGAAATGGCCACGGTCACACCATCTGACGTCATCGACGGCGTCGCCGTCGTCGCCCCCGACATCCACGGTGACGAGAGGGGGATCTTCATCGAGACCTACCGGCGCAGCTGGTTTCCCGGCGGTCGCGAAATGATCCAGGGCAACCGGGGGGACCGCCGCCAGGGGGCGATCGTCGGGCTTCACTACCACTTGCACCAGGCCGACTACTGGTACGTCCCGTTCGGCCAGGCCCGGGTGGTCCTCCACGACCTGCGCACCGGGTCACCCACTGACGGGGCGACCCTGACCGTGGACCTCGGCTCCGCCCCCGGAACACCCGGCGTCGACCACGATCACCGCGGGATCTACATACCCCCCGGCGTCGCCCACGGTTTCGCCGCCCTGACCGACATGACCATCACCTACCTGGTCGACGGCTACTACAACCCCGCCGACGAACTGGGTGTCGCGTGGGACGATCCGGCGATAGGGGCCGACTGGGGGGTCACCGACCCGGTCGTTTCGGCCCGGGACCAGTCCAATCCCCGTCGGTCCGAGATCGAGCCCGCCTGGCAGCCCCACCACCGTCTCCGCACCGCCTGATCCCCACGACTCATCAACTAGGTTCCGCCCCCAATGAGCATCCTCGTCACCGGCGCCGCCGGCTTCATCGGATCGAACTTCGTCCGCTACTGGACCCAGGCCCACCCCGACGACTCTGTCGTCGCGCTCGACGCGCTGACCTACGCAGGCGTCAGAGAGAACGTGGAAGGCCTGCCCGGGGTCACCTTCATCCAGGCTGACATCGGCGACACCGACACCGTCGCCGGCCTGTTGATGGCCCACGAAGTGGATCGGATCGTCAACTTCGCCGCTGAATCCCACAACAGTCTCGCCGTGGTCGATCCAGCCCGTTTCTTCCGCACCAACGTCCTCGGCACCCAGGGCCTGTGCGAGGCGGCCAAACGGGTCGGGGTGACCCGGTTCCACCACGTCTCGACATGTGAGGTGTACGGCGATCTCGACCTCGACACCGACGAGATGTTCACCGAGGAGTCCCCGTACCGCCCGCGCACGCCCTACAACGCCTCCAAGGCGGGGGGTGATCACGTGGTCCGGGCGTACCACGAGACCTGGGACCTGCCGATCACCATCACCAATTGCGCCAACAACTACGGCGCCTACCAATTCCCCGAGAAGGTGATCCCCTACTTCACCACGCTGGCGCTCCAGGACCAGTCGCTCCCGATGTATGCGTCGACCCAGAACCGCCGCGAGTGGATCCACGCCGTGGACCACTGCCGGGCCATCGACCTGATCCTGGACCGCGGTCGCGTCGGAGAGACCTATCACGTCGGGACCGGCGTCGAGCGCAGCGTCGAGGAGATCGCCGACCTGATCCTCGACCACCTCGGCAAGCCCCACTCGCTGAAGACGATCGTGCCCGACCGACCTGGCCACGACCGCCGGTACGTCTTGGACTGGACCAAGATCAACCGCGAGCTCGGCTGGGAGCCGACGGTCGATTGGGATTCAGGGATCGCCGAGACCATCGACTGGTACGCGGACAACCGGCCCTGGTGGGAACCTCTCCGCGACCGAGCACCGGTCGCCGAGGGTACCGCCTGGTCCAAGTGACAGACAGATGACCGGGTCCCGTAGCGTTCTCGTAACCGGCGCCGGTGGGCAGGTGGGCCAGGAGGCCACCGAACTGTTCACCCTGGCCGGATGGCAGGTGACGGCCTGTGATCGCTCCCGCCTGGACATCACCGATCGCCGGGCGGTGTTCGACGCGGTGTCGGGTCTTCGTCCCGACGCGGTACTCAACCTGGCGGCCTGGAATGCCGTCGACCTGGCCGAGACCGAGATCGACGGCGCCTACGCCGCCAACGCGATGGCGGTACGTCATCTGGCCGAGGCGTGCCGCCGGAGCGGATCCCGCCTGGCCCACGTGTCGACCGACTACGTGTTCGACGGAACCAAGCCGGAAGCGTACCTGGAATGGGACCCGACCGGTCCCCGCTCGGTGTACGGCCGGTCCAAGGAGGCGGGCGAACGGGAGGCGGGACCGGACGCTCTCGTGGTTCGCACGTCGTGGGTGTGCGGGGCGAAGGGCTCCAACGCGGTGAAGACGGTGTTGCGTCTGGCGGCCGAACCGGATCGGACCCTGGCCTTCGTGACCGACCAACGGGGATGTCCCACCCTGGCTCGAGATCTGGCCGCGATGCTGCTGGCCCTGATCTCGGATCAGCACACCGGCACCTTCCACGTGACCAACACCGGTGCGGTGAGCTGGTACGAGTTCGTGCAACAGATCCTCGACACCGCCGGATACCCCAGGGACCGGGTCCGTCCGATCACCACCGCCCAGATGGACCCGCCCAGACCCGCACCTCGTCCGGCGAACTCGGTGCTCGACCACGCCGCTCTGCGGATCTGCGGGATGCCGGCCATGCGCCACTTCAGCGAGCCTCTCGCTGAGATGATCGACGAGTTGCGGGACCGGGGAACCGTTCCCCTGCCCTGAACCCCGGCGCGCTGTGCAGACACCCGTTGACCCCCGCACGGGCGGACCAGTCGCCACGACACGGCTCACGGCGATCCTGATCATTTTGTCGGCCTTGATGCCGGCCTGCGGTCTGTTCGGTCGGGCCAACCCGACGATGACCAACCCTGTCCGTCGCCCCGAGACCAGCACCATGATGATCGACCGTGGTGCCTCACCGCGCCGGCTTCTGCGCTACCGGCTCGACGTCGGCGAGTCGACCACAACCGAGATTCGCCTGTCCCTCCACGTCACCCAGCGACCCGACGATGGCCCCACCGCCCAGAGGGCCACATCGGTCGCCTTCAGCCCGCCGCTCACCTGGTACCGGGTTCGCCTCGAGGTCACCCGGGCCTCCGATGACGGCTACGAACTCGGACTCCGTTTCGTCGATGCCGGAATCGATCCCGAAGGCACCACGCTCACCGACCGTCAGATCGTGGAGTTGACCGCCAACATCCAGGCACTGATCGGCGTCTCCGGAACGATGGGAATCGACCGGCGTGGCTCGGTCAACCACCTGTCACTGGACCGGGGAACCAGCCGGTTCGACCTCACCGGACACGGGATCGACACAGGGGAACTTCAAGAGCAGCTGCACTCGGCGATCCCCGTGCTCCCGTCCGAGCCCGTCGGTCGAGGCGCCCGCTGGCGGACGACCGGCACCACGGTCGTGGCCGGCACGAGGGTCCGCCAGAGCGTCACCTACGAACTGGCATCGATCGAACGCGATCAGGTCCTGTATCGGGCGAAGATCGCCCAGGAAGCACCGGAACAACCATTCGGTTCAGCGGCTGACGGCGGCACCTCGACCGCATCTCGCCTGGTTGCCGCACAGA
>JAGQSO010000207.1 GCA_020439505.1 Acidimicrobiales bacterium
CACCCCTGACGATCGCGAAGAAATCCATCCCTTGCCCCTTTTCTGGCCCTGGCTTGCGGAGCGTACGTGCTGGTCGACCTCGATCGGTCGAACATGGTGCTCGGCATCGGCCGAATGACGCTTTGTCCTATGAGTTACGCGGGACGTGTGACTGTCAGCGGTCCGATCGCCTTTGCCGTGGCGACGAGCTGGGCTCTCGGCCAGGCAGGTTCTCGCTAGGAGGAGACGCGGGACGCGAAACCGATTCGTAGGGCGGGGCGGAAGCATTGCTCGGCGTAGGCGTAGAGCGAACCCACTATCCGGTCCAGCTCCTCGTCGTCGACGGTCCACACCGGGGCCTGGCCCCGCAGGTACACGCCGTCCTCGTCGCCGATGCAGAAAGCGACACCGTTGAAATGACGGTTGCGGCGCAACAGGTGCTCGTAGAAGCGGGCGTGGTCCTCGTCGGGGGCGGGCATGAGGTAGGTCTCATAGGAGATCGTCCGCTGATCCAGAGTGAGCCACACCGTGGTCACGTCCTTCTCCTCGCCCTCCAGGCGCAGGCGCCAGCGCCGAACGCCGGGCTCACCCCGCTCGGCCTCCAGCAACAGCGGGTTCTCGGCCCGCTGGCGATCGAGCCACGCCTCGAGTCGGTCCTCCAGCTCGGTCAGCTCGGCCGGGGTTGCGACCCTCTCGCCCGGTTCAGGCGGCACAGGTGACCGGAACCCGGTTGGTCAGGTCGTGGTACACCCGACGGAGTCTGGCCGCAGCCGTGGACCAGGTGTAGGTGCGGGCCCGGGTGGACGCCGCCGAGCCGAGCTCAGCGGCCAGGGCAGGATCGCCCAGCAACCGGTCGATCGACCCGGCGAAGGCCAGCGGATCACGATCGGCCACCAACAGACCGGTGAGCCCGTGCACCACCAGAGTCCTCAACCCACCTACCGCGGCGGCCACCACCGGCACCCCGCACGCCGCGGCCTCCAGAGCAACCAGGCCGAAGGACTCCGACCGGCTCGGCACCACGACCACGTCGGCGGCTCTATACCAGCTCGACAGCAGGTGATGGGGCTGAGGGTCACGCCAATCGATGTTGCCAGACACCCCCAGGCTCTCCGCCAAGGCCTGCACTCGGGTCAGTTCGGCCACACCGTCGACGCCGCTCGGCCCCCCCACCACCACCAACCGGGCATCGGGGTGACCGGTGCCGATCAGGTGAGCCAGCGCGCCGACCGCGACCTCGAGTCCCTTCAGCGGCTGAATCCGACCCACGAACAGCAGCGTCGGGGCCACCGGGTCCAAGCCCAGCGCCCGGCGGGCCCCGAGACGATCACCGGGGGCGAAGAAGGCGTGGTCGACCCCCGGCGGCACGAGCTGGATCCGCTCGGGGTCCGCCCCGTAGAGCCGGCGTAGCTGGGTGGACTCCTCCAACGAGTTGGCCAGGATCACGTCCGAACAGCCAATCACCTCCACCTCGGCGTCGACCCGACGGTCGGGCTCGGGATCGCCGGTCTCGGCCTTGACCCGGGCCAAGGTGTGGAAGGTCGACACCAGCGGCACCCCGAGTGCGTGCTTCACCCGGTGACCGGCCACCCCTGACAGCCAATAGTTGGCGTGCACCACGTCGACGGGGCGACGGTGCAGATGGTCGATCAAGGAATCGGTGAACTCACCCACCACCTCGGGGAGAGCCTCCTTCGGCAGGTCCACGGGCCCGGCGTCGACGTGCACCACCCGGAACCCGGGCTCCACCGACACCTCGGTCGGCAGGTCATCAGACCATCGCCGCACGTACACGGTGGTGTCTACACCCGCCTGGGCCAACGATCCGGCCAGCTCCCGCACGTAGACGTTCATTCCGCCGCTGTCGCCCACGCCGGGCTGTACCAGCGGCGACGAGTGCAAGGAGACGACGGCGAGATCGGTCACGTCGATCAGGAACGTCCGGCGAGGGCCCCTGATTCCTGCTGGACCCCGACTTCTTCGGCCCTGAGCGCCTCGATGGCAGCCAGTTCCTCGGGAGAAGGCCCGAATCCCGCAGCCCGCCGCTCGGAGCGGAACGTCTCATAGATCTGGACCAGGGTCTTCTTCTGCTCTTCGCTCAACCAGGGGTCGCGGCGCAGCTCATCCACCAAGTCCATCTCACCTTCACGGGGTTCGAGGATCCCGGCCCGGACGTAGAGCGTCTCCGAGCTGATCTCGAGCGCCCGGGCGATCTGTTGGAGGATCTCCGCCGACGGCTTGCGCAGGCCGCGCTCGATCTGGCTCAGGTACGGGTTGGAGATACCCGCCATCTCCGACAGTTTCCTCAGCGACAGGTGGCCCACCCGGCGCTGCTCACGGATGAACTCACCGAGATCGCGCCAGCGATCCTCGAGCTCGGTCATGTCCCAACGCTAGGGCACCCCAGCCCACCGGCCGAAAACCGGATCGACCCGGCTCAGTCCGCTCCGGCCAGCAGATCGTCGACGGTGGTCTCGCCCTCGCGGTAGCGACGGGTCAGCTCGGCCTGGAGGGCATCGATGCGGTCGAACAGCGAACGCCGCAAGGTCGACACCTCGAGCTCCAACGCCGCCAGCTGCTCAGCGGCGCGGGCCAGATCGCCGTCGGTCACCTGGTCGGGGTTGTCCAACGATGCGGCGTCGGTGATGGCGTCCAGCTCCGAGACGAGCCGGCCGTCCATTTCACCGGGCTCCATCAACGCCGGCATCCTCCCCGGCCCGGGAGCGTGGATGCGATCGGCGAGGATCTCGGGCAGCCTCTCGACCAGCCCTGAGACGTCGTCGGGGGCGCCGCCCTGACGCCGCCTGTCGATCTCACCGGTGGCGATGTCGTGTCGGCCCTGCACCATCCGCCGCAGGTACGAGAGCTGCGTCTCGATCGCCTGGCATTCCGCCCGTCGTTCACGGATGACCGAGATCTCCAGACCCGTCAGTCCGGCGAGGTAGTCGTCGGCGAGAATCCGATCCAGATCCTGGTCCATCGCTGCCACTGTAGGACCCGATCAGGCGATTTGCTGGAGGTAGAGGCCGATCAGGCCCGCCCAGGTCGGAGCGACGATCAACAAGGAGTCCAGGCGGCGCAGCGCCGGTGCCCGCGCCCCCGACGACGGGAGCATGGCCGAGGCCAGTAACTGGCCCGCCGGACAGGCCAGCACCGTCAACAGAGCGAACGTCCACACGTCCCCGCCTCGAAACGGGGGTACCTCGGTCACCGCCACCAGGCTGGCCACCGCCACGATGAAGAGACCGCCGGCGAAGGGTCCCTCGAACCCGTTGGACGATCCCGACCCGACCAGGTAGTCGCTGGCGTCGTAGACCATCACGAACACCATCAGGATGATGACCGCTCCGATCTCGTAGTCGGCGAGGAGGACCAGCGCCGCGCTGGCCCCGCCGCAAAGACCGGCGGCCAGCACCGTGTGGCCCGCCGCCGACAGGACCGGAAGGTCGCGGTCTTGTCGCATGACGGCGCCACCGAGAGCCGCTACGACCAGGACGAGGATGCCGGCACCCAACGAGCCCGCTCCCAGCGTCGCCAGCATCGGCAGCGTCGACGCGCCCAGGGCGGCGACCCAACGGTCCGACCCTCGCCGGACCGAGTGCCAGGCGTCGACCACCTGCATCGCCGCGACCCCGGCCACCACGGCGTAGAGGGTGGCCAGACCGTAGGGACGGAGGGGGCGGAAGGCCAGGGCCAACGCCACCGAAGCCGCCCACAGCACCCCGATTCGCACCCGAGGGCCCTGGGTGTCATAGACCACCCCGTACCGTTGGCGAAAGGCGGTCCGCGGCGACGGAGCCGGGGGCAGGAGCGTGGCGGGGTCCGGGCGGGCCGCTCTCACCGCCCGCAACCGGCCGGTGGCCGACAGGCCACGATTTCTGGGAGCGGCGACGTCGACCGCGTTGGTCCCCGTTCCCGGCGCGGCGGAACCTCCCTGGTCGGCGTCCGGACCGGTGATCGCCAGTGCGCTTCCCGCCTCCGCCGGATCGCGGAACCTGACCGACGAGGTGGGCGGACCGCTGCGTCCGCCCACGGTTCGTGGCGTTCCCGCCGCGGCGTCACCCCTGCGAGCGCGGGGGACCGGACCCGCCACCGACGACGGAGGTAGCCCACCGACTCCCGCGTTCGCCGGGGTGGCCGAGGCTTCCCCGCCCGGACCCCGGGGTTTCGGTCCCGGTCGGGGCGGACGACGGGGACCGCTGGTGACGCCCCCCGCCGGTTCGTCATCTCGTCGGCCGGGCCGGGGCGGGGGCTTGGGGGTCACCCGCTGCCACCCGAGACCGGCGGTAGGACCGCGACCTCGTCGTCGCCAGCCACCGGTGTCTCGGGGTTCGCATCCTCGCCGTTGAGCCAGACCTTCGAGGTGGCGAGCACGGCGGCGAAGTCCTCCCCGTAGCGCGCTTCGGCATTCGACAGGACGTCGGCCACCGTGTCGCCGTCCAGCACATCTCGACCGGTTCCGGCAGCGGTACGGGCGGCGGCGAACAGCCGGAGGACAGCCATGGCGTCACAGAGGCTACCGACGACCCGGGCTCCACCCCATTTCGGAGAGGACCACATTTCGGGGAGTCCACCGGCCGCCGGTACCGTGCCGGGCCATGACCCGGATACTGCTGGTACGTCACGGCGAGTCCACCTGGAACGCGGACGGCCGCTGGCAGGGTCAGGCCGACCCGCCGCTCAGCGACCTGGGCCGCAGCCAGGCGG
>JAGQSO010000208.1 GCA_020439505.1 Acidimicrobiales bacterium
CGTCCATGGCCTACAAGCTGTTGCCCAAGTACCAGGGCCGCTTCGGTGTGGAACCGGTGTTCGCGGAGCCGAAGGACGCGCTGGTCCCGATGCCCATCACCAGCATCCGCAACGTTGCTGCCGGTCGAGCCTCGCACCGCTTCGACATCGAGGTAGAGGGCAACCACAACTACTTCGTAGACGGGGTCATGGTGCACAACTCACCCGAGACCACGCCGGGTGGGCGAGCGCTCAAGTTCTACTCGTCGGTCCGGCTCGACATCCGCCGCATCGAATCGATCAAGGACGGTGTGGAGGTCGTTGGCAACCGCACCCGGGTGAAGGTCGTCAAGAACAAGGTGGCTCCGCCGTTCCGTCAGGCCGAGTTCGACATCATGTACGGGAAGGGCATCAGCCGAGAGGGCTCGGCTCTCGACATCGGTGTCGATCTCGGGCTCGTCAAGAAGTCTGGGGCCTGGTACACCTACGAGGGCGAACAGCTCGGACAGGGCCGAGAGAACGCCAAGGCGTTCCTCCTCGAGAACCCCGAGGTCATGGTCGAGATCTCCGAGCGGATTCGTCAGCAGGTGGGCATCGGAGCCTCGGATGAAGAACCCGTCGAAGGTGACGAGCTCGATCCCGACGACCTGCCGATCACGCTCGACTGAGCGAGTCGGGTGCAGCCCCAGTCGGGCTCTGCTCGACCCCACAACTGACCCGGACGTCCAGGTCCGGGTTGGCAGGAACCCAGCGGTTGGCTTGATCGTTCCCCTCGGTTGAGCCAGCCGATGTTTCCACCCACACCCGTTGAGTGCGTTCGGACCGCTGGGGCCGGGCGCACTCGGCGTTGAAGCCCGAGTCGGTGGCGGTGGCCTGACCCCTGGACCAGGCTTCAGCGGCCGGACCAGGCCTCAGCTCGATGGGGTCAGGGTCACAGGCCGGCGAGGCGGCAGGAGGACTGCAGCTTATTGTGCATGATCTCGGCCAACTTCTCCTGGCCAGCCGAGTTGGGGTGGATGCCGTCCTTTTCCAGGTACCTGCTGGCGGGTGCGCCCTCGATGGCCTTCTGCCAGTCGGTGACCAGGTGGAGCGACTTGTGCTGCTTCACCAACCGGCCGAGACGTGCATTCCAACGCTCAGCCAACTCGGGGTCGAAATCACCGGTGGCCGGAGGCTTTCCTCCGGGCCTAGTCGGCAGGGTGAGCCAGATGGCGCACTGGAACCGGGCCGACTCGGCGACCATCTTCTCAAGATCGCGGTGCTCGGTCTGGTCGAGCCAAACGTCGTTGTAACCGACCAGGAAGATGGCCCGGTCGAGTGGGAGCCCGGCGTCGACCCGGTTGGCGATGGCCTTGGTAGCCAGGGGCAGTAGGTCGGTCGAGCGGTATCCCGGTCGAGCGTAGGGCTCGAGATCGGTGTCAGGGTCGAACTCGGCCCGCAGATCCTCGAAACTCATGTAGGTGACCGAGTCCCCGACCACCAGCACGTGGGCAGGTGTACGGGGCCACAACAGAAATGTGGCCAGAACGGCCACCGCCACCATGGTGACGATCGAGGCGATCACCAGTCCGCGGCCACCCCTCTCGGTCTCATCGCGCTCGGGGTCCTCGGCCGCGTTGTCGCCCCCCGCTCCGGTCCTCGACCCTCGCCTCACGATTCCAGTCAACCATGCCGGAGCGGGGCGTAGTCGGACTCCACGACGCGCCGGTGTTGCTCCTTCGGATCTGGGGTGTCGCACTCCTAGACTTCCGGGGCCATGTCTGTCGATCCCGAGCCCCGCCGTTACCTGATCCGCACCTTCGGGTGCCAGATGAACGAGCACGACTCCGAGCGGATCGCTGGTCTCCTCGAGGCCGACGGCTTGGTGGCGGCATCGGATCAGGACGACGCCGACGTGATCGTGTTGAACACCTGCTGCATCCGCGAGAACGCCGACAACAAGCTCTACGGCACCCTCGGGCATCTGAAGTCCCTCAAGGACCAGCGGCCGGGTCTGGAGATCGTGGTCAGCGGCTGCCTCGCCCAGAAGGACCAGCACTCGATTCGGGAACGTGCTCCCTACGTCGACCTGGTCTTTGGGACCCACAACGTCCACCGTGCCGCCGACCTCCTGCGTCGGGCCCGAGAAGAAGGCCCGCTGACCGAGATCCTCGAGGCCACCGTCGCCGATGACGCCGAGCTCTTCCCCTCGGCCATGCCCGCCCGACGCGAGCTGGGTCATGCCGCGTGGGTCACGATCCAGATCGGGTGTGACAATTCCTGTGCCTTCTGCATCGTCCCCGCGGTGCGGGGCGAAGAGATCTCCCGCCCGTTCGATCGGCTGGTCGAAGAGGTCAGGGACCTGGCGGCTGACGGGGTGACCGAGGTGACCCTGCTGGGTCAGAACGTCAACTCCTACGGACGTGACCTCACCCTGGCCGCCCGCCAGGGGGGAGACGACTCCGTGCGGATTCGTCCGTTGTTTGCCGACCTCCTGCGGGCGGTGGGTCAGGTGGAGGGGATCCGACGGGTCCGTTACACCAGCCCGCACCCCAAGGACCTACGTCCCGAGACCATCGACGCGATGGCCGAGACGTCGGCGGTGTGCGAGCACCTCCACCTGCCGCTCCAGTCGGGTAGTGATCGGATCCTGGCTGCGATGCACCGTGGTTACACCGCCCAGCGCTACCTCGAACGGATCGCCGAGGCTCGGGCCGCGATCGCCGATCTGGCGGTCACCACCGATCTGATCGTCGGGTTTCCGGGGGAGTCTGACGCCGACTTCGACGAGACCCTAGAGGTGGTTGCCTCAGCGGAGTACGACTCCGCCTACACGTTCATCTACTCGCCCCGTCCCGGAACCGAGGCGGCGGAGATGGTCGATCGATTCGTGGACCCAGCCGTGGTAGCCCAACGTTTTGACCGGCTCAAGGCGGTATTGGAACGGTCGGCTTTGCGTCGCCATGAGGCCAGGATCGGCAGGGTGGAGGAGGTCGTGGTGGAAGGTCCGTCGCGCAAGGACCCCTCGGTTCTGACCGGCCGTACCCGCCAGAACAAGCTCGTCCACTTCTCCAGCGCCGCCGCTATCCGGGTCGGGACCTACGCCGAGGTAGAGGTGACCGGAGCGGCGCCCCATTTCCTGCGGGGTGAACTGGTGGCCGTCACCGCACCTGCGACCCACCGGACCCGCATTCCGGTGGTCGCCGGCTGAACGCATTCGGCTCCGAACGAAGCAATCAGGAAGCGGTCAGGTCGTGGTCCCTCCATCGGCAGCGAAGGATCTGAGCGGGGGAGCTGTCAGGTGACCGATCGTGTGAGGTGCACTGTGGTGCCGACTGGCATGCGGCCGATCGCCCTGGTTGGGACGACGGCATCGGGTAAGTCGACCTTGGCGTTGGAGGTGGCCCGTCACCGGGGTGATGTGGAACTGGTGTCGGTGGACTCCATGCAGGTCTACCGCGGCATGGACATCGGAACGGCCAAGCCCAGCCCCGACGAGCAGGCCGAGGTGGTTCACCATCTGATCGACGTGGTCGATCCCTGGGAACCGTTCGAGGTGCACACCTTCCAGTCGGCGGTCGCGTCGGTGCTCGCCGATGTCCACTCCCGAGGAAGAAGGGCGTTGCTGGTGGGTGGAACCGGCCTGTACCTGCGGGCGGTGGTGGACGGGTTCGAGATTCCGGGACGGTTCCCCGAGGTGGCGGCTGAGCTCGAGCTCACCCCCGACACCGCCGAGTCAACCGTCGTGCTCCACCGTCGCCTGGCCGATCTCGACCCTCGGGCGGCGGAGCGGATGGAACCGACGAACCGTCGACGGGTGATACGGGCTCTGGAGGTGTGCTTGGGCAGCGGTCGCCCGTTCTCGTCGTTCGGCCCGGGTCTGGACGCCTTCCCTCCTGCGCCGGTTCGGATGGTTGGTGTTCGACTGCCC
>JAGQSO010000209.1 GCA_020439505.1 Acidimicrobiales bacterium
TCGACTCGATCCCCGCCATCCTGGCCGTGTCCCACGAGCAGTTCATCGTGTTCAGCTCCAACGCCTTCGCCATCTTGGGTCTGCGGTCGCTGTACTTCCTGCTCAACGGAATGCAGGACAAGTTCCGGTACCTCAACCTCGGCTTGGGTGTGATCTTGGCCTTCGTGGGGCTCAAGATGTTGGCCAGCTTCTTCCTGGGCCTGCACCCGCCGACCTGGCTGTCGCTGGTGGTGATCCTCGGCATCTTGGCGGTGACCATGGCGGCATCGCTCCTGGCCGACAAGCGCGACGACGCCAAGGTGGTCGTCGACGACCACGATTCCCAGAGCCCTGACCTGGTCTGAGCGCACGCTGGTACCGTCCGGGACCGTGAAGGCTCCGGACGGCACCAGTGAACCCCGTCCCGGCCTCCGCTCGAGCTGATGGGCATCATCGACGAGGACGTGGTCCGCGTGCGTGAGACCGCCGACATCGTCCAGGTGATCTCGGCTCACACCCAGCTCAAACGGGTGGGGCGGTCCTGGACCGGCCTCTGCCCGTTCCACGGCGAGAAGAGCCCGTCGTTCTCGGTAAACCAGGAGAAGGGTGTCTTCTACTGCTTCGGCTGTCAGGCCAAGGGCGACGTCATCACCTTCGTGCGTGACATCGACCACCTGGACTTCCAGGGAGCGGTGGAGCAACTGGCCGCCAAGTTCGGGATCGCGCTGCGCTACACCGACCGCAACGAAGGGCAGCGGCGGGAAGCTCGAACCCATCTCCGTGACGCCATGGTGGCCGCGGTCGACTGGTACCACCAGCGGCTCTTGACCGCGTCTGACGCCGGTGCCGCCCGCCGGTACCTGCGCGACAGGGGCTTCGACGGTGACACGGTTCGGCGGTACCAGATCGGGTGGGCGCCCGATGACTGGGATCAACTGGTCAAGGGGCTGCCTTTTCCACCCAAGGTTCTCCGCGACGCCGGGTTGGGGAGGGAGAGTCGGCGGGGCGGCACCAACGACTTCTTCCGGGGGCGGGTGATGTTCCCCATCTTCGACGCCCAGGGTGACCCCCTCGGCTTCGGGGGCCGGATGCTGCCGGGAGGTCATCCCCCGAAATACCAGAACACGCCCGAAACCGTCCTCTACCGCAAGTCAAAGGTCCTCTATGGGCTCAACTGGGCCAAGGACGAGGCGGTCCGGACCGACGAGTTCGTGATCTGTGAGGGCTACACCGACGTGATCGGGTTCGCCTCGGTGGGCATCGAGCGGGCCGTTGCCACCTGTGGCACCGCCTTGACCGATGAGCACGTCCGCACCCTTCAGCGGTGGGCGCCACGGCTGGTCTTGGCCTTCGACCCCGACTCGGCGGGTCAGGCCGCGGCGGACCGGGTCTATGAGTGGGAGCGCAAGCACGAGGTGGAGGTGGCTGTGGCCGCCCTGCCGCCGGGCGGTGACCCCGCCGATCTGGCCCGTTCGGACCCCGATGCCCTTCGTCTCGCGGTGAGTGGGGCCCAACCGTTCCTGGGGTTCCGGGTACAGCGGATCCTCGACGCTGCCAACTTGGATACCCCCGAGGGACGAGGACGAGCCGCCGAGGCCGCCTTGGCCGCCATCGCCGAACACCCCGGGGAGTTCGTGCGGGACCAATATCTGATGGTGGTTGCCGACCGGTGCCATCTCGACCCCGATCGCCTCCGGTCCTCGCTTCGCCAGGGCGGGGTCCGACCCCGGGTCCGGGCGGAACGCGCCGCCGTCCGCCCTGCCCGTCACGAAACCCCCGAGACCGAGGCGCTGCGCCTGGCCGTCACCCAACCCGATGTGGCCCTCGACCTCCTGCACGAGATCCTGTTCGAGAACGAACAGCACCGAGCGGTACTGAGGGCGCTGATCGATGCCCAGGGAGATCTTCACGTGGCGACCGAACAGGCCGACCCGATGGTGGCCGAACACCTGACCCGACTTGCGGTCGAGGACACCGATGCCGACATCGCCGACGTGCGGCGTCTGCTGTTGCGCGACCGGTCCCTGGCGGCCCTGGCGGAACTGGAACGCCAATCCCGCCAGGCCGAAGACATCGAGCCCTACGCCCGAACGATCGGCTGGTTGAAGACCCGGATCGAAGCGGTGAACCCCGACGCTCCTCCCAGCGACGCCCTCGAAGACGAATTGCTAGATTGGCTGGCGCAAAGGGTGGAGGACGACCGATGAATCCAGGTGCCGCCTCCCCCCGTTTCTCCTCGACCGATTGGTCCGAGCTAATCGAGCGGGGTCGGGAGCGGGGGACGGTCACACAAGAGGAGGTGTTCGAGGTGCTGGACCTCGACGCGGACCACCTCGATTCGGACCTGGCCTGGATCCGCTCAGAACTGAGCGAGCGCGGCATCAAACTGGACGAGTCGGTCGAGTTGTTGTCGGTCAGTGATCTGGAGTCGGCCGCGCAGTCGCCGGCTCGAGCCGTCGATGAGGACGAGCCAGATGGCGACGCCGAGGGTGAGGAGGGCGACGGGATTGGCGACCCGGGGGGTGAGATCGACGATCCGTCGGTCGAGATCGAGGCCCGCCTGCAGGCGGTACTCGCTGATCCGCTCGGCGGCATCGACGTCGCCACCGACGATTCCGGCCAGGGCCGCCGCCGCCTCCACCTGGTCCGACCGGGACGTCACTCCTCGGCGGATCGGGGGGGAAGTGCCGACCCGGTGCGGGTGTACCTCAAAGAGATCGGCCAGGTCGCCCTGCTGACCGCGGCCGAGGAGG
Source organism: Acidimicrobiales bacterium (assembly GCA_020439505.1). Lineage (GTDB taxonomy): Bacteria > Actinomycetota > Acidimicrobiia > Acidimicrobiales > Iamiaceae > Aquihabitans. Next base: position 2,733 of record JAGQSO010000209.1, read on the forward strand.
TGTCACTGGCCCGACGGATCGAGGCTGGGACCCAGGCCGCGGTGCGCTTGGCCGAGCTGTCGGCGGCCGGGCGGCTCGAGGAGTTGGAGTCGACGCCGCGGCGTCGCTTGGAGCGGACCGCCCGCGACGGTGAACGGGCCAAATCAGATCTGATCCAGGCCAACCTTCGCCTGGTGGTCTCGATCGCCAAGCGTTACGTGGGTCGAGGGATGCAGCTCCTCGATCTGATCCAGGAGGGCAACCTCGGCCTCATGCGGGCGGTCGAGAAGTTCGACTACACCAAGGGCTTCAAGTTCTCTACCTATGCAACGTGGTGGATTCGCCAGGCCATCACCCGGGCGATCGCCGATCAGGCCCGTACCATCCGGATTCCGGTGCACATGGTGGAGTCCATCAACAAGGTCCACCGAATCCAGCGTCAGATGATGCAGGAGCTCGAACGTGACCCGACGATGGAAGAGCTCGGTGCCAAGGTCGACATGACCCCGGACCGGGTTCGCGAAATCCTCCGAATCAGCCAGGACCCCCTGTCGCTCGATTCGCCGGTGGGCGAAGCCGATGACTCCAACCTGTCGGACTTCATCGAGGACACCCAGGCCGACGCCCCCGCCGAGATCGCCGCTCGCAAGATGCTCGGTGACGCTGTGCTCGAGGCGCTGTCCGAGTTGAGCGACCGCGAGAAGCAGGTGGTGAGGCTTCGCTTCGGCCTCGACGACGGCCAGGCGCGCACCTTGGAGGAGGTGGGCCGGGAGTTCGGTGTGACCCGCGAGCGGATCCGCCAGATCGAGGCCAAGACGTTGGCCAAGCTGCGCAACCCCCACCGGAGTCAGAAGCTCCGTGACTACCTCGAAGGCGACTGACTCGTCCGTCTGCCCCCGTCTGCCCCCGGCTGCTCGGTGCGCTAGGCCGTCGCCCGGGATGGCGAATCGGGGTTCGTCGGGTGTCGTGTCTCGCTGCTACGTTGAGTCCTCGCCTTCGGGGGTAGCTCAGCTGGCAGAGCAGCTGACTGTTAATCAGCGGGTCGTGGGTTCGAGCCCCACCCCCCGAGCCAAGCCAAGGCATGGGAGCCGACCTTCGGGTCGGCTCCCGGCCGTTGCGGGTCGGGCTCAGCCTGCCGCGTCGCCTCTAGGGTGCCGGCATGGCTGAGATGGCGATGTTCCCCCTCGGGGGGGTGCTCCTGCCCGGAATGGTCATTCCTCTGCACGTCTTCGAGCCCCGTTACAAGGAGATGATGCGTCGCTGCATGGCCGGAGACCGAGAGTTCGGGGTTGCTCTCATCGAACGGGGCAGCGAGGTGGGGGGCGGTGACGTCCGGACCGACGTCGGCGTCGTGGCCCGCATCGTCCAGGCGGACCGGGCCCGGGACGGGCGCTGGGGGGTCATGGCGCTGGGAACCCGGCGCATCCGGATCGAGACATGGCTGGACGATGATCCATATCCGCGGGCCGACGTCATCGACTGGCCTGACGTCCCGTCGCCCGATCCGACGACGCTGGAGGCCCGCTACAACGACCGGGCAGTTCAGCTCCGCCGCGTCATGGCGATGGCCGCCGAGCTCGGACAGCCGGGCCGGCCGTGGTCCGACCTCGACGGGGACCCCACCGTGGGGATGTGGGAGATGTCGATGGCCGGCCAGTTCGGTCCGCTGGACCTGTACCGGCTGCTGGGTTGCGATGGCCCCGACCGTCGCCTGGAGCTTCTGGGGGAGCTGATCGACGACCTCGAGATGGTGGTGAGGGCGCGGATCGCTGAAGGTTGACGGCGACGTCGGGCCCGGTTCCGGCCCCCGGGTGCTGGTCTGGCACGATGTCGGCGGGGCAGTAGCTCAATGGTTAGAGCAGGGGACTCATAA
>JAGQSO010000210.1 GCA_020439505.1 Acidimicrobiales bacterium
AGCTGGGAGCGGGCCAGGGCGGCCAGCAGGTCGGGCAGGTTGGCTTTGATGCCGGGCGAGACCAGGTCGTAGTGGGTGCCTCCGCCCGGCTTGTAACGGGCGTGGGCATCGGCGCTCATGCCGTGAAGCCGGTGGGAGCGGGCGAAGGTGGCCAGCTCGGCGTTGTCGGTGGCGATGGCGCCACCTTCAGCCGAGGTCAGGTTCTTGGTGGCGTAGAAGCTGAAGCAGGCCGACTGGGTGCCGGGCCCGCCCACCAGGCCTCGGGCATCGGCGGTGCCGAGGGCGTGGGCGGCGTCTTCGATCAACGGGACCCCGGCTGCCGCGCACAGGTCGTGGACGGTGCGCTCCACCGCCACGCCCCCGAAGTGCACGGCCACCACCGCGTCGAGACCTTCTTCGAGGGCGGCAGCCAGAGCGGCGGGGGAGATGTTGAGGGTGGACGGTTCCACGTCGATCAACACCGGGTGCAGGTTGTTGTGCACCGCGGCCAGGGCCGAAGAGATGAACGTCCACGCCGGAACCCCGACCCGGGCACCCGCTGGCAGGCCGAGGTGAGCGAGGGAAATCTCCAGAGCTGCGGTACACGAAGACACCGCGATCACATGGGATGCACCCAGGTATTCGGCCAGTTCGGCTTCGAGCTGCTGGGACTCGTTGCCGGTGGTGATCCACCCGCTGCGCAACACCGCGGTGACCGCGGCCACGTCGTCTTCGGTGATGGAAGGCACCGCGAACAACACCGGGTCTTCGGCCACCGCCGGCGCGGAACTTCGCTGCACTGTCTTCGCTACTTCCATGTGCCGTCAACCCTCCCGGTGCCACTCTAGACCACACCGTTCTTGACCCCTAGCGGCCGAGCTCCATGCCCGGCCCAAAGCTAGAGACGAGTTGCCGCGCGTTGAACCCCCGACAAGCGCGCAATGCCACATGCCGGGCCGCATCCGAAGGCGTGGCTTCCTGCGGGGGTCGAAATTAGGGGCCCGGGCGGACTGGTGAGCGCCAAACGATGGTGAGCCGTTCAGCCATAGGCTGTGTGGGGTCATGGGGACCACACGGGCATCTGTCGAGGAGGAGCCAGCGGCTGTCGAGAGGCTGTCGCGCTACGTGGCGGGTTGGGGACTTGCCGATGGCGGGCCGCCACCGGGTCCGATCGATCCCATCCTGGCCAGCTCGTTGGTCGCCGTCTCCAAGACCGCAGGGCTGCTCGGGCCGCTGATGGCGTGTGTGGACGGTGGCGGGTTGAAGTTGCCAGAGGAGGCGGTTAAGGCTGCCATCCACGAGCACGAGGCGGCGCAGTGGTGGTGTCTTCAGGTCGAACAGATGCTGGCAGAGGTGGACCGCTGGTTCGAAGCTGTCGGCGGGGTGCGATACCGGGTGTTGAAGGGGACCGCGGTCGCCCACCTCGATGATGTGGACCCGGCTCTGCGGTCGTTTGGTGATCTCGACTTGTTGGTGGCCGCGCCGGACATGGACCGGGCGTTGGGCGTTTTGGCTGACCATGGGGGAAACCGGGTGTTCCCGGCGCGTCGCCCGGGCTTCGACCGGCGCTTCGCCAAGGGCACCGGACAGATCCTGTTCGGCCGGGTCGAAATCGATGTTCATCGGACGTTGGCCGACGGGGGTTTCGGCTACCGGATCCCCGCCGAGCGTCTTTTCGCCGACCCCGAGGCGTTCCAGGTGGCCGATCGCAAAGTTCTGGCGTTGTCTCGACCGGCCCGGGCCCTTCACGCCTGCTATCACGCGGTGGCCACCACCAAGCCGCCGTCGTTGCGTACCATCCGAGATCTGGGCTGGTACCTGTCTGACCCCGACCTTCAGCCCGATGTGTTGGTGCCCGAGATTCGCCGGTGGGGGGCCGAGGTTGTTTTGGCTGAGGCTGTTCGGCTGACCGTGGTGACGTTGGGGCTCCGACTCGAGGCATGGGAACGGTGGGCGGACACTTTGGTGGTGTCGCCCCGGGAGCAGGTGCTGTTGGAGCGGTGCCGTCGCTACAGCGCCCGACCGGTGGAGTGGAGCACCCTGCGGGAGATCCCCTGGCAGGACCGGGCCGCGTTCTTGTACGCCGTGGCGGTGCCGTCCCGTGAGGTCCTGGCGTCGCGGCGCCAGACCCACCTGAGCCGTCTGGTCAGCGGCACCCGCAACCTGGTGGCCGCCAGCCGGCGGTGATCTCCAGTCAAGGCCTGGGCAAACCCACAGGCCCGGAGTTGATGGCTAATGGAGGCTGAGGGCTGTAACCAGAGCGTCGACATAGGTTTCCTCTGAGTCGTACCAGAGTCCAAAACCGTCGATGTCACCAAACAGGCGCCCGAGCAGGCGAAGACAAGCGACCGGATCATCGATGCCATGAACGAACGAGACAGTTGCCGCAGCCGCTTCGGCCGGGGTGAAACGGGTGACGGATAGGTCTGATCGGTGGGCTACTCCCCAGCTGTCGAGCTTGTACCGGCCAGGAACCACCGGCGGAAGCTCCGCCCTTGACGTCACGTTCACGTCGACATCTTTCAAGACGGAGGCGTTGTGGGGGATCGAGACCTCCGGAATGACAAGTTCTCGCGTGGTGAGGTCGACGTAGCAGTACGTAGTGTCGGCAAGTGCCACTCCTCGTTGGGCGAGGAGTGGCTGAAGGCGATCAGCCAAGATGTGCAACCCGGGTTGCAACAGGACCATTCGGCCTCCGACTTTGGCCGGTGTCGCTCGGACCAGAAGCTGTCCCGGAACGGTGGGGGCTGGGGTGATCTGGTCTCCGAGCCGCCAGAGGAGGGCGCGAAGGACCCGTGAGGCGTAACGGCTGCGCACCAGAACCTGACCCCACCGGGTGAGCAGATTCAGGTTGGAGGAGGGGCCGTCGGACTCAGGTGAGCGGGTGGTCGCACGCAGCGCGACCGCGTAGCTTTGGCCGGCAAGGTGGTCCACGACGGCCTGGCTTTCGAAGAGGTCGTCAAGAATGTTCGCGGTCATGGGGGAGTCGTATCCGAGGCCGACGTGGTAGCCCTCTATGGGAATGATCCGCCTTCCCGCCCACTCGATTGTTGGCCCTGGCTTGCTTGCAGGCGCACATGAGCCACCTTCCGTGTTCAGTAGGTAGAGCGCTCGCTGAGGCCTTGCCTCCGCGGCGGGAGCCGGGACACCGGCCAGCTTCCGGGCCAACTCGAGGACCTTGAGGTTGCCGTGTGCGGGTTCGTCGGCCAGGCGCCCATCAGCACCTATATGGAGCGCGCAGGGTGTTCCGAAGCCGAGAAATGGACCGGGTGAGCCAATTGGCACAAGTAGAAGACGGTATCGATCTGTGTCATCAGGTGCTGAGTGAAGATTGGACGGGGAACTGGTCGAAACAATCGCCGTCGTGATGTCGTTGGCCGCCAGTTTCCCTAGCAGTCCCTGAAGTTCTTCTTCGATGGTGGCGCAGTAGCCGCAGTGCGGGCTCCAATACACCGCGAGCATTTGGTTTCCCCGCAGGTCTGATAGTGCCCAACGGTTCCCGGCCTCGTCACGGCCTTCGAGATCACCCACTAGGTCGCCGATGGTGGGTGGGGTGATCACGCGGAGCTCCAAAGCCTCGCGTTCCGCCTCAACCGTTCCGATCCCTTGTACAAGGCCGGAGGTGCTCAGCTGGTCGACAAAATGCGTCACCTGAACACGAGCCGTGTCCTGATCCAAATTGAACGTACACGCAGTGTCGTCGATGAGTTGACCAACGCTCGTCGTTCCGTCGATACCGACCCAGAGCCAAGCGCCGAGATGGCCAGTGACGGTCGCGCTTGTCCACCCATCTACCAGCAGGGCCTGATCACCGATCCCGATGACAGCAATCCCCGGTTTGGGGGAGGGCACCTCTTGGTCAGATGAGGAACTCAAAGTCCAGGCAGCGTTGGGTTCTTGTGGATCGGGCGGGGGTTCTTGGTGAGGTTCCAAGGAAATGGTGCGACAGCACGACAGGCTCCCGGGTCAGACCCTCACCCATACCTGGCCATCCGCTCCAGTTCCGCCGATCCAGCCGTCGCCGGAACCCTGAACGCCTGCTCCGCCCCCGCCCCCTCCAGGGGCGATGCCAGCGTATCCGTGATTGTTGAACTGACGGTGCCCACCACGACCGCCAGCGGTCGAGAAACCCTCAACCGAGGTACCGCTTCCTCCGGTGCCTCCACCGCTACCACTGCCGCCGTCTGATCCGTCCCCGCCGGGGCCGCCTCCCGACGCGCTTCCGGCACCGCCCCCTCCGCCGCCGCCGCGATAGGTGTACCAGCCGCTGCCGGTTCCGCCGCTGCCGCCGCTGTTGGTGCCAGACCCGCCGTTACCGGGCGTTCCGCCCGCATATCCGCCCGGACCGCCGCCGCCCGCAGTAAGCGAGTCGAAACTGGACGTTCCGCCAGTGGCACCAGATTGGGCAGGGACGCCGTTCTGGCGGCCGCCCGCACCTCCGGCACCCACTACCACACTGTAGGAGCTACACACTGCGACTGTCACGTTACCTTCGGTGTAGCCGCCCCCACCGCCGCCACTGCCCGCGGTTCCTACGGTAGAGGATCCTCCACCGCCCCCACCTGCACCCCAAAGGCGCACAAATAGGGAGGTGTCAGCCGGACCGGTCCAGAAGGTGTAGGTGCCCGCCAGGGGATAACGATTGCCCACGGAGTTGGGGTCAGGGGCGGTTGGAGTGTTGGGGCAAGAGCTTGCGGCTGCCGCCGGGTCAGCCAAGGCGAAAGTGGTCACGGCTGCGGCCGTTGCCGCGGCGCCACCAGCCAGAAAGGCCCGACGCTGCATCCATGCTCGCGGTCTAACCAGCAGACCTGCGTGGGCGAGTTCGTCGACCGCGCCAGCAAGTGAATCTGCAAGGTCGCGGGGATCCAGGCCCTGCTCCACCAGGCGTAGCGCCGCTACCGACTCGCCCTGGAGCCGGTGGATGCTTTGTCCATCTTGATCCAAGACGATTGCTTCATCATCGAGGTATTCGACGCGAAGACCGCTCCTGAGGCAGAGTGCATCAGAAGGCTTGGGGCTGGAGTCGCCGTCCTCCCCACGAGCCAGTCCAGTCTCGGTGTTGTCGAGGTTGTCGGTCACGTTCACCCTCCCAAATCGGTGCCCGCCAGCGTAGCAGACATGCCAACTTGGCGGGGAGGATGCCGACGGACCGGAGCGGTAGCGTAGGGGCATCGGTGCGCCAACAGTAGTCGAGCGAATGAACGGGTGTACTTTTCGTTGGTTCCGTGGGGATGTCTTGGTTGTTGCGCCGACCGGCCAGCGATCCCGGATCACCGGGACGGGGGCGCTTGTTTGGATGGTGCTGGCGGAACCGGGCACCGTTTCGCAGATCGGTGAACGAATCGAGGAGAGTTGGCCTCACCTTGGTGCCGCCTCTGAATTCCCGGTCGTCGACGCAGTTAGGACCTTGTCGGGAACGGGGCTCGTCCATTTGCGCTGAGCCTTCTCCTGTTCTCGCTGGAAGGTCGGCCTGGTTGGAGGTGGTTCAGCTCTGGCTTTGATCCATCAGGTCTAGGAGCGCCTCGATCGCGGTGGAGGCGTCGGGGCGGTGACCGGCAACGGCGGGGGTGGTACGGGTGATGGCCAGCACCGCGTCGAGGGCGTCGTCTGGGCGTGATCGGGCACAGACGGTGTGGGCCAGCAAGGTGGTGGTCGCTTCGGCGGGCGACACCGGGGACCATGTTCCCTGCCCGCTCGGGTCATAGGTGACCGCAGCTATGAGCCCCACCACCATGGGCTGTGAGGGGACGACGAGATCCAGGCGTTCGGTGGTGCCGTCGCCGCATCTTCGCCGCACCGGTCGCCGCCATCCGGTGACCAGACCAGTACCGGGGTCGATCAGGGTGTACTCGTCGCTCAACAAGAGGGCGCCGGCGGCCACCGCGGCGATGGACAGCGTGGACTTGCCGCCCTCGGACACGGCCGGGACCACCAGCACCCGCCCGTTGTGGGCGATCGCTGCCGAATGCACCGCCACCAGACGGGTCAGGCGGGACACGGCGAACAAGGTGAGGGTGGATTCCAGCAGGTCCCACGCCACCGGGGGAGGGCGGTCACCGGACTCGACGGTGTCGGGGACGATGATCCACTCGTTCGACAAGCCGACTCGGCCCGAGACGGTGCCGTCTGGTTCACGGCTTCGTACGAGACCGAGTGGAGGCCACCGGCGGTCCAGTTCGTCGACCAACGAAGCCATCACCGCCACCTCGATGGACTCCCCGTTCTCCGCTATCCCCCAGAACCGCTCCAACTCCACGTCCCCGACACTACTGACGGCCCCCGAGGCCATCGCGGGGGCTCTCAGCTAGGTTCGTCAGGTGTCGCTCGGGCTGGCAGGGGAGAGGGGGTCCCGCTTGGGGGTGCTGGGCCGGTTGAGCGCGGTGACCACGCTGGTGATGGTGGCCGCCTTTCCTCACCGCCTGGAGTATGTGGCCCACGTGCTGGCCGGGTTCGGTCTGGCCGCGCTAGGTCTGGCGTTGGCCGAGTCGGGGGCACCGGGCCGGGTGGGGGATCGCTTCGCCCGCTTCGACCGGGTTGGTGGCCGAGTACCCGAGCTGCTGGCGCCGGGTGGCCGGGCCGGTGTGGCGATGGGGTTGGTGGTGGCCGGGGCCTTGGTGTGGGAGCTCACCTTGGGTGG
>JAGQSO010000211.1 GCA_020439505.1 Acidimicrobiales bacterium
CACACCTCGACGTCGCACACCTCGGCCAGCCACGCCGCACAAGACAGGGCACCCCAGCGGGCCCACAGCCCTCGGGCGTCGAGCTCACCCACCAGCACCAACAACTCGTAGGTGCCCGCCGACAGCCTCCCAGCCAGATCGATGAGATCGGCCTCCAACCTCTCCGAAGGCAGATCCGCCAGCTCCGTAGTGAGCCTGTTGGTCGTGGTGTTCTCCGCCGTGGTCATCGCCATGCCTCCTCGGTCGAGCTCCGCTCGACCAGCGTAAGAAGGAGGTGTGACAACGAAGCTGACGGCGAAGCCGGTAATGAAGCCGACTCGAACTCGCCAGGGGCAAGCCGCCTCCGTGCCCGGGCCACGCCGGCGCGCCCGCGGGCGCGCTGATCCATTCTGTCGCCGTCGATGATGAGGCCGCCGAACGCCGCCGACGTGCTTCACCGAAGGGCTACCGTCCACACATCACGGCGTATCGTGGTGTACGTGACCCGGACCAACATCGATCTCGATGATGAGCTGGTCGAGTTGGCCATGCGCCGCTACCGCTTGGACTCCAAGCGAGCGGCCGTCCAGTTGGCACTGGAGAAGCTGGTGGGTGAGCCCATGACCCGCTCGGAGGTACTCGCCATGCAAGGCACCGGGTTCGATCTGACCAACGACGAGGTCGAAGCCCTCAGCGATGCCGATCCGGCCCACGCCGGGTGAGCGGCCGGTCATCTCGGGCCGTCGAAGTGGCCGAAGTGGCCGACGAGGTTGACGGGTCCGTGGTGGTGGATACCTCGGCGTGGATCGAGTTCCTCAAGTCAACCGGCTCCGCCGTGCATCGTCGCCTGGTCCAGGCAGTCGAATCCGAGACCACCATCGTCGTGCCGGAAGTGGTGCGCATGGAGTTGTTGATCGGCGGCACCTCTGAGGACTGGGCTGTTCGTCGCCGTCGGATGCTCGACACCTTCGACGTCGAACCGGCGGTTCCGCTGGTGGACTCCGAAGCCGCCGCCGCCATCCACCGAGCATGCCGTCGCGGCGGTGAGACCGTGCGCAACCTGCTCGATTGCCAGGTGGCCGCCACCGCCATTCGCATGGATCTCCCCGTCCTGCACCGAGACCGAGATTTCGACGTCATCGCCCGCCACACCCGGCTTCGAGTGTTGGCCGTCTCGTAGAACCCGGCAGAAGGGTTTTGCTAGTCGTCGCCCGAGGGGTGCGATGAACGTCGAGATCATCTCGGCCTGACTGACGAGCCCGCACCATCGGCCCGATGGGCGGCTTCGGTTGGGGAGGCTGTCGGCGGCGACCGCGGCGTCCGGCATCATCACATGGTCGGGCTTTCCAAATGGTCGTCGCCTTGGCACTAGCGGCTCTCGTCGGCGTCGACTTTGAGAACGGTGACCAGTCGTTGCCGCCACCGAGCTCAATTTCCGGCCGGCCGGACCGCTCAGCTGTGGCGCTCGTACAGCGCGGCCAGGGCAATGGCGGCCGCAGTTGCGACGTTGACCGAATCGGTGCCCTCGGTCATCGGGATCCGGATCCGATGTGTGGCGGCGGTCATCGCCGCCACGCTCAATCCTGGGCCCTCGGCCCCGACCAGAACCGCCATGCGATCGGCACCCTGCTCGACAACGCTTCTCAGGGGAACTGCGTCGAGCGACGGCGTGAGGGCCAGCAGTTCGAAGCCATCCACCGCCAGGTCGGCCAGAACCGTCGGCCATGCCTCCCTGTCAACCCGAGCGAAGGGCACGCGCAGCACGTGGCCCAAGGAGACTCGGGTGCTGCGACGGTAGAGCGGGTCTGCCGTGGTCGGGTCGAGGATCACGGCATCGACCCCGAAGGCCGACGCGTTGCGAAACAGAGCCCCTAGGTTCTCGTAGTCGTTCACCCCTTCGATGATCAGGACCCGCCGTGCGTCCGCCACCACCTCCTCCACCGTCGCCGGAGTGGGTCGCGGGGCCACACCCACCACACCCCGATGGAAATGCACCCCGGTCACGTACTCCAGAGCCGACTCGGCGATGGCGTAGACAGGGACGTTCTGGCCCACGATGGAAACGGCCCGGTCCGCGTGCTGTGCGGCCACCAGAGCGGACCGAACGTGGTACGGCGACTCGGCGAGGGCCTCCAGCGAGAGCCAACCCTCCACCGTGAAGATCCCGGCGTTTCGTTCAACGCGCGCCCGCACATTCGGATCGCGCAGATGCCGGTAGTCGGCCAACCTCGGGTCGTCCAGATCGTCCACCACCACCACGGCCATCACGCCGAGCCTTCCAGGCCCGACAGTGCCAAGCAGAACCCGGTTCCAGACCCAACCGCTATGGCTGTCATTCTGATCGGATGGCCGACGACGATCTGACCCTGCGCTTGCGCGATGCGACGGCGTTGCTTGAGTCAATCGCCGGGGATCGCACCATGCTCGACGTCCTCACCGCCGAGGAACGGGCTCGCCTGGTGACCGCAGCCGGCGACGTGTTCTGCCCAGACGTGGAACAGCGTCGGACGTGGGCCAAGGCCCGACGGCGCCAGGCTCGAGCCGACAAGGTTGAGCGCGAAGAGGAAGTGCTCTCCCAGACCGGGATCAGAGCTCTGCGGGCCAAGCCGGTCTTCACCACCCCCAATGTGTTCCCGCCCGAGAATGTGATCACGACCGGTGATGGCGACCCCGATGAAGCACCTGGACATCTCGGGATCAGTTCCAGTGGTTCCCGCCGATCAGGTGGCACCGCTGAGCGTCACTGCTATGTGTGCAAGACCCACTACAGCCAGATCCACCACTTCTACGATCAGTTGTGCCCGAGCTGCGCGGCGTTCAATGAGTTCAAGCGGACTGAGTCCGCCGACCTGTCGGGTCGGGTGGCTCTGCTCACCGGCGGAAGGGTGAAGATCGGCTACCAGGCGGGTATCAAGCTCCTGCGCGCCGGGGCCGAGGTGGTGGTGACCACCCGCTTTCCACGTGATGCCGCGCTCCGTTACGCAGCCGAGCCGGACTTTGACCAGTGGGGTGACCGCCTCACGATCCATGGACTCGACCTGCGTCACACCCCCAGCGTGGAGGCGTTGTGCCACCACCTGACCACCGCCCACGGGCGGCTCGACTACATCGTCAACAACGCCTGCCAGACGGTCCGCCGACCACCGGAGTTCTATCGCCACATGATGGAACTGGAGTCCGGTCCACTGTCGAACATCCCGGGCACGGCTCGTGGCCTTCTCGGCAACTTCGATGGGGTTCGCTGGCCCGAGATGCTCACCGTTCCGAGCGTCGGACCAGCCTCGGTCGAACGTCTCAATGAGGCGATCATGTCCGCGGCGGAGATGAGCCAGGCCGTCCTCCTGGCCGAGGACGCCGAGCCCATGCCTCATCTCTTTCCCGACGGTCGACTGGATCAGGACCTGCAGCAGGTCGACCTTCGGGGGCGGAACTCGTGGCGTCTCACCCTGGCCGAGGTGTCGTCGGTTGAGTTACTCGAAACTCAACTGGTGAACGCGGTGGCTCCGTTCGTCCTCAACGCTCGCCTCAAGGCGCTGATGTTGCGAACGCCGGAGCGGGACAAACACATCGTGAATGTGTCGGCGGTGGAGGGGCAGTTCTACCGCCGCATGAAGACGACCCGGCACCCCCACACCAACATGGCCAAGGCGGCGCTCAACATGATGACCCGGACCTCGGCCGCTGACTACCAGGCCGATGGCATCCACATGAACAGTGTGGACACAGGCTGGGTGAGCGATGAGGATCCCGCCGACATCGCCCAACGGAAGACCTTCGAGCACCGGTTCCACCCACCTCTGGACATCGTCGACGGGGCGGCACGAATCGTCGATCCGATCATCGACGGAGCCAACACCGGCGTTCACGTCTGGGGTCAGTTCCTGAAGGACTACGCACCCACCGACTGGTGACCC
>JAGQSO010000212.1 GCA_020439505.1 Acidimicrobiales bacterium
CTCCGGCCCGGTGACCACGGTGATCTTGTCGACGTCGGGGTCGGGGATCAGCTGAGGGGTGGCGTCGAGGTAGCGCGCCACGAGGTGGGCCTGGGCATCCGCCCCCGGCGGGTAGCGGACCTCGGTGACCCAGACCGGATCGGTCGAGTCCGGACTGGCCACGCCGAACCCGATCTCCTCGAACCGGTCGGTCAGATCGGAGGCCTGGTCCTGGACTCCGGTGCCGTTGACGACCCTCACCGTCACCGTCGAGGGCAGGATCACCTGCTCCCCCTGGGTGCCGGTTCCCCGGAACTGGGCCAGGACCGGCTCGGAGGCCACCTCGTCCAGCTCCAAGACGTCGGCGCCACCCCGGAACACCTCTCGCACGGTCAGGGAGTTATGGCCCAGCCGGTCGGGGTCGAACTTCTGGAAGGCCCGCCCCAGGGTGACCAGGTCGGCCGCGGTGGTGTAGGGGTCGAGCTGGATGTGTTCCACGCCGGTGTCGACCAGCTTGGACAACACCACCGGGTTGCGGGCCCCCTTCGAGATGGCCCGGTGCATGACTCGACGGAGGAAGTCCTGCTGCCGGCGCATCCGCCCATAGTCCGAGGATCCGTCGCTGCGCCACTTGCCCTTGGCGTCCTGGTACTCGAAGTACCGGCTGCGGGCGTAGGAGAGGGCACCGTTGCGGTCGAGGGTGGTGCAGCCCGGGTTCTCCACCAGCAGTCCGGAGTGCTTGTCGCGCACGGGGGTGGGGAACCAGATCGGCACACCGCCGATGGTGTCGACCAGGTTCTTGAACCCGGCGAAGTTCACCTGGACGTAGTGGTTGATGGGAATCCCGAAGTTCTTGTCGATCGTCTTTATCAACAGGCCGGGGTTGCCGTCTCCGTAGGTGAGCGCGGCGTTGATCCTGCTCGTGCCCTTGCCGGGGATCTTCACCAGGAGGTCTCGGGGGAACGACAACACGTTGATGTCGAGGTTCTTGGGGTCCACCCTGACCACCATGATCGTGTCGGAACGGACGCTGCCCTGGGTGACGCGGTCCCTGGCGTTGCGGACCGGGTCGTCGTCGGGCAGTCCTTCGTCGTCGTCGACGCCCACGATCAGGAAGTTCTGGGGCTCACCGGGCGGGAGCTCGTCGGCCGGTGTGAGCTGACTGCGCCCGAGGTCGCGGGTACGGCTCACGTTGGCGACGGTCCGCTTGGCGTAGGCGATCGACGTGGCGCCCGCCAGCGCCACCACGATGGCCATGACGTTGACCGTGATCAGGAGGCGTTGGGGCCAGGTCCGCCGGGCTCGACGACTGGCGCTTCGGGCTGACACGGGTGCCAACGCTACCAGTGGCCCGGTCTCGGGCCCCGGTCACCCCCCGTCGGTCTGGGCCCGTGACGTCAGGTGACCGGCAGTCCCAGGCCACGGGCGATGACCAATCGCTGGATCTCCGAGGTGCCCTCGCCGATCTCGAGGATCTTGGCGTCTCGGTACTGGCGGGCGACGAGGGTCTCGTCCATGAACCCGTACCCGCCGAACACCTGGGTGGCCATCCGGGTGGCGCTGACCGCCGACTCGGTGGCGTACAACTTGGCGATGGCGGCCTCCTGTTTGAAGGGTCGGCCCCGGTCCTTCAACCACGCCGCCCGGTAGGTGAGGGTCCGGGCCGTCTCGGCCATCACCGCGAGGTCCGAACAGATGAAGGCGACCGCCTGGTTGGTGCCGATGGCCCGACCGAAGGCGTTGCGCTCGTTGGCGTAGCGGACGCTCTCGTCCAGACAGCACTGGATGACCCCGACCGCCAGGGCGGCAATCGCCACCCGACCGTCGTCGAGGATGCTCAAGAAGTTGGCGAAACCGCGTCCCCGCTCCCCCAACAGGTTGGCGGCCGGCACCCGGCAGTCGGTGAAGGCCAGGCCGTGGGTGTCAGACGCGTGCCAGCCCATCTTGCGGTAGGCGGGCTGCACCTCGAACCCCGCCGTCCCGGCGGGGACGACGATGGCGCTGATCTCGGGTCGCCCGGCCGCTGCGGGGTCGTCGGTGCGGGCGGTGATGGTCACCACCGACGTGATGTCGGTACCGGAGTTGGTGATGAACGCCTTCTCACCGTTGATCACCCACTCGTCGGTCGACGGGTCGAGGATCGCCCGGGTCCGGGTTCCGCCGGCGTCGCTACCGGCATCGGGTTCGGTCAGCCCGAATCCCCCCAGCGCCCGACCGGCGCACAGGTCCGGCAGCCACCGCTGGCGCTGTTCATCGGTGCCGAACTGGAAGATCGGGTTGGCCCCGAGGCCCACCCCGGCTTCGAGGGTGATGGCCAGGGACTGGTCGACCCGGGCGATCTCCTCGATGGCCACGCACAACGTGAGGAAGTCGCTCCCCGACCCGCCGAACTCCTCGGGGAACGGCAGACCGAAAAGGCCGAGCTCCCCCATGGCGATGACGACCTCGGTCGGGAATCGGTGGTCCCGGTCCCACTCCTCGGCATGGGGGGCGATCTCGCGTTCGGCGAAGTCCCGCACCACCGCACGGAACTGTTCGGTCTCACTCGGCAGGTCGAAATCCATCCCGTGAGAGTAGGGACCGCGGCACCCCGGGCGGGTCGGTCAACCTCCTACGCTCCGGTGATGCCCCGGCCGGTCGACGCCCTCCCGCCTCTGGCGGTGGTCGGTGACCGACTCCTCACCGGGCTGCGCGACGTGACCTCGGATCTGGCGGCACTGGACGGAACCGGCTTTTGGGCGGTGGTGGTGCCCTTCGAAGGCGAACCGGTGTGCGCCCGCTTCGACGAGGTTCGACCGGCCCGCCCGTGGCGGGGTCCGGCCTGGGTGGGGGTGGAACCCCACACCTGGACGTCCTCGCTGGACCGGGGGTCGTTCGAAGCCGGGGTGAGGGCCATCCGCCAGGCGATCGAGCGCGGCGACGTCTACCAGGTGAACCTCACCCGGGTGCTGAGCGCTCCGCTGCCCGCCGGGGCCGACGTGGCGGCGTTGGGTGCCGCCCTGGCGTTGGGGAACCCGGCTCCGTTCTCGGCGGTGGTACGGGTCCCGTCCCACGGGGTTCACGTTGCTTCGGCCTCCCCCGAGCGGTTCCTCGAACGCGACCGAGATCGGATCTGGTCGTCGCCGATCAAGGGAACCGCCGCCCGCGAGGACGGCTTCCTGCCCAAGGACCGGGCCGAGAACGTCATGATCGTGGACCTGGTCCGCAACGATCTGGGTCGGGTGTGCGAGTGGGGAACGGTGACGGTTCCCGCCCTGTGCGAGGTGGAACCCCACCCCGGCCTGGTCCACCTGGTGTCGACGGTGGAGGGAAGGCTTCGACCCGCAGCCGGGTGGGCGGAGGCCGTGGACGCGACGTTTCCGCCCGGCTCGGTCACCGGAGCCCCCAAGCTGGCCGCCCTGGACCACATCGCCGCCCTCGAGCCCCGTCTTCGACAGGTGTACTGCGGCGCCGTGGGCTGGGTGGATGCCGACGCCGGACGCGGGGCGCTGAACGTCGCCATCCGCACGTTCTGGTTCGACGAAGGAGAGATCTGCTTCGGAACCGGGGGTGGGATCACCTGGGACTCGGACCCCACCGGAGAGTGGATGGAGACCGAACTGAAGGCCCACCGCCTGTTGGCGGTGGCGTCGGGCACCCACCTACCCCTGTTGTAATGGCCGGCGTGGAAACCTCGACCACTTCCCCCGACGTCGGCCGGCGATGGCTGCGCCCGACGGTGGTACTGCCGGCGGTGGTCGGGGCCGGTTTCGCCGTCTTGGGCGCGGTGTGGCTGGCCCGCCTGTGGGTTCCCAACGGTGATTGGGCGGTGGCCGAACTGGTGGTGCGCCACACCAGCCGGGTCATCCCCCTGTCGGGCCCGTACTCGGCCGCCCGGGGCTACAACCATCCGTTGCCGCTGGTGTACGCACTGCAATGGCTTCCCTATCGGATGTTCGCCCAGCGGTCCTCGGCCGGGCTGGCCACCACGCTGTGGTGGAACGGGACCTGGCTGGCCGTGTTGTTGTGGATGACAGCGCGGATCCGCGCCCCCTGGTTGGGGTTGGCGGCCTTCGCCGGAGTCGTGGTGATGTCGGCCAAGACCCCGTCGGGTTCGCTTCTCATGCCGTGGAACCCCACCCTGGCGGTGGTGCCGGCAGTAGTGCTGGTGTTCGTGGCCTGGCGGGTGGCCCTGGGAAGCCGCAGGTCGGTTCCGGTGATGGCCGGGTTGGGGGTCTGGTGCGTGGGGGCCCACCTCGGTTTCGCTCCCTTCGTCGCCCCCCTGGGACTGATATCGCTGGTGAGCCTGGTGATCGTCACCGCCCGCCGCCCCGACACCGACTCCGACCGCCGCGGTGCCGATCGAGCTCGACGGTGGAACTGGAGTGCGGTCTCGGGCCTGTGGCGTCCTTTGCTGGCCGGCGTGGGGGTGGCACTGGTGCTGGTGTCCCCCATGATCGTCGACGTCGCCGCCAACCGCGGGGAGAGCAACCCCGCCAACATCGTCCGGAACGGGCGGCTCGAGGACGGGACGGTCCGAGTCTCCAACGGCGAGTTGGTGAAGGTGTTCACCGCCGAGTTGGCGCTACCCCCGGCCTGGGCCACCGTCGATCCGCCCTACACCTACGTGATGCGGGTGAGCCCCCTCCGGTTCCCCTGGGTGGCCCTGATCGGGGTGGCAGCCGCCGGGCTGGCGTGGCGACGACGGGCCTTTGACGAACTGGCCGGGATGGGGCTGGCGCTGACCGCACTGGGAGGAGCGGTAGCCGGACTGGCCAACATCGGCGCCGGGTCGATCCTGCCCTGGTACCTGCTTCCCGCCCATGCCGCCAGCATCGCCCTCTACGCCTTCGTGGCCTGGTCGACGGCTCGCAGCGTGCTCGCGCTGGTCGACAGCCTGCTCCCCCGACGAACCCCGGCGAAGGCGCCGTCGTGGTTGGCGCCGGTGACCGCCTTGGTCCTGGTGGTCCTCGTCGCCCCCACCCTGCGCCTCGACCTGTTGACCATCGACACCGACGTCGCGGTGGCCGATCTGTTGGCCGGTGCCACCGAGGCCGTCCCGACCGGGGCAGCGGTCGAGCTCGTGGGTCCGGTCAACTACGACGGTTTCTACACCGCGGCCCTGGCCCTGGCCCTCGACCGCGAGGGCTACGACGTCAGGGTTCCCGACGACCAGCTCTACATCTTCACCGACGCCATGCGGGCCCCCCGGGAGTGGACGCCGACCCGCCTACTGGTCCAGTTCACCAAGGGTGGGCTCGTCGCCCCCCAGCCCGGTGCCCGTCTCCTGGCCCAGTCCCCGATCGGTGACATGATCTTCGTGGAGGCCGACCGGATCTCGCTGTGGGAGGCACCACCAGCCGCAGCCACCGAGTCGGCCTCGCCTGAACCGACGCCGTAGGGGGTGAGCAGAAGGTGAGCGGCCGCGTGTGGGTCGACGGACGGATCGTTCCGTTGGAGCGCGCCTCGGTCTCGGTGTCCGATCTCGGTCTCCTGAGCGGGCGCGGGGTGTTCGAGACCGTTCGCCTCGAGGGCGGGATTCCCTTTGCCCTGGGGCGACATCTGACCCGCCTGCGGCGTTCGGCCCGGGTGGCGGGAATCGACTGCATCTGGACCGACGATTTCCTTCGCCACACCGCCCGACAGGTGATGGACTCCGTGCCCGAGCCTCCGATCACCGGCCGCCTGCGGATCACCCTCACCGCCGGTCCGCCCGGCGGCCCCCCGTCGTTGCTGATCAGCGCCACCCCTTCCCCCCTCCCCGGTGGACCCGCCACCGTCGCCGTCTCGCCCTGGCCGGTGAACGAGCGAGGTCCCCTCGTCGGCGCCAAGACCACCTCACGCCTCGACTACGGGCTGGCCGCCGATGACGCCCACCGGCGCGGCGCGGACGAGGCGATCCTCCTCAACACCGGAGGCTTCCTGGTGGAGGGGGCGACGTCGAACCTGTTCGTGGTGGTGGCCGGTCGCCTGTCCACGCCGTCCCCATCGACGGGCTGCCTACCCGGCGTGACCCGGGATCTGGTTTGCGACCTGGTCGAGGTGGCCGAACGCCACGACCTCACCTTCGACGACCTCCGACTGGCCCCTGAGGCCTTCCTGACCTCCACCACACGCGGCGTCCAACCGATCACCGCGGTCGAGGGCGTGGCGCTGCGCTCCTCTCCCGGCCCCCTGACCCGCGCCGCCGCCGCCGCCCTGGAAAACCTGAGGGCCACCACCCCCGACCCGTGACCAAAGTCGAGACCGGACAGCGAGTCGTGCAGGTGAGTCCCAACCCCTGAGAGGGTTGCCGTCACGGCGGAACCAGAAATCGTCCGCCGAAGGCGGTCCACGAGAACTGACCAGCGACCAGCGCCGATGACACCAAGCCCGGCAAAGGTTGCCGGACACGGCACTCAGTGCCGTGTCCGGCAGGTCAGCGCTTCGCGGAACTGGTTTGAGCGGGTCGACCAGTTTCCGACCCGGGATGGCGTCGGTGCTCCGGGGGACAACAGGACCGCACCGGCGGGACCGGCGGCCTCGACGGCCAAGGCGGTCGCTTCGGCCACCGAGGAGGCGACGGCCACCAGGTCCGCTCCGCAGCGGATCGCCAGCTCCTCACCGCTGTCGGGCAGCGCCACCGCCCGAAGCTTCCCGACCGGCCACCGGGTGATCTCGTCGACCAGAGGGGCGACGTCCGCACCCCGGTCCTCACCTCCGAGCAGCACGACGGTGGCCCGGCCGATGCCCCGCAGCCAGGCCAGGGCCGCGGCGGTCGCGGTGGGGTTGGAGGCCAGGGCGTCGTCCACGCACAGCAGACCCGTCGGCCCGGGGCAGGGGTCGAGGCGGCCGGGGAGACTGGTGCGGGCGGCGGCGATCACCGCGTCGACGGTGGGAGCCGGTCCCCCCAGCCGGTTCAGGACCTCCACCGCCAGAGCGGCGTTGGCCACCCGGTGGGCGGGCAGCTCCGGGGGACCGGCGGGGACGGCCACCACCGTCGGGGCAACGCCCAGGGCTTCGACCCCGTCGCGGGCCGCGGGAGACGAGTCCGGAACCAGCACCTCCCCCGCCGTGCCTCCTTCGTTGGTGACCAGCCTGAGCTTGTCGGCGTGATAGCGCTCCCGGCCGCCATGCCAGGGCAGATGGTCCTCGGCCAGGTGGGTGACGACGACCAGATTGGGTACGTGGTGGAGGTCGGCGGCCTGGTAGCTGGAGACCTCGAGGATCACGTTGGGTGCCTGGTGGTCCCAGGTCTCCCCCAGTACCGGAGGGCCGAGGTTCCCGGCCACCCCGACCCGCAGACCGTGGGCGGGGGCGAGCGCTCCCACCAGGTGGGTGACGGTCGACTTGCCCTTGGTTCCCGTCACCCCGACCACCGTGCGGGAGGCGGCGTGGGTACCCATCCACAGATCGACCGGGTTGGTCACCATCGCCCCCCGTCGGACCGCCGCCGCCACCTCGGGCCGGTAGGGGGAGAATCCAGGTGAGCGAACGATCACCTCCGCCCAGGCGCATGCGTCGGCCAGGGGCGTCACCGGGTCGCGGGGCAGTCCCTCGGGCAGCTCGTCGGGCAGTTGGTCGCCCGCCACCCTGATCTCGGCCGGACCGGCGGCCACGATCGCCGGCACCGCCGCGGTGAGGTCGGCGCCCATGCCCAACAGAGCGACCCTCCGACCGGTCAGCTTATCGAGGTGCACGACGATCCTCGGCCCGAACACCCAGCGCAGCGTCGATGTCGTCGGCCAGGGCGACGACGCGGTCCCGGTAGGCGGCGGGCAGGACATCGGGGGCCTCGACGACCAGAAAGTCCTCGGCCCGACGCCCGTCGGACTCCAGGAGGGCCCTGGCCTCCGACTCCAGCGCCGCGATCACCTGGTGGTCCCGCCACCCCGCCAGGCGGGCCAGCAGCACCACCGCGGCGGCCGATTCGTGGCGCTCCCCCACGCAGTCGAACGGTTTGACGTCGGACCACAGGTCCCGCACCGCCTCGATGTGGTCGCGACGGTCGAGCAGGTTCCCTCCGTACTGCTCGGCCACCGCGGCCGGAGTGGAGGCGGGGGCGAGCATCAAGGCGGTGAACAGGCATTTGGCGCACTCCCCGCAGGCACGTTGGTTCCGGCTGGCGTCGCTCTCGTTCCAGACGGTGAACACCCGATTGCACGACACGATGTGTGGGGCGAGCCCTCGTGCGGCCACCGCGGCACCGATCGCCAACTCGGTGAGGGGGCGCAGGAGAGAGAACCAACTGACGCCGGTCGGGGCGAAGGCGGCGCCCAGCAGCGCTTCGGCAGCCGAGGACTTGGACCACTGGTGGTTGACGGGATGGCCGTCGGCGTCGATCAGGCTCGGTTCGTCCGCTGAGCGTTCGATGCCCATGATGACCTCGGACGCCCCCATCGCCACCGCGGTGAGCACGGCTACCGCCGAGGTGATGGCGGTCACCGGAACGTGGCCGTTGGTTACGCCCGCCGCCACCAGCTCGCGCAGGACGGGGTCCATCCTCCGGGTCGCCGCCAGCAAGGGGCGGTCCAGTGCTGCGGCCAGACGGTGCTGGGCGCCCACCGGGTTGACCGCGAACAGCAGACCGTCGGGAACCAGCGACGCCACCAGGGCCGAGTCCTTGCCCCCTCCCACCGGGATCAGGGGTGGTACCGATCCCGCCATCGGCTCGGGTCCACCGCCGGGTTCGATCACGGGGGTGATGGCCCCGGCCTGTTCCCGCAGCTCCACCGGGACCGGCACCGGTAGGCCGTGGCGGTGGGCCAGCTCCCTCAGGCCGTGGTCGTAGATCCCCTCTAGCAGCGCCCTCTCGGCGTCGCTCAACGCCGGCACCACCAGCGGGGTAGGTACCACGCACTTGTAGTACGAGACGCCGGCCAGCAGGTGGAGGAGCCGCACCGCGACCCTGGCGTGATCGCTGTCGGCCAGCGTCACCGGCAGCTCCACCTCTTCGGTCATCAACAGCGGACCCGCGGAGGAACCGATCCGGTACGGCAGACGAACGACCGACCGACCGTCGCGGTGGGTGACGGTGGGGGTGAGCAGTTCGAACGGCCCGTCGAGCGGGAGCAGGGGCGACGGCGTGGTCACCGGTGGGGTCTCCTGGGCGGGCGACGACGGAGCGGCACGGCGATGGTCGGGCCGGCGGTGAACCTCGAGCCTACCGGCGGGGAAGAATGTCCCCATGACCCGTCGTCTCCTGTGGGCCTTCGTCGCACTCGCCCTGATCGCGGTCGGCTGCAGTTCCGACGACCAACCCGAATCCGAGGGAGCGACCTCCACCACCGTCACCGGCGGTCGGGGCGATGAGGGATCGGACCCTCCCCCCGAGCTGGAGGACGGGATCCGAATCGACATCTTGTCGAGCCACGCCGACCGCGTCAGCGGCGACGACGCCAGGGTCCGGGTGACCCCGGCCCTGGGCGGCGACGCCGCCGAACTGAAGGTCACCCTCGACGGGGCCGACGTGACATCGCAGTTCAGCGACGTCGACGGTGCCCTCGAAGGGGTCGTCGTCGGCTTCGTGGAGGGGACCAGCACCCTGCGGGCCTCGGCCTCATCCGATCCCGGTGAGGAGGCGGTCCAGCGGGTTCGGGCCTGGCCCCGTCAGGGCCCGATGATCTCGGGACCCCACACCCCGCTCCTGGCCTGTTCGACCGAGGAGCAGGAGCTCGGGGCCCCGACCGACGACGACTGTTCCGCCCCGACCATCGTCACCTGGCGCTACGTCGCCACCGACGGTCAGGTCCGGGACCTTGCCGACCCCGGCGCCGTCCCCTCCGATGCCGCGACGGTCGAGTTCACGACGGCCGACGGCGAGTTCTCGGGCCCGTTCCTCCTTCGCCACGAGAAGGGCGTGGTCAACCGCTCGGTGTACGACATCGTCACCGTGGCCCGTGCCCCTGGCGCCGGAACGGGGACCGGGTCGGGGACCGGGACCGATGAGGCTTCGGTGTGGTCGGGACGTCTCGTCCACCGTTTCGGCGACGGGTGCGGGGCCACCTACGGCCAGGGCCAGTCGACGGTGTCAGCGGAGGACACCAAGCTTCTGGCCCAGGGATTCGCAGTGTCGACGGCGTCGTTCACCACGGGGTCGGTGCAGTGCAACGACGTGGTCTCGGCCGAGACCCTGATGATGGTCAAGGAGCGGGTGGTCGAACAGTTCGGGCTCCCCACCGCCACCATCGGGGACGGGGCGGGCATGGGAGCAGCCCAGATCCACCTGATCATCCAGAACTACCCCGGCCTGCTCGACGCCGCAGTGGCGATCGAAGGGTTCCCCGACACCCTCTCGGTGCTCAGCGGGGCCAGCGACTGCTCGCTGTTGCAGCACTGGTACGCCACCCCCCAGGGGGCGGCCTTGTCACCCAGCCAGCGGGCCGCCGTCAACGGTCACGCCACCGATGCCACCTGCGCCCGCTGGCAGGCCGACTACGGCAGCCTGCTCGACCCGACCACCGGGTGTGACCCCGCCGCGAACCCCGCCACCCTCTATGACCCCGGAACCAACCCGACCGGCGTGCGTTGCACGGTGTTCGACCAGGCCGTGAACATCTACGGCCGAGACCCTGCGTCGGGGACGGCGTATCGCCCCCTCGACAACGTCGGCGTCCAGTACGGCCTCGACGCAGTCAACTCGGGCGCCATCGCCTTCGAGCAGTTCGTGGCCCTCAACCGCGGGATCGGCGGCTTCGACGGCGACGGCCGGGTGCAACCGGGGCGCCATGAAGCGGCGCCCGAGGTGGTGGCCACCGCCTATGAGACCGGTCGCATCTCGGCGGGGACCGGCGACCAGAAGTCCGTCCCGATCATCGAGGTCGACGTGTGGAACGACCCGACGGGCGCCACCGCCGACTTCCTCCGGCCGTTCTCGCTCCGGGACCGCCTGGTGGCCGGCGCCTCACCCGAGGTGGCACCGGGGCTGAGGATCTGGAACCGGGAACCGTCCGGGACCGATCCCGCCCAGGCCGCCGCCACCTCCGACTCGGCCCGGACCGAGGCCTTCGCCGCCGTCCTGCGCTGGCTCGACGACCTGGCATCGCGCACCGGTGCCCGGCTGCCGGCCCTCGACGACTCCCGGCCCGTCGAAGCCGAGGACAGCTGCCTGCCCCCCGGATCGGATCGACCGACCCGGGGCGTCCACGTGTGGGACCAGGCCGGCCCCTGCCGGGATCGCTACCCGGTGAGCGGGGATCCTCGGATCGCGGCCGGCGCCCCCCGCACCAACGACGTCCTCAAGTGCGAGCTGAAGGCGGTGGATCCGGCCGACTACGAGTTCGACCTGACCAACAACCAGTACCAGGAACTCCTCGAGGTGTTCCCCACCGGGGTGTGCGACTGGTCCTTCACCGGAGTGGGCCAGACCACCCCCTCGATGCCCGACCGAACCTTCGAGGACGTGGTGACCCCCGAACAACTGGCCTGACCCCCCTAGCGCGACCGCGGGACGTTCCGGCTTTCATCGGAGGTCAGGTCGGACGCAGGTGGATGACGTCGCCCACGGCGAGGACCTTCCGGCCCCCTTCGTCGCGCTCGACCACCAGGTGACCTTCGGCGGTCACGTCGACCGCCACGCCCTCGATGTCATCGGCCCC
>JAGQSO010000213.1 GCA_020439505.1 Acidimicrobiales bacterium
CCGCCGGGGGCGGGGGGGGCGAACGCCGGGGGCTTGGGGGGGAGGGGGGCGCCCTTCGCGGGGGGGCATCCTTGGGGGGGGGGGCCCTGTGGGGGCCCGCGGGGGGCCCGGGGGGACGGGGTTGGGCTTGAACCCGGGGGCTTTGGTCCACTGTTCGATGAGCCAGCCCCGCTTTCGAGCCAGGGTGGCGAGGCGGGTCTCGGGGTTGACCGCCACCGGGAAGCCGACCACTTCCAACATGGGCAGGTCGTTGGACGAGTCGGCGTAGGCGACCGCCTCGTCGAGGTTCAGGTCGTGTGCCTTGGCGTAGTCGAACAGGGCCGAGGCCCGGCTCTCGCCGGTGGGCGGAACGTCGACCATCTGACCTAGGTAGCGGCCGTCGTCGCCCACCGCGAGCGATGCCGAGACGATGTCGTCGAACAGCGGTCGCAGCGGTTCCACCACGAAGTCGAGGGCACCGGTGATCAGTACGGTGCGGTGGCCGAGGGCCCGGTGCTCTCGGACCCGGCGGATGGCGGCGGGGAAGCTCTTGGTCAAGATGAGCTGGGACAACATCTCGGCCGAGTCCTCGCGGATCTGTTCCACCGGTGCGCCTTCGTAGCGTCGGTAGAACTGGCGGAGGAAGTCGCTCCGATCGGCCCGGTCCATGCGAAGCAGTCCGGGGGCCTCGCCGATGAGCTTGGCGGTGAGGCGCATCTTGTCGTCGCGGTCGAGGCGGCGCGACGCCAGCCAGGCGTAGCTGGTGACGACGTTGGAGGCGATGAGGGTGTTCTCGAGGTCGAAGGCGGCGAGCTGGCGGTCGGGGGAGAGGACCTGGCGCCGGAGCCGGTCGGTGCGGGATTCGCCCCGTCCCTTGCGGCCGTCGGTGCGGACTCTGGCGTGTTCGACCACCGAGGGCAGGTGGATCTGGTGGACGTAGTGGTCCCAGTCGACCACCCGCGGGTCCATGCAGAAGGTCTCTCCGTCGGTGCCGGCCAGCGAACCCTGGAGCGCCAGCAGTCGGTCGACTCCGTAGATCGCCTCGCACGAGGTGTAGGCGCCGTAGAGCTCCACGTAGGTCAGCGCCCGCGACACGGTGTCGCGCTGCTCTTCGACCTTGGCCGACCACTCGGCCTGCTTGCCCCGTAGAGGCATGGCCCCGATGAGCTTCTCGGTCTTTTCCAGGACCGTCCGGGCCCGTTCGAGTTGGCCCTGGACCTTGTTGCGGGTGGTGTAACCCCAGTCGGGAACCGAGATCGGTTGACCTTCGGAGTCGTACAGCGGGTGGTCGGCGAACCAGCTCTGCACCAGTCCGACCAGCCGCTCGTACTTGAGGGGGTTGGCCGATCCCGAGGCGACCTGGGTGATGTCGGGGGAGCCGTCCGCGTTGGCCGGGCCCCGGGCGGCGACGCCGATGATGGCACCGACCACGAGGTCCACGGGGATGACGTCGACGGTGCCCTCGGGTACGCCGGGGAACTCTTTGAGCAGCCCTCGGGCGTAGGAGATGATCACCGGCTCGGCCATGCGGAAGCCACGGATCCAGCCCGGAACAGGTTCGGACCACGCCGATTCGATGATGGCGGGACGCACGACCGACACCGGCACCGCGCCCCGGTTCTGACCCAGGGCCTGCTCGCCCAGGGCCTTGGTCATGGCGTAGGCGTCGGGCCAACCCAGTGACGCAGCCCGGGCCCGTCCCGCCTCGACGAGCTGCGCCTTCACCCAGTCGGCCCGGTATTGCTCGGACTTGGCGGCCAGCAGGGGAGTGCCGGCCCCGCCCAGTTCCTGGCGGGCCTGGTCCATGAACCGAGCCAACTGCTCGGGCTGGCGACTGGCGGCCTCGGCGTCGGCCCGCAGCCGTCGGGCGCCGTCGACCTCGCGCTGCCAGTTGATGTCGGAGATCCAGAACGGACTCTCGTCGACAGGGATCTCGGGGGCGGCACCTCGTCGGTTGCCGGCCACGTAGCAGGTGGACACCGCTACGAGGTGGGGGGTGACTCCGAGGTCGCCGAGGGTTCGGGCGATGCGAGTCGGGCCCATCAGGTTCACCTCGACCGCCAGGTCGAGGGGGGAGTCGAAGCTCACGGTGGCCGCCGAGTGGATGACGATGTCGCAGGTGGCCAGCACCGCCCGGCCGGCCTCGGTCAGTCCCAGTCCATCGGTGCCGACGTCGCCCTCGATGACTTGGACCCGGCGGGCCACCTCGGCGTCGAAGGCGTCCTTGCCGCCGAGTTCGGTGCGGATCCGGTCGAAGCAGTTGTTCTTGAAGATCTCCCGGGCGGCGCGCTGTTCGACGTTGCGCATCCGTCCGGCCCTGATCAACAGGACCAGCTCACAGTCGGGCACCGAACGGAGCAGTCGTTCCACCAGCGCAGTGCCGAGGAAGCCGGTGGAGCCGGTGATGGCAATGCGCTTTCCGGCCAGGTCGTCGGCGATCACCCCCATTGTCTACCAAACGGTAGAGAGATGTGCGAGCATCGTGACGTGACCGACGCAGAGACATCGGGACAGCCCCGACACGACACAGCGGCACGAATCCTCGACGCCGCCCTGGTCGGGTTCGCCGAACGGGGCGTGGAGGCCACCTCGCTCGACTCGCTAGCGGTGGAGATCGGTGTCCGCAAGCAGACGATCCTGTACTGGTTCCCGTCCAAGGATCTGTTGCTCGCCGCCGTCATCGACCACGCGGTGGCGGCTCTGGGCGACGAGATCGGTGGCGCGGTCCGGGAGGAGTCGGGGTCGGTCGAACGACGGGTGGCGGCGGCCATCGACACCATCTTCCGGGTGGGTCGGACCCGGCCCGAGCTCCTGGCCCTGTTGCGCGAGGTGGTTCGGGTCGGACCCCACGCCCTCGACCACCTCGGGGCAGCCCTGGCCCCTTTGTTCGATGTCGCCGTCAGCGGTGTCGCCACGCGGTCGGGCGTCGACGAGGAGCGGACGCGCCGGGCTCTGGTGGAGGCGGGAGCCAGCGTGGTCGGCCTGGCCACCGAAGCCGAGGTGCGCAACGCGCTCGGCGTCCCGCCCGATCTGGCCTGGCTGAGGCGGCGCCGCAACGCCCTCATCGCGGAGGTCTCTACCGCCCTCGCTTGATGGATGGCTGGCTGCGGCCCCTGACCCAGTCGTCAGCGACGGCGGTCGGTCATACCCGAGCCGCCCACCTCAGAGCGGTTGCCGCATCGTGCACGCCCCGGCGGCTCAGGTAGTCCAACTCCGAGAACCGTTCGGCCGCCGATCGGAGCGCGGCGGTGTCGACCACACCGTGAAGGGGATGGGTGGGACCGATGTCAGCGGCGGCGAGAAACAGGGAGAGCGTCTGGTCGGCTTGGGCAACCCGGGCCGCTTCGACCACCGTCTCGGGATCTCGGGGTACGGCTGGGCTTGCCATCTCGGTCGGGTCCTGCTCGCCGTTGAGGAAACGGCGCATCGCCCGGTCCGGAGCCGGTGGCGAGCCTTGGGGGTACAGGTGGGCGTCGGTGGCTCCCGCCAGTGCTCCAGCCGGCCAGCCCGAACCGACCCCGGCGAAGGGTATGCGAGCCATTTCCGGGTTGACGGAGTTCATCAGCCGGAACGGGAGGACGGCGTCATGGCGTCGCCGGTGTCCGATTGAATACGCGGTACGTACCGCCGACATGGTGTAGAGGGGAAAGGTGCGGTTTCGGTTGTCGTGCTCCTGCTGGCCCGAGAACCAACGGCGCAGTCGCTGGGACAGGTAGAAGCCGTCGATCGCATCCTGGGGCGTGCCATCGGTGGGCCACACCGC
>JAGQSO010000214.1 GCA_020439505.1 Acidimicrobiales bacterium
GCCACCCGGGCGGTGCGGTGGTCGGGCCCTGCGGTCACCGCCCCCAGCCCCGGTACCAGCACCACGGTCGGCGCGGGGTCATGCATCGAGAACCCATCGGGCAGCTTGTGTCGGTGCCGTTCGAAGTAGGCGCGGTAGGCGTCGACGTAGGTGGCGACGGCGGCGCGGACCCCGGCCGGTGTCGGGTCCTCCACCACCGCCGACCATGGCTTGATCCGCAACATGTGATCGGCGGACGACACGCCGCCGGCCACGATCGTGGCCACATCGGACCGGTCGGCCACGTCGCGGAGCCGCTCGTCGACGAGCAGCACCTTGTGGGACCTTTCGCTCACCGCGCCTCTCACGTTGACCAGCACCCGGTCGGTGTAGGCGGCGTCGAGGTCGCCGACCCGGCGTGCCCCGGCGGTCGAGGTACCGGTGGCGGCGATGTGGTCGTCGGCCCAGCCGACCGCGTCGATGGTGCGCCGGTAGCAGTCGTCGCTGTCGTCGCTCCAGCAGAAGAGGCCGTGGTTGGCCAGCACCACCCCTTCGAAGTCGGCCAGTCTCCCGACCACCTTGGCCAGCTCGAAACCGGGCATCACCCAGTCGACGTAGGCGTACCCGTCCCCCAACACCTCGGCCACCACCTCACGGCCGCGGGCGTGGTTGGTGAGGGCGCATATCGAATCGGCGTGGACGTGGTCGATGTGGGTGCGGGGCACGAAGGCGTGCAGGAGGGTCTCGATCGACGGGCGGGGCGAGGTCGGGTCGACCAGAGCCCGGGCCACGTACGCCACCATCTCGTCGTCGGTCATCTCCTCGACCGACGACAACGCGGTCAGCTCCTCCAGCCGCAACGCCGGGTAGTCACGGGGAACCGAGGTGCCCATGTCCGAGCCGGAGCCTTTGACCCACAGCACGTTCTGTTCACGTCCGAGGTGATCGACGAGGGTCCCCTTGGCCGAGGTGTTGCCACCTCCGTGCAGGACCAGCCGAGGGTCAGCGCCGATTCGCCGCGATCTGTCGACCAGGGCGGCCAGCGGGGCGGGTACATCTGAACCCGCGTTGGTGGGGTCGGTCACTGGTGCTCCTGTGAGGGGAAGATGGTTTGAGTTCCGTCACCGGGCTCGACCACGCCGGCCTCGGTGACGATGGCGCTGATCAGTCGGGCGGGAGTGACGTCGAATGCCGGGTTGTACCCCTCGGTGCCGTCGGGAGCGGTGGCAGCCCCCGACCAGCGGACCACCTCGTCCCCGTCTCGCAACTCGATATGGATGTCTCGGCCCGATTCGGTGGCTCGATCGACGGTCGACTGCGGTGCGGCGACCACGAAGGGGATCCCTGCGTATGCGCAGGCCAGAGCCACCCCGAGGGTGCCGACCTTGTTGGCGGTGTCACCGTTGGCGGCAATCCGATCGGCGCCGACCACCGCCACGTCGACGTGACCACCGACGATGGTTCCCGCCGCGGCCGAGTCGACCTGCACCACGTGATCGGCCCCCATCCGATCCAGCTCCCAGGCGGTCAGGCGCGCTCCCTGGAGGAGAGGTCTGGTCTCATCGGCGTAGACCCGACCGAGGCGACCCCTCTCGTGCAGTTCGCGCACGACACCCAGTGCCGTTCCCCACCCGGTGGTGGCCAGCGCCCCGGCGTTGCAGTGGGTGAGGACCCGGACCCCCGC
>JAGQSO010000215.1 GCA_020439505.1 Acidimicrobiales bacterium
ACCGTGGTGAGCGCCCACCGGTCCGACCACGAGCGGATCAGGCTGAAGCCCCTGGCCGAGAGGTCCCTGATCTTCGATTCCTACGGGAACCTGCAGGGCACCATGACTAACAGCAGCGACCCCCAGAACCGGGTCCAGGTTCCGATCGAGGACATCCCCGACACCGTCAAGTGGTCCGTTATCGCCCAGGAGGACGCCCAGTTCTACCAACACTCGGGGGTGAACGTGAGGGCCATCATCCGTGCCGTCGACGCCAACCTCGACAGCGGTGACATCGCCCAGGGCGGCTCGACGATCACCCAGCAGGTCATCAAGAACTCGCTGGTCGGAGATGACCAGAGCATGAGCCGCAAGCTGCGTGAGGCGTTTCTCGCCGTCGAGCTCGAGAAGCAGATGTCCAAGGACGAGATACTCGAGCGATACCTCAACAGCGTGTACTTCGGTGGCGGTGCCTACGGGGTGCAGGCGGCGGCCGAGTACTACTTCCGCAAGGACGTCGAGGACCTTGACTGGGCCGAGGGGGCGATGTTGGCCGCGTTGATCCGCTCGCCC
Source organism: Acidimicrobiales bacterium (assembly GCA_020439505.1). GTDB lineage: Bacteria > Actinomycetota > Acidimicrobiia > Acidimicrobiales > Iamiaceae > Aquihabitans. The sequence continues at coordinate 553 of JAGQSO010000215.1, forward strand.
AACGACTACAACCCGTTCCGCAATCCCGAGACCGCCAAGCGCCAGCGCAGCCACGTATTCGGGCGGCTCCTCGCCACCGGTCACCTGACCGAGGACGAGGTCACCTTCTTGGAGGCGATGCCGCTGCCGACCGACCCCAACCCTCCGGACCCGCCCTACGACTACTTCGTGGAGGAGGTCAAACAACAGTTGTTGCGCGACCCCCGTTTCGGACTCGGTTCGACGCCCGAAGCCAGAAACCGGGCTGTGTTCGAGGGCGGGATCCGCGTGTACACGACATATGACCCGATCCTTCAGGCCAAGGCCATCCAGGCACGTCAGGAAACCCTGCCCAAATCCGAGGACGGGGCCACCTTCGAGGTCAAGAACCCCCGCAACGGTCAGATCACCTTCGGGACCCAGGCCATCGCCTCGGTCGAACCGGCGACGGGAGCGGTGCGGGTGCTGGTCGGAGGCCCCGGTTTCGACCGTTGGCAGTACAACCTGGCGACCAAGTCCCCTGGCCGTCAGGCCGGGTCCACCATGAAGACCTTCACGCTCGCGACGTTGCTGGAGGGGGACGGCACCGACGGGGTGGATCACGTTCCCAGCGACACGGTCAGCGGTGGTCGATGCACCTTCAAGTTCCCGGGCGAGTCGAAGCCGTACACGCTCAGCGGCAACACCGGGTACACGACCATCACCAAGATCACCCAGGTCTCCTCCAACTGCGGGTACATGCGCCTCTCCCAGGTCGCCGGGGTGGAGAACGTGGCGCTGACGGCGTCGAGGTTGGGCATCACCAGCGAGCTCTACCTGACCGACGACGAGGGCCAACCCACCGCCCCGCCGTGGAACCTGACGCTGGGCACCATGGAGGTCACTCCGCTCGACATGGCGGCGGCCTACTCGGTGTTCGCCAACGACGGACTCCGCAACGAGCCGTACATGGTCGAGCGGATCGAGGACCGTGACGGTCGGGTCATCTACCAGCACCGCGCCAACCCCGACCGGGTGGTGTCCCAGCAGACCGCCCGCCTGGTGACCGAGGTGCTGGCCGCCAACGTGACCGGCGGTACCGGCCGCAACGCCCGCATCAGGAGCGGTCAGCCTGCTGCGGGAAAGACCGGTACCACCAACGACGCCACCGACGTCTGGTTCGTCGGCTACACGCCCCAGTTGGCGACCGCGGTGTGGATGGGGGCGCCCGAAGGGGCGATCAGCCTGGCGAACGCCGGGATGGCAGGCGCCACCGGAGGGCGGTACCCGGCCAAGACCTGGGGTGTCTACTACTCGCTGGTGATGGCCGACCGGCCCACGGTGGCCTTCCGCGAGCCCGAGCCGGCCCGACGGGGCAAGTCGGTGGGCAAGATTCCCTACGAGGTGGGGGGAGGCGGGCAGCCGCCCCGTTCGTCTCGTCGGTCGGGGACGACCACCACCACCCGCCCCGGCGGTACCGGGACCTCGACGCCCGGCAGCACCCCCCAGTCCACGTCGCCTCCGGCCACCTCGCCGCCGGCGACCGCTCCACCTCCGCCCTGACCTGAGGACGTCCATGAGCTCAGCGTTCGACACCCTTTTGGCCATCCAGGCCCACGACACCCGCTTGGACCAGATCCGTCACCAGTTGGCGGGGCTGGCCGAGAGGGCGGCGCGGGATACCGCCTCCGACGCGGTGGCCTCCATCGACGGTGAGATCGCCGGGGTGACGTCGGCCCGAGGCGACCTGGCCCGCCGCCAGAAGCGGTTGGATGACGAGATCGAGACCATCGCGGCCAAGAGGGCTCATGAGGAGGAAACCCTCTACGGCGGCTCGGTCACCAACGCCAGGGCACTTCAGGACCTCCAAGAGGAGATCGAGTCGCTCAAGCGGCGGATAAGCGATCTGGAGGACCAGGACCTGGAGATCATGGAACAGATCGAGCCGTTGGACGCCCGGCTGGCCGAGTTGGCGGAGTCACGAGACGAGGCTGTCGGGGTTCTGGAGGGTTGTGAGGTGGCGTTGACAGCCGCTGAAGCGGAGCTCGCCGTGGCCCTCGAGTCCGAACAGGCCCAACGTGACGACCTGACGCCCGGTGTGGACAGCACCCTGTTGTCCGAGTACGAATCGCTGCGCGCCGCCAGGGGCGGCGTGGGCGTCGCCCGACTTTCGGGAACCCAGTGCGGCGGCTGCCATCTGGCCCTCTCAGCGGTGGAGGTGTCCCGGATCCGCAAACTCGCTGACGGTGAGGTGACCCACTGCGAGGAGTGCGGACGCCTCCTCGTCCCCTGACCGGACCTATCCGCTAGGACTTCAAGGAGGCGAGCGGATAGCGAGCCGACCCATGAGCACGGCATGGTTAAACCGAGGCGAAGCCTCGGTCTGGTTACCCTTGCAGCGACGATGACTGGACCTATCCGCTAGGACTTCGAGTGCTGATCTGGTTTGCCGTGGTGTCGGTGGTGATGGTGGCGTTCGTGTTCCGAAGCCCCGCCATCGACTATCGAACGGTGATGATCGGGGCCGTTCTGCCGGTGTTCGAGGGGTTCCTCGGTGGGCCGATGGTGTTCCATTCGGTCGTGGGAGCGGTCGTGTTGCTGGCGGGGGTGATGGCGGTCACCTCAGGGAGAAGGGTCCTGCGTCGTCGCCTGCTCGGGATCCCGATCGGGGTGATGTGCCACCTGGTGCTCGACGGGTCCTTCACCCGGACCGAGGTCTTCTGGTGGCCGGTCAGCGGCACGGCCTTTGCCTCGGGGACCATCCCTGAATGGGACCACCTCGCCGTCTCGCTGGTGCTCGAGCTGGTCGGGGTAGCGGTGGCCTGGTGGGCCTGGGGGACGTTCGGACTGCACGACGACGAGGCGCGGAGACGGTTCCGTGAGGATGGGCGCCTGACCCTCCCGGCCTGAACGGCAGGGGCCGAGGAGACGGTGTGACCTTCTGGTCGTTAGTCTCGGAGCGACGGTGAGTCCTCCGGGTGACCGCGGTCGGGGTGTTTCGGCACACCCGGCTGAGGAAGGTCGGGGCTCCACAGGACGACGGTGCTGGCGAGAGCCAGGCGGGGGTGACCTCGCGGACCGGGCAACAGAGAGCAGACCGCCGATGGCCGGGTTCGCCCGGCACAGGTGAGGCTGAAACGGTGCGGTAAGAGCGCACCAGCGGTCGGGGTGACCCGGCCGGCTAGGCAACCCCCACCGGGAGCAAGGCCAAACAGAGGGCAGGGCGGTCCGTCCGCCCCTCTTCGGAGGGACCCTCAGGTGGGCCGCACAGATGGATGGTCACCGAACCGGACCCCCGCAAGGGACCGGGGAACAGAACCCCGCCTACAGGGGGGCTCACCGTCACCGATTGTCAGGCCCACCCCGAGCGGGCCGGCTCACTCGCTGGCTTCGGTGGTCTCGCTGCCCTCGCCTGCGGGAGCGTCGCCCTCGGTTGCCTCACCCTCGGCTGCTTCGCCTTCCGCCGGGGTGGTGAGGTAAGCGGCCACCGGGATCAGATCCGACATCGGGAACAGCGCGGTGTCGGGTGTGGAACCGGCACCTCCCTTGCCCCACACCGTGGCGCGGCGGGCGGCGGCGGCGGCGTGTTCGGCGAAGGTCTGACGCCACTCCGCCTCGAGCATGGTGCCGACGGCGGCGATGTAGGTGGCGGCCAGGGTCGACTCGATGGTGGAGAACAGGTTCGTCACCTCGACCTCAGAGCTCAGCAGTGAGCGCATCGGGTCGATCATGTTGGTCAACAGGTACTCGTTGGGTGAGCCCACGCCGTCGTGGTCGGCGACGTCAGCCCCGAAGACCTCAGCCGCCGCGGTGTGGTCGTCCTGGAAGCGGGCGATGGAGGCGGAAAGGTCCTCGGTCTCGACCTTGGCCCCGTGCTGGCGGTATACCTCGACTGCCAGTAGCTCGAGCGAGTTGGCGGTGGCCAGCATGTCGAGATCGGCCTGAAGCTGGGCCTGGGTGGGCTTCTTGGGCGGGACGGTCGGCGGGACCAGGGTGGTGACCGGGGGCTTGCCCGACAGGCCGGGCTTGGGGCCTTCGTTGGAGCAGGCCGCGAGCAGCGCGGTGGCCGCCAGTCCGGTGGTACCGACCGTGAGCAGGCCCCTGCGGGTGGGGGTGGGCGGGGTCTGACGCGGGGTGGTGGAGTCCATGGTTTCGTTCCTCGTGAATCGGTGGCGTCAGTTGCCGGCTTCGGTGGTTTCGGAGGCCTCGGTGGTGGTGCTCTCGGAGCCTTCGGTGGTGCTGGTGGAGCCGCTCGAGTCCGCCGAGGTGGTGGTTGCGTCGCCCTCGCCCGATTCCTCCGCCGTCTCGCCGAACGGGGTCGCGGGGGTGCCGCCGGCGGTGATCGTGCCGTCGGTGGAGGCGGTGGGTGGGGTCAGGTCGGCGATTGCCACGCCCGCCGCCCGACCCAGCGCCACGGCCTGTTGCTGTTCTACCGCGCTGATCTGGATCACGGTCTTGGCGGTGGTGGTGTCCTCCAAGTCGACGATGGTGACCAGGTGGGTTGCGGCGAGCCCTTCCTCCAACTCGGCCAGACGAGCCAAGATGGCGGCCTCGTCCGATCCCATGGGGGGGCTGAACTGGGCGGTGACACCGGGATCGGCGGTAGGGGCCGTCTCGGCGTCCTCGATCATGTTCACGAGGGTGACGGCCACCTCCTTGTGGTGGCGCAGGAACTGGGCCAGCGTGCCGGCCCATTCTTCGGAGAGCTCGGTCCGGCCGTTGGTGATGGCAGCCAGGTAGGCCTGGGACGCGGCCAACTCCAGCGGTGCCATCAGGGTGGCGTAGTCCGACGTCGCCAATGCGGTGGCCGAGATCGGGGTGATCGGTTCGTCGCCGCCCTCCTGGGCCAGAGCGGGCAGAGCCCCGAGCCCGCCGGACAGCCCGACGGCTCCCACCGAGGCGGCCACCGCTCCACCGGCGGCGGCGCGGGCCAGGAAAGCCCGGCGACTGGAGTGGGTGAGGGCCTCGTCGGTGTTGTCGATCGGCACGCGGAATCCTCCTGGGATCATTGGTCCGGTGGTGAAGTGTGCTCAACCGGAGCGGGTCGAGTCCAAGCGAGAGGGCGGTCTCGTCGGCGGGCGAGGTGTGCGTCGTCCGCTTTGGCGGTCTCGTCCATCAGAAACTGATGGCGGAAAGGTCGGGAAACCACCGTTCTGCCCGGCGCAGAGTGTCGGCCCAGCGCTCGCGGTCGACCTCGCTGGTCGGTTCCACGGTGACCTTCGGCTGCCAGGTGGAAGCGACTTCGGACTCGTCCTTCCAGGCGCCCAGGGCCAGCCCGGCGGCGTGGGCGGCGCCGAGGGTGGTGGCCTCCCGCTCGGGTGACACCTCGATTCGGCGCGCTGTGGCGTTGGCCAGCGCCTGGATGAAGGTCGGGTTGTCCGACATTCCACCGTCGACGCGGAGCGAACCGATGGACATGGCGCTGTCGGTCTCTGCCGCCTCCACCAGGTCCGCCGCCCGATTGGCCACGCCCTCCAGCACCGCTCGGACAATCTGAGGCCGGCCGCTTCCCCTTGTGATGCCCATGAGAGCGCCCCGGGCCCCGTAGTCCCACACCGGCGTACCCAGACCGAGCAAGGCCGGGACGTAGGCGACCCCGTCGCTGCTCGCGCACCGCGAGGCAACGGTGTGGGAGTCGGCGGCATCGGCGATGATCCCGAGGTCGTCACGGAGCCATTCGATGTTGGTACCCGCCGCCAGCATCACCGCCTCGAGCCCCCAGCGGCGTTCACCCCCGGTGCTGCGGGTGACGATGGGGAACGTGCCCCCGCTGCCCTGGGTGGCGAACGCTGGCCTCTCGGCCAGGCACAGGTCGAGCATTCCTCCGGTACCGAATGTGATCTTGGCGTCGCCCGGTGCCACGCAACCCTGGCCGAGAAGCGACGCCTGCTGGTCGCCGAGGATCCCGGCGATCGGTGGTGCTCCAGGCAATGCGGTGGCGTGGCCGACCACCCCGATGGAGTCGACCACCGAGGGCAGGGCCTCGGGCGGGAGGCGCAGGGCATCGAGGACGGCGCTGTCCCAGGAGGCCTGATCGCCGCTGCGCAATCCGGTGAGCGCGACGTTGGTGGCGTCGGTGGCATGAACCTTTCCCTCGGTGAGGGTCCAGATCAGCCACGAGTCGACCGTTCCCACGCACAGGTCACGGGTGCGGTCCGGGTCGACCTGGTCCCACAGGTGTGCCGCCTTGGTGGCACTCAGGTTGGGGGCCAGGCGGATACCTGATCCGGCCAGGGTGAGGCAGTCGATCACGGTGCGGAGGTCCTGCCAGCCGATGCCGGGGCCCACCGGCTCACCGCTGACCCGGTCCCACACGATGGTGGAGGCCCGCTGATTGGTGAGTCCGACGCCCTCGATCGGGCCCGACTCGGCCATCACTCGTTGTGATGACGAGAGCGCCGCCGCCGCCATGGCTCGGGCGTCGAACTCCACCAGACCCGGTGCCGGGCTCTGGGGAAGCAGTTCGGTGGAATGGCTGGCGACCACGCCCTGGTCGGGGTTGACGACGGCGGCCCGGACACTGCTGGTGCCGACGTCGATGACGAGCAGGTTCATTTGTCCCCTCCCGGAACTGGTTGGTCGGTCGAGTCGTCGCTCACCGCGGGCTGGTCACGTCGGTAAGGGCGGGGCCGTCGGGCACCTCCGCCGGCGCCGGCGGCGCTGCAGGCGAGGGCCAGTACGGCGACGACCACGATCGAACCGGCCGACACCGGTGTACCGCGGTCTAGTCGACCCAGCACCCCGATCACCTCCACCAAGGCGAAGGTCGCCAGGCCGGCGGCGAGTCCGTGCACCACGGGACGGGAAGGGGCCTCCCGGCCCGCCATGAACCCGGCCAACCAGAACGACACCACCAGGGCCAGAAACGTCGCGTTCAGGGCGCCCTTGGGTTTGGGTTCCTGGGAGGCGAGCAGTCCGTTGACGACCGCCGCGGGCGCACCGAGAAGCAGCCCGAAGGCTGCCCCCCGGCCGATGACCACACGGTCGACGCTGCCGGGGCCCTCGGGTGACGCCACCGTCGGCCCGCTGGTCACGGCGTCGGCCAGCCCGGTCCGCCGAAGTTGTCGGGCAACCCGAGCTTGCCGGGGTTGCACACCCCGTTGGGGTCCAGCGCGGCCTTCACCGAGGTGAGCACGCCGAACCCGCCCTTGAGCGCCTCGGGCACGAACCGGGCCCGGTTCAGGCCGATCCCGTGGTGGTGGCTGAGGGAGCCACCGTTGGCGAGCACCGACCTCGTCCCGGCGTCCCACACCGCGGTGTAGTAGGCGTCGCGTTGGTCGGCGTCGACCATGCCTCCGAAGGTGAAGTACAGACAGGCCCCGGTGGGGTAGGAGTGCGACTGGTGCGCCGACACCAGGATTGACCCGGGGACCTCGCTCATCGCC
>JAGQSO010000031.1 GCA_020439505.1 Acidimicrobiales bacterium
CCGGTGCCGAGGACCGACTGGACATCGCCATGTGGCTCACCGTCATGTTGGTCGCCACACCGATCGCGGTGGCCTGCGGGGCGTGGGCCCGCCGGGTCGAGGACGAAGAGGCCCACGCCATCTGGTCGCCGACCCGGCGCACCCTGTTCGCCGCCTTGGCCGCATGCACCGGCGTGGTCGGCATCGTCCGGGCCCTGAGCTACGTGTTCCTGGTCATGGCGGCGATGGTCGAGGTGGAGGGCTATGAGCTGACCCCGGCTTCGCTGGTCCAGGTCATGGTCACCTTGGGCCTGGCCGGACCGCTGTTCTGGTGGTCGCTGGTCGAGTGGCGGCGTTCGAACGTCGCCATGAGGTCGCTGACCCGGCGCTCCGGCCGCCGCTCGGATCGTTCCGGACGCCACGACGACACCGACGGCGGGGATCGGTAGCGTCGGGGCGGTGAGTGGATCGCCGGTGGTCGAGCCTCGCCTTCGTGAACTGGTCGGAGGGGTGGCGGCGTTGCGACTCCTGGTGTTGGCGTGGGCGGTGGCCGTCGTGGTGGTGGACTCCCGGTCGGGGGTCCTGGGCCACCCGACGGCCGCCTTCGCCGTTCTGGCGGTGGCGAGCGCCTGGTCGGGGATGGTGGGGGTTTGGGTCCTCACCTCGACGGAGGTGGTCCTGCGGTGGTGGATCCGGGCCGTGGACGTGGTGGTGGCGGCGATGGTGGTCGGTGCGGACTGGTTCGTCTACGACGGCGGTCACGCCCAGAGCTTCGGTTCGGCCTGGCCGCTGACCGCGGTGATGTTGGTGGCGGTGGTCGGCGGTTGGTGGCCGGGGGCGGCGGTCGGGACCGGTCTGGGCGTGGTCAACCTGGTGGCCGCCGGTACCACCCATGGCCTGGAGGGGCGGGGGTTGGCGTTGACGGGGACGCTGGTCCTGCTGGCGGCGGCCGGGGCGGTGGCGGGGTGGGTGTCGACCCGGCTGCGCCAGGCCGAGTCCGAGGTTGCGGCGGCTCGTGAACGGGAACGCTTCGCCCGGACGCTTCACGACGGCGTGCTCCAGACGCTGGCGGTGGTGCAACGTCGCAGCGAGGACGCTGCCATCGTGGAGATGGCCCGTGACCAGGAGCTGGAGCTTCGTCGTTTCATCGGGTCGGGACCCCAGTCGCGCGCTGACCTGGTGAGCGAGCTGCGGGGCCTGGCCGGCCGGACCGAGCGCCATCACCGGGTCCGGGTGGAGGTGGTCGTGGTCGAGGCCCCCCGGGTCTCGGGTGAGCGGCTCGAGGCCCTGATCGGAGCGGCGACCGAGGCGGTCACCAACGCCGCCAAGCACGCCGGTCCCTCGACGGTGAATCTGTGCGTCGACGTCGGCGCGACCGGCGTCGGAGCCTCGGTCACCGTCACCGACGACGGAAGCGGCTTCGACGTCGACCGGGCCGTAGCGGGGCAAGGCCTGACCCGGTCGGTGAGGGAGCGGATCGAAGAGGTCGGAGGAACGGTTGTGGTGCGCTCCACCGTCGGCAGCGGCACCGAGGTGGCACTGTGGGTGCCGTGAGTACCCGTCTGGTGATCGCCGATGACCACGCCATCTGGCGCAGCGGTCTGCGGGCCGACCTCGGTGAGGCCTACGCGGTGGTGGGAGAGGCCGGCGACGGGGCCGAGGCGATCGAGGTGATCCGTCGGGAACGTCCCGATCTGGCGCTGGTGGACCTGCACATGGACAACGGCGGCGGCATGGCGGTGGTGACCGCCTGTGCCGCCGAGTGTCCGATCGTGATCCTCACGGTGTCCGAGGCCGAGCGCGACCTGCTCGACGCGGTGGCGGCCGGGGCGGTCGGCTACCTGACCAAGTCCACCCGCCCCGAGGAGTTGCGCCTGGCCGTCGCCCGGGCCGCCGCCGGTGAGCCGGTGTTCTCCCCTCAGCTCGCCGGTCTGGTGATCGGGGAGTTCCGGCGACTGGCGGCATCGGGTTCGGACAGCACCCAGGGTCTGTCGCCCCGCGAGCGCGAGGTGGTGGGGCTGGTGGCGCGGGGCCACACCTACAAGGCGGTGGCCGATGAGCTCTTCATCTCGCCCAAGACGGTGGAGAACCACGTCCGCAACATCATGGCCAAGCTCCACCTGTCGCGCCGTCACGAACTGGTGCGCTGGGCGGTGGATCACGGCATCACCTGAGGAGGCGAGCCGACCGAGGCTGCGCCCTGGTCCGCCCGTCATCGGCGCCGAGGTGAGCCGGTCCCAGGTTGGCTCTCGGTTCGCCCGATGCCGTGCTCACGGGGCGTCCTCCCGGGCTGTCGGCCCCTGAGGTCTCGTCGTCGCGCCGACGCGGCTCTCGTGTTTCCGGGGTGGGGATAGTTTTCGCCCATGTCGCACCGCACCCGCCGCCGTCTGTTGTTCGTCGTCCCGGTCATGGCCGTCGCGGTGGTGACGGCGGCGTGCGGTTCGAGCGGGGGGGACAAGGTCGCCCCGTCGACCAGCGGTGAACCGTCGACCACCGTGGCACCCACGTCGGAGACCTCCACCGATCTGGGTACGGACCCCACCGGCCCACGGCCCCCCGTCGACCAGGCCGCCCCCGACTCGATCAACGGGTTGACGGTGGACGGCGACACCCTCTGGATCGCCAGCATCGACGCCGACACCGTGTTCCAGGTGTCGCGAGCCGACG
>JAGQSO010000216.1 GCA_020439505.1 Acidimicrobiales bacterium
CAGGGCGGCACCGCGTTGGTGTGGCGGGGACGAATGCTGGTGGTGGAGACGGCGTGGGGTGCGATCACCTTCGACCCACAGCGGGGAGGGACGATCGTCGACATCGATGTCGCCGGGTATGACCTGGTAGGTGGCGTCAGCCACGACGTCATCAGCTACCGCGACAGCGGCGGGCTGTGGCGCATGGGCCAGGAGATCCACGGCGGTCGGTGGTCCCGAGTCGGCGCCACCAGTGACGTGCCAGCGACGGTCCGCGCCACGGTCTGCGCTGACGGTACGGCTCGGGTGGTGGTGTCGGTGCGACTAGAGGATCGCCCGATGTCGATCGTCCACTCGGTGGATCCCGCCCGCCCGCTGATCATCACCACCGTGTCGGGTACGCCCAGGCTTCGACGGAGCATCACCCTGGCCGTGCGGGGGACCGGCCCAGCGGTCGGGGTGATGATGCATCAACCCGGTGCCGTCATCGAGCGGTCACTGGAGCGTTGGTATCGGCCGACGTTTTGGCCCCTCCATTCATTTGCCGCACCGATCCGAGACGACTCGGGTTCGGAGCGAGGTGGGGGAATGGTGGTGGCGGCCGCCAACCCGACCGGTGTCCACGTGTCCGGTGACGGCACGGTCGAAATGGTGGTGGCGCGTACCGCGGTGAAAGAGACCGCCTTCGGGGCGATCCCGGTCATGGCCCCGGCCTGGGGTCTGCGTTTCGGTTCGCAGAGGGCGTCGGTGGCGGTGGACCTGACCTCGGGTGACGTGATCGCTCGGGGTCGTCGGCTCAGCGGTCTTCTCGACGCCGCCGTCGGGCGACCGGCCCCAGCCTTCCCGGTGGCGGTCGATGACATCGACGTCGACGTAGTGGCGGTCAAGCCGGCATCACGAGGTGAGGGGGTCGTGGTTCGGCTCCGCAACTGGGCGCCCCGCCACGAGCGCACGGCGAGGCTGGAGTTGTCGGGGCCAGGTTCACTGACCGGGGCGTCGATCGTCGACAGCCGAGAGCGTGACCTGATGCCCTTGGCGATCACCGGCGGTGGGGCTGAGATACCGCTGGTCGGTCACCTGGTGTCGGTCCGCCTGCTCTCCTCCGCGGCCTCTTGCGGCGCTGGTATCGGCGGCGGTGAGGGCGCGGTGCGGATCGAGAACGCCCCCCCGGGTTGATCGACGGAGACGGTGGCCATCGGTTAGGTGAGGCCCGAGACCACGCCCATCGGTGGGGTGACGGCGAAGGACGGATCGAGTGGGCCGCGGTGGCACCATTCCTCCATGGAGTCATCATCGCCAGGCCCGGTCGTGTTCGAGGTGGAAGGGCGTGTTGGCCGGCTCCGCCTGAACCGCCCCGACAAGCTCAACGCCCTCAACGACGAAGTGCGGCTCACTCTGGGTGACGCGCTCGATGAACTGGAAGAACGGCCCGAGGTGTCGGTGTTGGTGTTGGAAGGTACCGGCCGGTCGTTCTGCGCCGGAGCTGACCTCAAGGCCACTGCCTACCCTCCGGTGGTAGAAGGTGACTGGGTTCAGCGGCGACACCGCACCGGTAGCTGGCAGCGCCTGTTGGACCAGTTGGGCCGGATCCCCCAGGCGACCGTGGCTGCTCTCCACGGTCACGTCATCGGCGGTGGTGCCCTGCTGGC
>JAGQSO010000217.1 GCA_020439505.1 Acidimicrobiales bacterium
GGCACGTTGGGCAGCGTGTCGGGTGACCCGGTACGCCAGGTAGACGAGGTCCCGCTGCTGACCGACCTGGCCCGGGCCAGCGGTCGGCCGGTCACCTTCACCTTGCTCCAGATGTTCGAGGACCCCGGCCACTGGCGGCTGGTGCTCGACGCCGCGGCCGCCGCCAACGCCGAAGCGGGTGTGCGCCTCGCCCCCCAGGTCATCCCCCGGTCGGTGACGATCATGACCAACCTGGACGCCTACCACATGTTCCAGAACCGGCCCACCTACCGCAAGCTGGCCGGGCTGGCGCGGGCCGAACGGGTGGCGGAGATGCGCCGCCCCGAGGTCCGGGCCGCCATCTTGGCCGAGGACGACATCGACGACGGGGGCAGCGACGTCAACGCCACGTTGGTCAACGCGTTGGGCATGGCCCTTCCGCTGGTGTTCTCGCTGGCCGCCCCGGTGAACTACGAGCCGACCATGGACCAGTCGATCTTCGCCCGGGCCACCGCGGCGGGAGAAGACCCCGCCGCCTACATGTACGACCGTCTGCTCGACGACGACGGGCGGGCCTTCTACGCCCTGCTCGGTTCGAACTTCGCCGGAGGCAACCTCGACGTGTGCCGGGAGATGCTGGCCTCGCCCCACACCGTGACCGGCCTGGGCGACGCCGGGGCCCACGTCAACTTGATCTCGGACTGTTCGGCCTCCACCTTCCACCTCACCCACTGGGGCCGGGACCGCACCGTCGGCGAACGGCTCCCCATCGAGCTGCTGGTCCACAAGCTCAGCGGCGCCAACGCCGAGCTCTACGGCTTCGACGACCGTGGGGTGATCGAACCGGGACGGCGGGCCGACCTGAACGTGATCGACCTCGACCGCCTCAGCATCGGTGCCCCCGAGCTGCGCCACGACCTACCCGCCGGGGCCAGCCGGATCCTCCAGAGCGCCCACGGCTACATCGCCACCCTGGTTGCCGGCGTGGTCACCCGCTCCGACGACGCCGACACCGGCGAACGACCCGGTCGCCTGGTCCGCGGCCGCGCCTGACACGCAGCCGCGCCTGATCCGGGGCCGGGCCTGGCGCCATGACCGGCGACCTTGCCGGGCGTGGGAGTCATCGGCGCACCGCGCTGCCCCCATCTCCAGGACAGCCTTCGGCCAACGATTCACGGCGGTAGGGTGCGCCGCCATGATCACCAGGGGACCACGTTCGATCATCGCCGGCGCGCTCGCGTGCACGGCCTTGTTGTTCGGCACCGTCGGATGCTCGTCTGACGACGCTGCCACCGACCGCCCGACCACCACCGTGGCCGGTACCGGCCAGGACGGCACCGGATCCACCAGCCCCGGCGGCGAGGAGCGGGGCCTGCCCGCGCAACGCGACCGTCAGGACGCCCCCGCCGCCACGGTGGACGGAGAGCTCACCGGGGGTGGAGGCGCGGCCCTCACCGACATCCGCGACTTCGACCTGGAAGGCAACGGTTTCGTCCAGCACGAGTTCGCGGTGGAGGGCACCGCCACCTCCTACGTCGTCGACGACCCGGCCACCGACCTGCCCGGCAACGGCGAGTTCAACCTCAAAGAAGGCGACACCGCCGACTACCGGACCCGCATCGTGGTCCGTCGTCCCGAAAAGGCCGAAGACTTCAACGGCACCGTGGTGCTGGAATGGCTCAACGTGTCGGGCGGGATCGACGCCAACCCGGACTGGACCTACCTGGCCGACGAGATCATCCGGGGCGGCTAC
>JAGQSO010000218.1 GCA_020439505.1 Acidimicrobiales bacterium
CCTACCACCGACGCCGCCGCCAGGCCGCCCTCGGCCGATTGACCCCCATCGACTACGAGACCATCATGACCCCACAGACGGCAACCGCCGCCTGACCTAACCTGTCACCTCAACCCGCGGCAGACCCGTTCGACGAGGTCGGGGTCGAACGATTTCAACGGCCGCGGTCCTCGGTCGAGGATCGTCACGGTCGCGCCGGCACGGGCGGCGATGTGGGCGAACTCGAAGGAGACGAACCCGCCGCCGATGAACACGATCCGTTCTGGTAGGTCGTCGAGGTCCAGGAAGCGGGTGCTGTCGATGACGTGCTCGGCGCCGGGGAACTCGAGGGGTCGGGGCCGGGCGCCGGTGGCGATGAGGAACCGGCGGGACTCGTGCACGTCGCCGTCGACGGTCACCGCCACTCGGGAGACGAACGTTGCCGTGCCCTGCAGCGTCGCCACACCGTTCGAGGCCAGCTGTTGTTCCATCCGCTCCGGAACCGGGTCGGTGAAGCCGCGCTTGTGTGACATGAGGTCCCGCCAGTTCACGGAAAGCCCGGCGTCGTCGATGCCCTTGCCCTTCATCATGCGGGCGGCGTCGACGATCTCGGCGCTGCGTCGAAGGATCTTCTTCGGGTCACAGCCTCGAAGCGCGCACGTGCCGCCGTAGGGCAACTCGTCCACGATCGCAGTGCGCCACCCCGAGGCCGCGGCCTTGTTCGCCGCCGCGATGCCGGCCATCCCGGCGCCGATCACCACGAGGTCGTAGGTGTTGGTCACGTGCGAGTCCTGCAATCGGCTGTGGGTCAGGCGTCGATGATCTGGCACACGGGCGAGTCGGTGCAGCGCGCCGGGTCGAGCGTGTCTGCGTTGGCGGCGAGCGTACGCAGCTGGGTGCGGACCAGGCGTAGCTCCTTCATGCGTCGGTCGATGTCTGAGAGGTGTCGGTCGATCAACGCGGTCACGTGCTCACACGGTGCGTCACCGCGCGAACGGATATCGATGATGTCCGCGATCTCAGCCACGGTGAATCCTGCGGCCTGGGCGGATCGCACGAACCGCAGCACTGACAGCGTGTCGTCGCCGTAGTCGCGGTAGCCCGAATCGGTGCGCGCCGGCGCCGCGACGAGTCCTGCCTGTTCCCAGAACCGAATCGTCTTGGCCGGCACCCCACTGCGTTCGCTCAGATCTCCGATGCGCACATCCGGAACGCTAGACCCCTTGACATTCCAGTGCACGGGAAGGCTTAGGGTTACGGCATGGAAATTTGCATCCTCTACTTCGAGGACTGCCCCAACATCGGTCTCGCCGAGCAACGTGTGCTCGAGGTCGCCGATGGCGACCCGGACATCCGCATCGTGCGCCAACGCGTCGCCGACCCAGACGACGCGAAGGCCGCAGGACTGCACGGATCGCCCACCATCCTCATCGACGGCGTCGACCCGTTCGCCGGACCGGACACCGAAACGTCGTGGACCTGCCGGGTGTTCATGTCAGCCGACGGCATCCAGGGCGCGCCCTCAACGCAGCAGTTGCGTGAGGTGATGGGACTGTGAATGCCGAAGCGGTTCGATTCGGTGCCGTGTCCGCACTGGGCATGGCCGTGTGTTGCACGCTGACCTCGCTCGTCGCGGCGGGGACCTTGTCGGTCGCCGTCGGCTGGATGAGCGGGTCGATCGGACTCGCGGTCGTCACCGCGCTGCTCATCTGCGCGCTCGTCGTCGCCAGGAAACGAAACCCTGTGCGCGCCTGCAATGACTGCGAGCGCTCAGAGGTCACCACGGACCGAGCTGCATCATGACCGCGGCAGCCGATCCGGCGTTGCCGCTGGATGGGCAGCCCGACGAGCTCGCCATCCAACGGGCCGGCCTTGCCGCCATCCGCAGCGGCCAACACCTCACGCCGATCGAGCTCGGCGTTGCCGCCGACGTCGACCCGATGCGAGCACAGGCCATCATCGACGGCCTGCTCGGTCGGCAGGCCGCAACGGTCAGCGGCGGCCGGGTGGATGGCATCGCCGGGCTCACCACTCGCCCCACCAAGCACACCCTCACGATCGACGGTCATGAACGGCACACCTGGTGCGCGTTCGACGCCGTCGGCATTCCCGCCGCCCTTGGCCTCGACGCGGTCGTCGCAACACGGTGCGGGTACTGCAGCGCGCCGATCGACCTGCGATTCAACGCCGGCCGGACCGACCCGGCTGAGTCGTGGGGATGGCTGCCCGCACTCGATCGCTGCGGCAACCAACTCATCGACGAGTTCTGCTCCACCGCCGACCTGTTCTGCAGCCGTGACCACCTCGACCAGTGGCACTCGGCCGCCGGATCACCGCCCGGCGAGGCCCACGCCCTCGGGGAGCTTGTACAGATCGGGCAGGCCGTGTGGGACCACTGCCGCTGACCCGCAGCGATCAACAGCGCCACTGAGGACCCCCCGACCAGCGCCCGTGCTCGCGGAGGCCGCGCCTACCGAGTAGGTCGCTCCTTGTAGCCCTCGCCGAGCAGGTCAACGACCTCCGCGATGCGCTCAGCTCGGACCGCGGGCCGGCGCTTCGTACCGTCGATGTAGCGGAGAAAGGCGCGCCGGTAGAACTGGGCGAGCGAGTCGAAGAACGCCCCGGCGTCTGGGTTCTCGGCGAGCGCTCGTTGGACGTCAGGCGCGAGGTCGTCACGTTGAGGTCCCTCCGGCGCGAGGAGGACCGTCACATGGTCACCGACCGCGAGGCCGCAATCGCGTCGCCAGGCTGGCCCGAGAACGATGCCGAACCCGTCGCCCACTCGTTCGATCACGGCTCGCACGCCCATGCCGTTCACCGTCCCGTGCACGTGGTGCTGCGGCTTGGTGCCCCACACGCGGTCGGGGTCGAACAGCACCGGGACATAGACCCGGCGGCCGACGCCGACCAGCGTCGTGTCATAGCGCTGTCCTCGGTCAGTCGGTCCGGTCACACCCGACGATGTTGGCAGCCCGGGCCTCCGCTCGCTCGCAGTCGGATCCAAGGCCCGGAGCATCAGCGCCCTGACCTACACGAGCGCGGCTCCGTCCCACTCGGGCGCACACGCGGTGTTCCCCCGAGTTCGGGGACCTACCCGCAGCCCTCCGACCTGGGGTTTCACCACAGCGCTGAGCCGTCGAGGCACGTCGAGAAGGACGTCTACCGATTGTTCCTACGGGTTCCGATCGTCGGGCCCACGTCTTTCAAGGAGGACACCATGAAGGGATACGTCAAGAAGCGCGGTGACCGCTACTACGCGGTGATCTACGAGGGCCTGGATCCGGTGACGGGCAAGGAACGCCGCAGGTGGCATCCGGCCGGCACGAACCGGGCCGAGGCAGAGGGCCTGGCCGCTGCGTTGGCGGCGAAGGAGGAACGCCGGATCGGGGCCATCCGGTCCCTGACGTTCGGCGCCTACCTGACCAGCCAGTGGCTCCCGGCCAAGAAGCTGCACCTGGCGACGAGCACCTACCGGGGCTATGAGCGCAACGTACAACGGCACATTCTGCCGGTCCTCGGGCGGATCCGCATCCGGCGGCTGCGCTACCAGCAGATCGAGTCGCTCTACGACGCGCTCCTCCACCCGACGGAGGGTCGCGGGCTTGCACCGAAGACCGCCTATGAGATCCACCTCATCATCCGGGGCGCCCTCGCCGATGCCCAGCGGCGAGGGCTGGTGACCCGCAACGTCGCACTCGTGGCCCGTGCCCCCAAGCAACGCGCGCTGCAGCGGATCGAGGGCATCTCGCTGACCGACGAGGAGCTCCGCCAGCTCATGCGCACCGCCGCCGGCCACCGGTTCTTCCCGCTGTACTGGCTGACCGCCCAGACCGGGATGCGCCGCAACGAGATCCTCGGGCTGAAGTGGACCGACATCGACGCCAAGAAGAAGCGCCTGCACCTCAACCGCGGGCTCGTCGCCGTCGGCTACGAGGTCCACCAGACCCGCGGAAAGACCAAGACCGCTCGGCGCACCATCGAACTCGACGACACGACCCTGGCTGTCCTCGCCGGGTGGCGGGCGTTCCAGACGGCGGAGTTCGCGGCGGTCGGCATCGACAACGACGACGAGTGGGTCTTCACTGACGGGCACGGCAACACGATCCATCCCCACGCCGTCTACGAAGCGTTCCGCCGGATCGTGCGAAACGCTGGCGTACCGGCGATGAGGTCCACGATCTGCGCCACACCCACGGCAGCCTGCTCCTCAAGGAGGGCATCCCGGTGAAGGTCGTGAGCGAGCGCCTCGGCCATGCCCACATCGCCCACACCCTCCAGACCTACCAGCACGTCCTGCCGGGCATGCAAGCCGACGCTGCCAACACCGCCGAGCGCCTCACCAAGCCCCAACCGACCAAGCGCGCTTCGTCGGCCAAGAAGCAGGCCAAGACCAACACGGGGGATCGACGGGGGAACAACCGGAGGAAGGCCGCCTAATCCGGGGGAACGCCCCGCCAACGACGAAGGCCCAGGTCGCTGACCTGGGCCTTCAGTCACAAGTTGGTGGCGGGGGCAGGATTTGAACCTGCGACCTTCGGGTTATGAGATGATCCTGATCTCAACCCGTACCAATGCGTACCAGATTGTGCCCTTGAGCTGGGGTTACGTGGATCACGATACACGATCCATACCAGCCTGTAAACCTCCCGACGTGCCTCACACACTTTGAGCGCTTGGAGATGTTTGGTGCCTCACACACTTTGAGCGCATGATCCCAGGCCTGGGAGAAGGCTTGCCTCTTCATGGAAGGCAAGATCGACATGGCTGCTCGA
>JAGQSO010000219.1 GCA_020439505.1 Acidimicrobiales bacterium
GCGGCGGTGGTCGTCGATGACGGCCCGGAGTTGGGGGTTGCGATAGAGGGTGGTGCGGCTGATGCCGGTGTGCTCGGCGACGCCGGTGAACGTGATCTGGTCGCCGGTCTCGGCGAGGTGTGTGCAGGCGGCTTCGACAGCCTCGAGGGTTGTGGTCATCCGGCCTCGGTTTGGGCGATGAGGGCGTCGAGCCGGTCGAGGAGGCGCCGGTGTCGGTCGGCTTCGTCGATCCAACCTCGAGCTTCAGCGTCGTCGGCGAGGGCCCGGGTGTCGACGCGTTGGGCGGCGAGCACGGCGATGGAGGCGGTGTCGGTGCGGAAGCTGGGGCAGTGCTCGCAGATGTTGGCGTATGGGCATGCGCCCTGGGACGGGGCTCGGAGGCAGTGACCCCCGGCGAGGCGGGACTTGATCGCGGGTGCGTCACGCCAGTCATCACCGTCGCCGCAGCCGGTGCCGCGGCCGTTGTTGGCGATCGGGATGCGGGTCTTGCCGGTGGGTGTGGGCAAGGCGCCGATCCGGCCCTTGGCCAGGTCGAGGGCTCGTTCGTATTCGGCTCGGACGGTGGAGTCGAAGAGGTGCGCGTAGCGCAGGCTCATCTCGGCGGACACGTGACCGAGCAGGGCCATGAGGGCTTGGAGCGACACGCCGGCGTTGACCAGCGCCGTGGCGTATGTGTGGCGGAGCTGGTGTGGAGTGACGTGGTCGATCCCGGCGGTCCGAGCGCTGCGGGCGAGCTCTTTGCGAACCGCAGTCTGGGACAGGCGCCGGCCGTGGTGGGTGAACAGAAACTGGGTCGGTCGCCCGGTGCGGGGGTGGGGCAACGGTTTGCCGACCGAGCGGGTTGTGCAGATCCGGTCGATGAGCGCCACGGTTTCGTCGTCGAGGGGGACCATGCGTTCGGTGTCGAGCTTGCCTAGTGGAACCTTGAGCCAGGCGCCGTGTCCGCCGATCTCGTGCACGCAGTCGAGTTCGAGATCGAGTAGCTCGCCGATGCGGAGCCCGACGGCCCGGGCCAGCAACAAGGCGTCGGCGGCGAGCCGGTAGTCGGAGACTTCGAGCGCCGCGGTGAGTCGGCGGTCGGCATCGACGGGCACGTAGCGGGGTAACGGCCGTGGCTTGCGGGGATGATCGCTGCGGAAGATCAGTTTCCGGGTCGGGGCGTCGTCCCAGCCCCATTCGGTGATCTCGTTGAGCATGTTCCCGACGGCGCGCACGCGGCGGTCCTGATCAGCGAGCGTGATCGCCTTGCCGGTCTTGGCGGAGTCGGCGTGGGCGACCGAGTTCAGGTAGGGCTCGATGTGGCGCTGACGGTGCAGTCCGGCAAGCGTGACGAGGTCGGGGTCGGTCTCGGCAAGGAACCGGCCGAAATGCGCGAGTCGGGTAGCGAGGCTGGAGACGGTCTTGGGGCGGCAGGTCCCGAGCTTGCGTTCGAGGTAGGCGACGAACGCTGGGCGGAGGTTCGGGTGGCAGTCCGCCAGCCGAACCTCGAACGTGTCGGGTTGCTGGGCCGGTTCTGGTGGTTTGCCGACGATGTCGAGGTGGAACAGCACGGTGTGGGCGCACACGAGAGCGGACCGGTAATGCCGCCAGCCCTGCCCGGTCGCTGCCTCTCGGGCCCGGCACGCCGCAGCGAGCTCGTCGAGATCGCCGACGGTGAGCGCTTCGAGGGGGCGGCCGGTCTGGATCAAGAGCCGGCCGACCGATTGCGACGCGGCCCGCTTGGCCTGGATCTCAGTGAACCCGACTATGACGGCGGTGTCGCAGAACCGGGACATGTCGGCCTCGAGGCGGGAACCTTCGATCTCACGCCAAAAGCTCGACAGCTTCTTGGCGGCGAGCCAGTCCCAACCAGGACGGAGCCACCCCTGGACCATCAAGAACATGAGCAGCGACATCGTCGACGGCGCCAAGTCCAACCGTGCCGCCAAGGATTGGTCGGCCCAGTCCTGCGAGTGTGGCCAACGGGCCAGGAACGATCGTGCTGCCCAGTCCGATGCCGGGTTCCCTCGGCCCGTCGCTGCCTGGTTGGCCCGCCACGCCGACAACACGCCATCGGCCGACGGGACCGGCGCGACCTCAGGCGTTGGCGCGTTGGCGGGCGCGGGCAGCATCGAACTCGGCTTTCACGTGGGTGGGGGCCAAATGGATGTAACGGGCAGTGGTGTCGATGTGCGCGTGACCCAACAGGGCCTGCATCACGGCCAGATCGACACCAGCCTCGGCCAGCGCGGAGCCGAACGTGTGCCGCAACGCGTGCGGATGCGCAGCCGTGATGCCGGTCAGATCACGGTGATAACGGAAGATCCGTCGCAACCCTGCCGGCGAGAGCGGCTGGCCGCGGGTCGGGCCCTTGGCCACAACAAATAGCCTGGTGCTGGCCGTGTCCGGTCGCTCGGCGAGCAGGTAGGTCTGGATCACCCCTGCCACGTCGACGTCGAGCGGGACCCGGCGTTCCTTGCCGCCCTTGCCCGACACTCGTAGCCAGCGGGCGCCGATGTCGACGTCGCCGACATTGAGGGCGAGAACCTCGGCTGACCGCAGCCCGCAGAACACCATCAGCCCGGCGATGGCCCGGTCACGCCACGTGCGCAAGCTCTCCAACAGTTCGATCACCTCGCGGTGATCCAGCGTCTTGGGAAGGCGTTTCGTGTCGCGGACCCGCAGCGGTGACCGTCGCTTCGGCGCACGCGACACATGAACCAGCATGCCGGTCCGTTCCCCCGCCGACAGGCGCTTCGCTTCCCGACCCTTGGGGACCGGGTTCGAGATGTCGGGGTCGCGCATCGACCGGAACGAGTACAACCCCGAGATCGCGGCCAGGCGCATGTTGACCGTCGCCGGCGACAACACGTCGGTCCGGCGGCCGTCGAGTCCGACCACGTTCGTGCCGCCCCGTCGACCCGTGACCCGCTCGGTCCGACACGCGGCCAGGAACCGCAGCAACACGTCGGTCGTCACCGAGGCCAAGTCGAGGTCTTCGCTGTCAAGCCAACGACAGAACGCCAGCAGACCGAACCCGTAGGTGCGCGTCGTGCGGGGCGAGTAGTTCCGGTCCGCCAGATACGACAAGTACTCGTTAACCAACCGGAACCGGCCGGCGTCGCCGCCGCCCAGGCGCCAACCATCGTCGCCCCGTTCGAGGAACAACCCGTCCTCTGACACAGGCACATCTGTAACGCTGACCGAACCAAAAGGCAAGCATTCCTCAGGAAAACCAGCGCCTAAGCTGCTACAGCTACATCACATTGGCCGGTTAACAGGCAGTCGCCGACCGAGCCGATCGAGGGCCGCACGCCTTCGAGGCCGAGGTGCTCGGTGAAGCGAATCGACGTGTATTGCGACCCGGCATCGGCGTGGCCGATGAGCTCACCGTGGGTGATCGGGTGGCCTTCGCGGGCTCGTTGCCAGATGGCCATGCGCAGCGGGTCCATGACCAGATCGGTCTCTTTGGTCGTCGCAGCGTTCCAAGCAACAATCCGCTGCGCGTAGACATCGACGATGAACGCCACGTAGACGAACC
>JAGQSO010000220.1 GCA_020439505.1 Acidimicrobiales bacterium
CCCTGGCGGTCGGCCAGCAGGGCGATGACCGCGGCGGCCAGGGCCACCAGCAGGGCCACGGTGACCGCGGTGAGCAGGCCTTCGGCCAGGGAGGTGACGGCTCGGGCCACCGCGGCGCGTGCCCCCGGGTTGGTCACCAGATCGGGCGATGCTCCCACCACGTAGTGGACGATCGCCCGCGCCCCGGCCATGGCCACCACCACCCCGAACGCCAAGAACCCGGTTGCCCGGTAGCGGCGATTGGCCACCACTACCGACAACGATGCCGCCACGGCCGTCACCACCACCAGGACGACCATGGCCCGCCGGAACAACTCCAATGCTTCTTGGACCCTGGCCACCAGCGAGTTCGCCCGGTCTATGGCATCACCGCGATAGACCACGATCTGGCCGAAGTCCTCCGGAAGCGGCCTACCAAGGGCCTCCTCCAACGAGGCGATCTGAGCCTTGGGGTCGCCGCCTCGCTCCAATTCTGGGAAATCGACGCTGCGGAGGATGCCGTTGTCCTGGATCATGGCGAACCCCCTACCCATGAGCGGAAGCAGGTTGAGGCTCGCCGTCCCGTTCGAAGTGTTCAGCCGGGTGCTCAGCTCGCCGGTCTCGAGGATCCGCACCACCTGCGCGTGGCTCTCGCGGGCCGCACCTACCACCACCTTGCGGGTTCCGTCGCGGCTCAAGAGGTTAACGAACCCCTCATGTACCGCAGCCCGGACACCTCCGGTGAAGGCCGGGGCCAGGTCGGCTTGGCTGGCGGGGAGACGGTCTCGGATCCGATCCTCGACCGAGGCCGCCTCTATCAATTGGTCGGTGAGCCGGGTGGCGAGCGCGTCGATCACGGCCGGGTCTTGAAGCGCGCTGTCCACCGCGGCGGCCACGGTGTCGGTGTCATAGATCGACGACCGCGCCCACGACCCGAGAATGGTGGCCAACAAGCCGACGACGGCGAGAACGCCCAACACGGCCGACAAGACCGACCGACCCCAAGATCTCCTGGGTCCGGTCGTCCCGGTCCTCCCGCTTGCCGAAGCCGTCGCCTCGGACGCGGGGCGGGGATCAGCTGCGTCAGTCTCAGCAGAGGCCATGGGGTCCGACGCTAACGCCGCTAGGCCGCGCCGGGGTCACCCTTGGCGGGTGACGAAATCGGCGGTGCCGACAGGGCCACCGCTTTGCCCAGCGCAACCACTACTCCGGCCAACAACGTGGCCATCGCACCGCTTCCCTTTGAGCCGGCCAGGCCTAGATGGCCGGTTACCACCACAAGGGCATGGACATGGACCACGGTTACCACGGCGGTTACCGCTACCGCTAGGAATAGGTCGAACCGAGGGGAACGATCCTCGGTGCTGCCCGCTGGCGAGCCGATGCTGGCCGTGGCCAGGATCACCCCGCCCACCAACAGGGGAAGCGAATAGCGGCCCTGCCAGAAGAACCCGATCGGGGGCAGGCTCAGTCCTTCGGCGGTCACGTTCATGGCCACCCCGGCGACCAGGGTGCCCACTGCTGCCACCGCCACTCGGTAGCGGCCGTGGCGGACCATGGTTGCGAGGCCGGCGGCGACCACTGCAATGCTCACCAGTCCCCACAGGCCCGCCGCCCAGACCGACACGGCACTGTCGTTGGTGCCGAACACTCCGACCATCTGGTGCAGGTACCAAGGCACCCACCCCAGGGCTCGGGCCCACCCGCTGCCCGGCCGGTCCGGTAGGGGAAAGGCCCGTCCGATGTGGGCCAGCCACAGCCCCGACACCGCGACGGCGGCCGTCACCGCCGCCGCCCACCGTCGGAGGTCGCCCCGCCGAAGCAGCGACCCGACCCGGGTGCGGCCCAGCACCAGCGCTCCGACCGCGGCGACCGCGGCGGCAAAGGCCGGACCCAGCCCCCGTCCCAGGCTCAACACCACCAACGCGACACCGAGACGTCTGATGATTGCCGCGGTCGTGGCCTCGTCGAGCAGATGAACCGCCCCATCACGCGCCCGGGCGGAGGAGAACGATGATCCATCGGTCGGCGTCCCATCGGTCGGCGTCCCGTCGATCGGCGCCAGGTCGGCCGCCGCCCCGTCGACCTGCCGTGCGTTGCCCGACCGCAACTCCCGGCCGTCGTCGCCCAACCCCTGACCGTCGCGCGTGACATCACCGGCCGAGGTGGACGACGCGGCCAGCACCGCCACCGCCGCCCAGGCGCTGAGCGCCGCGGCGATCTCCACCGACGAAGGATTGGTGGACCCGGCCAGATAGAGGACCGCCGGGGTGAGACAAACCAACAGGCCAAGGCCCGCCAACGACGGTCGGGCCGCCAAGGCCAGGGTCGCGGCGGCCGAGGCGACCAGGGCCGCGGTCAGGACCGCCCCGACCATGCGCATTGCGTAGGCGCCGACCAAACCCTGATCGACCAGGGTCGGAGCTCCGGCCAGCGCGTAATAGAAGGGCTGACCCCGGTACTGCACCGTGTCGGCTGCAACCGTCGCCTGGTCCACCGCCCTCAGGTCGGGACAATCGGGCCGAGGCAGGACCATGGCCTCCTGCGGGGCCCCGTCCACCAGCGGTCCCAGGTGGCACAGCCACTGCTGTTCGGCCGCCGGCCCGTACAGCCCTGGCACGTCGACCCGCACCAGCAGGACCGGGTCCGGCCCCGTCCGCTCACCGATGATCTGACCGCGGACCACCGCCGCCGCCCGGCGGACCTGAGACACCTCGTCGGGTCCGGTGAACAGGGGAGTGGCCAGCGCCCACACCCCGGCGGCGACCAGAACCAGACCGAACACCGTCCACCACCGTCGCCGCGCATTCGTCGGAGCGATGGACACGGTGGATGGCACCTTTCGCATGGATTCGGTGGATGGTTCGACGAGGGCGGTGGATGGTTCGACGAGGGGAATATCGGTGCCGGAGCCCCGGCCTGACCGCTGGGAGGCAAGGTGGTACCGGCTGCGCCGACAACGGACCAAACCGTAGGCGCAGCCGATCGGGCATCGATGCCATCACCCGCCTTTGGCCGCTCGTGAGCGGCATCACTAAGGTTCGACACCGTGTCGGAGTTCCTTCGCGACTACCTCCTCGTCGCCATATTCGCGGGTATCGCCGTCGGCCTGCTGGCCGGGGTCCTGGCCCTCGGAAAGCTCATCCGACCGGTCCGTCCCCAGCGCGACAAGTACCTCAGCTACGAATCGGGTGTGGACCCGGTGGGCTCGGGCTGGGACCAGAGCCCGGTCCGCTACTACGTATTCGCCCTCCTCTTCGTGCTGTTCGACGTCGAGGCGGTGTTCATCTTCCCGTGGGCCATCCAACTCGAGACCTACGGCTGGTTCGGTGCCGTAGAGATGATCGTGTTCATCGTGGTACTGGCCCTCGGCCTGCTCTACGCCTGGCGCAAGAAGGTCCTCCAGTGGCTCTGAACCCTTCCGTCCCCCAGATCGCCGGAGGCCGCTGACCATGGGTCTCGTAGAGAGCGGCAAGCTCCCCAAGCCGCTCACCTCGCTGCTCAACACGTCCCGCAAGTACTCCATCTGGATCTTCCAGTGGGGTCTGGCCTGCTGTGCCATCGAGATGGGTGCCGCGCTCGGTTCCCCCCGCTACGACGTGATGCGCCTCGGCGTCATCCCGCTGCCGGCCAGCCCCCGCCAAGCCGACCTGGTGTGCGTGTCGGGAACCGTCACCGACAAGATCGTGCCGGCCATCCGTCGCCTCTACGACCAGATGCCCGACCCCAAGTACGTGATCTCCATGGGCTCGTGCGCCAACTGCGGCGGCCCCTACTGGGACAGCTACTCGGTCACCAAGGGTGTCGACCAGATCATCCCCGTCGACGTGTACGTGCCCGGCTGCCCGCCCCGGCCCGAGGCCCTGCTCGAGGGCATCGTGTTGTTGCAGGAGCGCATCGGCAAGGAAGACATGGCCGAGCGCTGGAAGGGTGAACCCCTTGTCGTCTCCTGAGGCCACCGAGGCCACCGAGGCCGACACCGCGGTCGTCGACGACGCCCGCGAGGCGATCGTGGCGTCGCTGCGCGAGAAGTTGGGCGACGCCGTGGTCGGAACCCACATCCGTCCCGGAGACGAGACCTGGGTCCGGGTCACCCGCGACGCCTGGCAGGAAGCCGGCTTCGTGGTCCGCGACCACCTGGGCTTTCGGGCCTTCCAGTTCTTGTCGGCCATCGACTGGCTGCCCAGCCCGTTCGGCAAGGGCGAGGACTCGCCCACCGACCCGATGCCCGAGGTCAGCACCGAGATCGTCACCGGCTACGCCGGCGGGGACACCCGCTTCCAGGTGTTCGCCCGGGCCCACTCGCTCACCCTCAGGATGGGCGTGGTGCTCAAGGTCGACCTCCCCGACGACGACCTCAGCCTGCCCACCTGGATCCCGGTGTTCGCCGGAGCCAACTGGCACGAGCGCGAAGCCCGCGAGATGTTCGGCATCGACTTCGTCGGTCACCCCCACCTCGTGAACATCTACCTCCCCGGCGAGTTCGAGGGCTACCCGCTGCGCAAGGACTTCCCACTGCTGGCCCGCCACGTGAAGCCGTGGCCGGGCATCGTCGACATCGAGCCCCTGCCGGGTGACAGCGAGGGCGGCGACGAGGAGGCCGACGCATGACCGCCGTGACCGACCGCCAGAAGCTGGCCTACGCCAACGCCCAAGCCGCCGACGGGCGGGTGAACCTGGAGTTCCAGACCGAGGAGGGCATGACCCTCAACCTCGGTCCCCAGCACCCCGCCACCCACGGCACCCTGCGCATCGTGGTCAAGCTCGACGGCGAGCAGGTGCTGTCGTGCGAGCCGGTCATGGGCTACATGCACCGGGGTTACGAAAAGCTGACCGAGGTCCGCAACTACCCCCAGGTCACCACCCTCATCAACCGCATCGACTGGCTGGGCAGCTTCGCCAACGAGGTTCCCTTCATCCTCGCGGCCGAGAAGCTGATGGAGATCGAGGCCCCACCCCGGGCCCAGTGGATCCGCACCGTCCTGTTCGAGCTGTCCCGTATCGCCAACATCTCGCTGTTCATCGGCGACATGGCCCTCCACATCGGGGCCATGACCGCGGCGTTCTACGCCTTCCGAGACCGCGAGTTCGTCCTCAACCAGATCGAGGCGGCCACCGGCGGGCGGTTCCACCCCAACTTCGACCGCATCGGTGGCCTCAAGGACGACCTGCCCAAGGGGTGGGTGGCCGACACCAAGGCCGCCATGGAGAAGATCCGCGACTTCTGCGACCAGATGGAGACCCTGGTCGAGGGCAACGAGATCTTCCAGGCCCGGACCCGCGGCATCGGCGTCATCCCCGCCGAGATCGCCCTCCAGTACGGCCTGTCCGGTGCCAACCTGCGCGCCAGCGGCGTCGACTGGGACCTGCGTCGTGATCTGCCGGTCGGGCTGGCCTGGGATCAGGTCGACTGGAACGTGATCACCCACCCCGACGGCGACTCCTTCGCCCGGTTCTGGGTGCGCCTCCAGGAGATCCGCGAAGCCTGCAACATCGTCGATCAGCTCCTCGACGGGCTGCCGTCGGGCCCCTACATGGCCAAGGTCCCCCGCATCATCAAGGTGCCCGAGGGCGAGGCCTGGGTCGCCACCGAGAACCCGCTCGGTGAGATGGGCTACTACGTCGTCTCCCAGGGCGGTCTCGGCCCGTTCCGGGTCAAGATCCGCACCGCGTCGTTCAACAACGTCTCGGTGGTGCCGTGGGTGTGTCGGGGCGTGTACGTGCCCGACGTGGTCACCATCTTGGCTTCGCTCTACTTCATCCTCGGAGACATCGACCGGTGATGGTTCCCGTCCTGCGTCCGCGCTTCCCGCTCGGGGGTGAGTCGTGACCGACTCCCTCGTGCTCGGGCTCGAGCTCGCCTACTGGCAGCAGACCGTCCTGCGCTCCATCGGTGTGCTGGTGGCGGTGCTGCTGCCCGCCGGCACCTTCGTCTACGTCTTCTTGTTCAAGATGGTCAGCTTCATGCAGAGCCGTCTCGGACCAATGGAGGCCGGGCCTTACGGCTCGATGCAGCTCCTCGCCGAGGTCGGCAAGTGGCTCCAGAAAGAAGACATCATTCCCGAACGGGCCGACCGCGCCCTGTTCAAGGCCGCCCCCTACCTGGTGGTGGCCACCGTGCTGTTCACCTACATGGTGGTGCCGTTCGGCCCCGACCTTCACCTGGCCAACTTCGACACCGGCATCTTCTTCGCCCTCGCCGTGTCGTCGATCAGCTCGCTCGGTGTGCTGTTCGCAGGCTGGTCGTCGGCCAACAAGTACTCCCTCATCGGTGGTCTGCGAGCCGCCGGCCAGCTCATCGCCTACGAGCTGCCCATGATCCTCGCCGTGGTCGGCGTGGTCATCCAGGCCGGCACCATGAACATGTCGGGGATCGTGGCCGCCCAGGCCTCAGGGTCGATCTTCGGGGTCGACATCATCGGCAACCCGTTCTTCATCACCCAGTTCGTCGGGTTCTTGATCTTCATGATCGCTGTGCAGGCCGAGCTGGGCCAGACCCCCTTCGACATGCCCATCGCCGAATCCGAGCTGGTTACCGGCTACCTGACCGAATATTCGGGCCTGCGGTTCCTGCTGTTCTTCATCGGTGAGTTCGCCGCCGCCGGCGCATTCTCGGCCATCGCTGCCACCTTGTTCCTCGGTGGATGGGCCGTGCCCTCCGCCTGGGTCGAGCTCGACAACAACATGATGAACCTGCTCGGACCGATCATCTTGCTCACCAAGATGATGCTGATCGGCGGGTTCATCTTCTTCATCCGGTTCACCTACCCCCGCTTCCGGGAGGATCAGCTCCAGAAGCTGGCGTGGACCGTGCTGATCCCGATCTCCCTGGCGAACATCCTCGTAACCACCATCTTGAAGGTCGCGTTCTGATGGGCCGTAACGACAAGGTCTCCAAGCTCCCCGGCATCATCCAGGGCATGGGCGTCACCTTCCAGGAGATGACCCAGACCCTGTGGCCGGGTGAGGGTCTCAAGCGCTTCGCCCAGCCGCCGTCGCCCTCCAAGGGTGCCGCCACCGTGCAGTACCCCCACGAGAAGGAGGCGCCCCCCACCCGGGCCCGTGGCGTCATCGCCCTCCAGGAGGACAACTGCACGGCCTGCATGCTGTGCGTGCGCAGCTGCCCCGACTGGTGCATCTACATCGAGGCCCACAAGGTCAAGGCCCCGCCCCGTCGGGCCGGTGGCAAGGAGCGCACGGTCTCGTCGATCGACCGTTTCGACATCGACTACTCGCTGTGCATGTACTGCGGCATCTGCGTCGAGGTGTGCCCGTTCGAGGCCATCTTCTGGAGCCCCGAGTTCGAGTACTCCGAACCCCGCATCGCCGATCTGATCCACGACAAGACCCGCCTCGGCGAGTGGATGGAGACGGTGCCCGACTTCGAACCCTATGAATCAGGCTCGGAGGCCAAGGTCAAGAAGGTTCCCCGATGAGCCTGCTCCTCGCCGCGGCCCAGAACGCCGATGCCCCGGTGCTGGTGGCCCAGAACGTGGCCTTCGGGATCATCGCCGCCATGATGGTGTTCGGCGCCATCCGGGTGGTCACCACCTCCAACGTGGTTCACGCCGCCGTCTACCTGGTGATGGTCCTGGCCGGTGCCGCCGCCCAGTTCATCCTGCTGGGGGCCGAGTTCGTGGCCGTCACCCAGGTGATGGTCTACATCGGGGCCATCGTGGTCTTGTTCCTGTTCGGCATCATGCTGACCCGGGCGCCCATGCAGGGCACCGAGAAGCCGAGCCGGGACAACTGGATCGTCGGTCTCGGCACGTCGCTGACCATGCTGTGCGTCCTGATCTACGTGTTGGTCGACGGGTTCTCGGGTGACAAGCTCCCCGCCGACCTGATGCCCACCGACACCCGGGCCGTGTCCGACGCCATCTTCAGCGTCTACCTGGTCCCCTTCGAGGTCATCTCCGTGCTCCTGCTGGCCGCGCTGATCGGCGCCATCGTGATCGCCCGGAGGGACTGACGTGCTGCTCAACCAGTTCCTGATCCTGGCCGCGGTGCTGTTCTGCACCGGCGTCTACGGCGTGATCTCCCGCCGCAACGGGGTCCTGGTCCTCATGTCGATCGAGCTCATCTTGAACTCGGTCAACCTCAACCTGGTGGCCTTCAGTGCCATGACCGGTGCCGTGACCGGCCAGGTCTTCGCCCTGTTCGTCATCGCTGTGGCCGCCGCCGAGGTCGGCGTGGGTCTGGCGATCGTTCTGGCCATCTTCCGCAACTTCCGAACCGTCGACATCGATGAAGTCGACCTCATGAAGGGCTGACGCCGGCATGCTCACCCACGCCTGGATCATCCCCCTCATCCCGGCCATCTCCTTCGTCCTGATCCTTGCCGTCGGCAAGAAGCTGCCCCGCGGCGGCTCTGAGATCGGCATCGCCTCGGTCTCGATCTGCTTCGTTCTGGCTCTCGGCGTGGCGTCGGGATGGATCGGTCGGGTCAACCACCCGCCGGTCACCGCCCACGGCACCGAGGCTCCCGCCGCCGAAGGTCACGGCACCGAGCCGGCCGAGGGCGATCACGCCACCGAGCCGACGGCCGAGCCGGCCGAGGGCGATCACGCCACCGAGCCGGCCGGTGAAGAACCGGCCACCGAGCCCGCGGCCGAGACCACCACCGAGGACCACGGCGCCATCGGCGCCACCGATGAGCGTCTGCCCGTCGCCTCAGAGGGTGCCGAGGGGGGCGAGGAAGCCGAGCACTCCACGCCGCCGGTGGTGCGGGAGATGACCTGGTTCCAGAGCAACGGGGTCAAGTTCCCGGTCGGAACCATGATCGACGGTCTCAGCACCGTGATGTTGGTGGTCGTCACCCTCATCTC
>JAGQSO010000221.1 GCA_020439505.1 Acidimicrobiales bacterium
GCTGCATCGGCCCTCCGCCTTCACCCGTCACCTGGAGCGGCAGCACGCGGCCAAGCAGGCTGGAAAATGCCTTTGGCTCACTCCTTGCAAGCGTGCGCAGGTAACCAACCAGCCCAGCCTTTCCTTCTCCATCCTCGCCCACGTCATTTGCGGCATTCAGGATCGCTTGCTTCAGCTCGGTCGTTGTCTTGTTTGGAACGCCTTTCGGCCTGCCTGGCCCAGCTCCCATTGCCGCAGCGCCAGTAGCCTTTCGTTTCGGTTTTGCTTGGGTTTCTTTGACCATGCTCGACTCCTTACGGTTGGTCGATTGCACCTCCACCCGCGCCTCCGGTCGCGCCGGCCTTGGATACAGCCGCACCGCCACCGCCCGCCGGGAGCGCGGAGCCGTTGGCGCCCGACGCAGCAGCCTTGCCGTTGGCGATCTGGCTGTAGCGCCGACCGGACACCATCTGGACGGTGTTGGCGGCCATCATCCCCTGTTGCCCAGCCCGGACGGGTCCGCCTTTCACGCCTTGGGCGACGAGCGCTCCCTCGGTGAGCGGTAGGAGCCGGGCGATCAGCAACGGCGAGAACGCGGAGACACCGAACGCCGCTGCGGCGGTGAGCAATATGCCAACGGCCTGGGTGACCGACCCGCCGGGGTCCTCGGCGAACACCTCCGGTTCGGGCAACGCTGTGACCTCGCCACCCGAACCGGCGCCGACCGCGGCCGCAGCTGCGACGGACAGTGCGATGGCGATGACGAGCTTCGACACGATGAGTGCGACGAGCAGGTCAAGGAGCTTGCGGCTGGCGCCGCGGGTGGCGGGCCAGAGTCGTGCGGCGAACACGAGCGGGGCGAGGGCGACGACGATGTAGATCAGCGCGGAGCGCACGACGAGCTCGGCGACGAGGATCAACCCGGCGAGCACGGTGACCAGCCCGAGGACGAAGACAACGAACGCGGTAGACGTGCCGCCGTTGAGGTGGCTGAGGGTGGCGACCACGGCTCCGAACTCTGAGATGTCGTCTTGGAAGTTGCCGAGGACCTCGCCGGAGAGCGCGTCGGTGAGCTGGACAAGGATCTGCGTGACGGTGACGAGCCCGACCATCCCGATGATCGAGATCGGCAGCTCGAGGCCCATGCGGCGCAGCATGCCGCCGACGTCTCCGCTGAGGGTGCCCTGGACGATCCCGGCCAGGACGAACAACAAGAGGAGGCTGGCACCGATCCCGACGGTGGTGGCGTAGGGGCCGTCACCGGTGATGAACCAGTCGGCCTGGACGTTGGGGTCCGTGGAGTCCAAGAAGAAGTTGAACACCCCGCCGACAACCCACACCACGGCGTCGACGACCCAGGCGACCAGCCCACCGATGATCATCTCGAACCCTGCGGTAGCGACACCGCCGACGAACCCAGTGACCTTGTCGATGGCCCAACCGATCGGATTGGGGAATCCGATGCCGAGGATCACTGGACCGGCTCCCCGTCGAGGCGGGTGAACCCGGCGAGGGTCTCGTCGAAGGGGACGGCGTCCCACGGCTGGTCC
The DNA here is from genome assembly GCA_020439505.1 of Acidimicrobiales bacterium. GTDB lineage: Bacteria > Actinomycetota > Acidimicrobiia > Acidimicrobiales > Iamiaceae > Aquihabitans. Next base: position 1,530 of record JAGQSO010000221.1, read on the forward strand.
TGCGGTCCGGTCATCGGGGTCGGGCCGGGGTGGTCACGCACACCGTCGACGCGCCAGTCGCCGTCGAGCCACGCAAGGTCGACGGTGACGGTCAGGAACTCGCTCTGCGGGGCGGCGACCTCCGCGGCCGACAGGACCGTCACGACCCACACCGCCACGCGGGCTTGGTCGCCGTCGAAGGTCTCGACGTTCCAGGCCAGGGGCCGCACCAGCCACCAGACCCGGCCCGACGATGCGCCGAGCTGGTCGCGGGCCATCGAGACCTCGAGGACGATGTCGTCGGCCATGCGTGGCGCCGCGACCGGGGTGGCGATCTCGTCGACCGCTGCACGAATCTCGTCGTCGGTGAAGTACAGCCAGCGCTGCGCCGCCGTCGAGTACGACACCGCGGCGGCGACCGCTCCCGCTTCGTCATCGGAGAACCCGACATCGAGGCCAGCCCGTTCCAGCGTCGGTCCGGGGGTTCCCTCGGCGACCGGTGGCCGAGGTGTCGGCTCGGCGGCGACCTGATGATCGGTCGGACGGTCGGACCGACTGTCGTTGCCGGTGAAGCGGGTGACCGCGACGCCGGCCACGAGCATGACCGTGGCCAGTGACGCCACGATGACGGTGCTGCGCTTCGGCATCGGGGAGGTGGTGGACGGCATCAGCTCGCCGCCTCGAACAGCATGTTCACCGCGGTCGGGGCGACTCCGGCGAGGATGGCGCCGACGACGCCACCCATGGCGAGCGCCTTGCCTCGGCTCGCACCGCCGTAGCTGCCGCCCTCCCGTGCGAGGCCGTACATGGCGGCGCCGATGAGCAGAGCGCCGAGGCTGCCCCACAGGGCGAGCATCTGGGACCAGTTGAGCAGCCTCTGGATCAGGTCGGCCCCGGGCATGCCCGTGGAGTTCGGGTCGACAGACACCTGGGCGAGAACTCCGACGAGACGTGTCATCGGGCCACCTCCTTCGAGTCGGGAAACGAGCAGCACAGGGGTAAGCCGCGAACCGGCCCGAAAATCGACAAGAAATCCCGCGGGAATCTGGGCCTGTCGCGGCCTACTCAGGTATGAAGCGCTCGAAGCTCCCCGCCGCCATCGCCCTCACGTTCCTGATCTTCCTCAGCGGGCTCGTCGCCGTGCCGTTCCTCGCGGTCGCCGCCGGGGGCGCTGCGCCACCGTGCGGCGCTGGTGGTCCGCTCGAAGTCGAAGACGACGGGACGCCAAGCATCCTCGGACCCTCCACGCTCACCGTCACCGACCTCCGGGCTTGGTGGGATGCCAGCGGCCGAGGTCAACCGAGCCGTCTCGGCATCGACATCGCGGATCTGATCGCGCTGTACCTGTCGGAGGGCGATGCCGAAGGTGTCCGCGGTGACATGGCGTTCGCTCAGGCCATCGCGGAGACCGGTCACTTCACCAACCGCGACACGTCGATCAACAACTTCGCCGGCATCGCCCACTACGACAACGCCGCGTCAGGCAGCGCGTTCGCCGACCCCGTCATCGGCGTGCGAGCCCACATCCAGCTCCTCAAGAAGTACGCAGCAGGCAACGACACGGCGCTCGCCAACCCCGACGTGTCCCCCAACGCCGGAGCGTCGGCCAGCACCTGGGGTGGACTCGCCGGGACCTGGGCTACCTCGCCCACCTACTGGACCCTGCTCAGCGACGTCTACGGCGCCATGCTCGACGCCGCCGGACAGGCCGAGGCCGACCCCGCCACCGGCATGGTCACCGGATGCCCGACCGGCGACCTCGCGGTGGCCGGCGACTACGCCCTACCGGTCGAACGCCGCTGGTACGACGAGCACCCCGAGTGGTTCACCAAGCCCCACCACGACTACCCCGCCGCCGACATCCCCGTCCCCACCGGCACCCCGCTCTACGCCATCACCAACGGCGTCGTGATCTCGACGCCTACCAGCGGCCGTTGCGGCATCGGCGTCATCATCAACGGCGACGACGGCGCCCAGTACACCTACTGCCACGGCCTCCCCGGCAGTCACACC
>JAGQSO010000222.1 GCA_020439505.1 Acidimicrobiales bacterium
CGTTGTCCTGGCTGAACTCCAACAGCAGCCGGGCCTGGGTGTCGGTCCACACCCCCGCCCCATCCCGGGAACCGGTGTTGCCGGCGAAGGACGTGACCACCTCGCTGTCCAGGAAGCGGGCGAACTCACCCACGCCCCGCCACTGCTCTGCGGTAAGCACACCTTCGTAACCTGCGGGCGGAGTCCCGCCCGTGGTCCCCTCGGCGTCGAAGTAGGTCGAGTTGGCCCAGGTGCCGCTCACCCGGATGTACACCGGCCCGAGGGCCTTGGCCAGATTGCGCAACCGCTCCGAGCTCAGATCGATCGGCTCGCGGTACACCTTGGCCCCGCCCGCCTCGTAGGGAGGCCAGAAGTAGCCGCCGGTCACCTCGACCATCTCGACGTTGTAGGACTGGAAGCGGTCGTCGAGTTGGGCGGTGACCTCGTCCCCGACGGTGAGCACCAGGTCGACGTCGGGGTTGGCGGGGGCCGTGGTCGGCGTCGTTCCCCCCCGGGTATCGGTGCCATCGGCCTTCTTGGCCGTGTCATCGGATCCCGAACACGCCACCATCACCGTGGCGGCCATGCTCAAGGCGGTGAAACCCCTGACGATCCGGTTGAGCGATCTGGCGGCCATTCAAGTTCCCCTAGTTCCGATTGACGCCTACCCCAGCGAACCTAGCGCCGTTTCCGCCAGAAATCGTCCGCCGAAGGCGGCCCACGAGAACCGGACAGCATGCAGCGCCGATGACTCCCAAGCCCGGCAAAGGTTGCCGGAACGGCATCAGACTCGTAGGACCGACACCGCGAAGTCGGCGGTGTCGGACCAGCGGCGCAGGTCCCAGGTGGCGAATCGGTGTTCCAGTTCGAGACCGGCTGCGGCCACGGCGGGGTCGAAGACCTCGAGGGGAACCTTGTTGAGGTGGAAGCCGACCACCACGGCACCGTCGGGGCGGACGTGGGCCGCCACCCGTCGCAGGACATCGGCCTCGGTGCCGGGGGCAACGAACCCCAAGACGTTGCCGGCCAGGATGGCCAGGTCGAACGGTTCCGCTTCGCCCCGGGGAGCCAGGTCGAGGTGGGCCAGGTCGCCGACCATCCAGTGAGGGCCGGGGTGGTCCACCTCGGCGGCCGCTATCAGGGCGGGATCCACATCGACCCCGACCACCCGGTGGCCCATGGCGTGAAGGAACCCGCCGACGCGACCGGGCCCGCAGCCGGCGTCGAGAATCCGTGATCCCAGCGGGACCATCGCGTTGACCATGCGGGCTTCACCGCTCAGGTCCATCCCCTCGGCCTCCATGGCCCTGAACCGCTCGATGTACCACTCGGCGTGCCCCTCACCCGACCCCTCCCAGCGGGTCAGGGCCCGGAGCGGCTTGACCAGCGTGACGAAGCGGAGGTCTCCTCGACGGGGTATGCCAAACCGTTCGTCCACCTCGGGGAACGGTGACGTCTCCCCCGTGTTCAGGTAGCCGCGCCGGCCGTACCAGTCGAGCAGTTCGGTCCGGGCGTCGAGGACCTTCATGGTCATCTCCGGAGCGTGCCAGTGGTCGCGGGCCAGTCGCTCGGCTTCGGCGAGAACCGCTCGACCGATGCCCGAGTCCTGAAGGCCGGGCACGACCGCGAACATCCCCAGGTACACCTGGTTGTCCGCCACCCGGTGCTCCAGTTCGCAGCAGGCCACGAGTTCTCCGTCCCGCCGGGCCACCAGCACCTCGGAGTGACCACCGTCGACCAGGGCCTTCACCACTTCGACCGTGGTGCGGCCGCCGTCGAGCAGGTCGGCCTCGGAGGTCCAACCCTGTCGGCTGCTGTCCCCCCGGTAGGCGGAGTGAACGAGGTCGACGACCGGCTCCACGTCGTCGACGGTGGCGAAGCCGAAGTGCAGGGTCGGGCGGGTCGAAGGAGACGTCGTTGTCATGGCGACGATGGTAAGCCCGCCCCGATCGGGCCCCACCGTTCGGCCAGCGAGACGACCGGCACACCCCTACGCTCCCGCCCATGCCCCTCGCCATCAACGAAGACCACCTCACCCTGGCCGACACCGCAGCCGACTTCCTCACCCGGCACCGGTCGCTGGGTACCGCCCGCGCCGCCCTGGAGGCCGACGTCGAGTCCTTGCCGCCGTGGTGGGTCGAGCTGGTTTCGCTGGGCTGGCCGGGGCTGCACATCGCCGAGGAACACGGCGGGTCGGGCTACGGCATGTTCGAGTTGGCGGTCATCGTCGAACAGCTCGGCCGGGCGATGGCCCCGGGTCCGTTCGTCCCCAGCGCCGTGGTCTCGGCTCTCCTGGCCGGGGGCGAGATCACGCCGAGCAACGCGGAGCGTCTCGCCCGGTTCGCGGCCGGCACCGAGTTCGGAGCGGTGAGCCTCGACGACACCGTCACCCTGACCGAAGGGGCGGCCGAGGGCACGGTGGTGGCCCTCGGTGGTGCCCTCGGTGGGGTTCTGGCCGTCGGGGTCGGGGATGACGCCGTACTTGTCGATCTGGCCGACCCAGCTGTCACCGTCGAGGTGCCCAAGAACCTCGATCCCACCCGCCGAGCGACCCGGATCACCATGACCGGAGCGGCAGCCACCGTGATCCCGGGAGGGCGTCAACGTCTGGTCGACGTCGCCCGTCTGCTGATTTCGGCCGAGGCCGTCGGTCTGTCGCGGGCCTGCACCGATTCCGCCGCCGATTACGCCAAGGTGCGCGAGCAGTTCGGCCGGGTCATCGGCACCTTCCAGGGGGTGAAGCACCATTGCGCCAACATGGCGGTCGCCACCGAGATGGCCACCGCCGCGGTGTGGGACGCGGCCAGGGCCATGGACTCCGCCGATGATCCCGACGGCCATCAGGTCTCCCTCACCGCCGCCATCGCCGCCGCTCTGGCGGTACCCGCCGCCGACCTCACCGCGCAGCTCAACATCCAGGTCCACGGCGGGATCGGTTTTACCTACGAGCACGACGCCCACCTGTTCCTGCGACGGGCAACCGCGCTGGGGATCCTCGTCAACGCCGAGGCTGCCGCCGCTCAGGTCACCGAGCTCTACCGCGACGGCACCCGCCGAACCCGTTCGGTCGACCTCCCGCCTGAAGCCGAACCCATGCGCGACGAGGTCCGGGCATTCGTGGCCGAGGTGGCAGGCCTCGATGACGACGCGGTGCGGGCCCGCCTGATCGACACCGGCTACGTCATGCCCCACTGGCCCCGCCCGTGGGGTCGCGGCGCCGGTGCGGTGGAGCAGCTGGTGATCGAGCAGGAGTTCAACGCGGCGGGTGTCCGCCGCCCGGCCTACAGCATCACGGGCTGGGTGATCCTGACCCTCATCCAGCACGGGACCGACGACCAGGTGCAGCGCTGGGTACCCACCGCGCTCAGCCAAGAGGTGATCTGGTGTCAGTTGTTCAGCGAACCCGACGCCGGTTCCGATGCCGCGGGGGTCAAGACCAGGGCCACCCGGGTCGACGGCGGCTGGCTGGTCAACGGCCAGAAGGTCTGGACCTCGGGTGCCCACGTGGCCGGGATGGGGCTGGCCACGGTCCGCACCGACCCTGACGTTCCCAAGCACCAGGGCATCACCACCATGGTCGTCGACATGCACGCCGAAGGGGTGGAGGTCCGGCCGATCAAGATGCCCACCGGCGAGTCCGAGTTCAACGAGGTCTTCTTCAACGATGTGTTCGTGCCCGACGACGACGTGGTCGGCCCCGTCGACGGCGGGTGGACCGTGGCCAGGGCGACGCTCGGAAACGAGAGCGTGAGCATCGGCGGCGGCCAGGGTGGCATGGCCCTGCCGGGCGAGATGTTCCTGCCTGCCTTCGACGCCAACCCGGCGCGGTTGTCGGGCGGGGCGGCCCGCCTGGGTCGCTACATCGCCAACGACCAGTCGATGACGGCGATGAACCTGCGCAGCGCGCACCGGGCGGTGGCCGGCGGAGCACCCGGACCCGAAGGGGCGGTGACCAAACTGGTGCTGTCGGAGAACATGACCGAGGCGGCGGCGATGATGGTCGAGCTCACCGGCCCCGACGCCGCCTTCATGGATGGTCCCGGGTTCTTGTCGGGAACGTTGGCGCTGATGCACCGTGCGATGTCGATCGCCGGTGGCACCTCGGAGATCAAGCGCAACCAGATCGGTGAGCGGATCCTGGGTCTGCCCCGCGACCCGCTCATCGTCTGACCTGCCGCGCTCCCGGTCGGGTCGCCTGTCCGCTCACCTTCTTGGGCGAAATCCCCATTTGCCGGTGGGTATTTCCGGGTTTCAGCGGTAGAAACCAGTCGGGGAAGTTCGCGGTCCGGAACCGACCGGCCCGCACCACCCTGTCGGCTCCCTAGTCTCGGACCGGCAACATCCATCAACGAACCGATCGAAAGGACCGCTCCTCATGAGCATCCGTCTCGGCGACACCGCACCAGACTTCACGGCCGACACCACCGACGGCCCGATCACCTTCCACGACTGGAAGGCCGACTCCTGGGCAGTGTTCTTCAGCCACCCCGCCGACTTCACCCCCGTGTGCACCACCGAGCTCGGCCGTACCGCGGCGCTGAAGGACGAGTTCGCCAAGCGCAACACCAAGGCCATCGCCCTGTCGGTCGACTCGGTCGAGGACCACAAGTCCTGGGCCCCCGACATCGGCGAGGTGGGCGGTACCGACCTGAACTTCCCGATCGTGGCCGACCCCGACCACATGGTGTCCGAGCTGTACGACATGATCCACCCCGGTGAGGGCGACACCTCCACCGTCCGCTCGGTGTTCGTGATCGACCCGGCGAACAAGGTCCGCCTCAGCCTCACCTACCCCAAGTCGGTGGGCCGGAACTTCACCGAGATCGTGCGGGTGCTCGATGCCCTCCAGGCCACCGACAAGGGCCCCATCGCCACCCCGGTCGACTGGACCCCGGGAGAGCGCGTGATCGTCTCGCCCGCCCTGTCCACCGACGACGCCAAGGAGAAGCTGGCCAACGTGGAGGAGATCAAGCCCTACCTCCGCTACGCCGACGCTCCCTGATCTATCTGGGCGAAACGCATTCGAGCTGGACGGGGCGGTGGCTATCCACCGCCCCGTCGGCATTTTTCGAGGTCGTCCCGGCGTGAGGCTCTTCAGGCTACGAACGAAGGCAGCACGTCGGCGACGAACTCCTCGATGCGGGCCCGACCTTCGCTCGGCCAGCCGCAGATCAGGTAGCTGACCCCGAGTTGGGCCATGGCCTCGATGTTGGCCCGGACCTCGTCCCAGGGTTCGGACAGGCTGAGCGACGCGGCGCGGGCGATGGTGGCCGGGTCTCGGCCCGCGGCTTCGGCGAAACCGTCGAGCAGCGCCGACTTGTGGGCGAAGGTGGTCGGATCCCCGAAGGTGTGCCATACGTCGGCGTGACGAGCGACGAGCGGGAGCATCTTGCGCTCACCGCTGGCACCGATCCAGATCGGCGGGTGGGGTGACTGGACGGGCCGGGGGTGCAGGGTCGCAGCGTCCACCTGCCAGTGGCGGCCTTCGAAGCTGAAGTCGTCGGTGGTCAGCAGGCCCCGGACGATCGTCAGCGCCTCGTCGAGCTGTTCGATGCGGGTGGCTGTGCCGGGGAAGGCGATCCCCAGAGCCCGGTGCTCGGGCTCGAACCAGGCCGCTCCCAGCGACAGCTCGAGTCGCCCACCCGAGGCGTGGTCGATGGTGAGAGCCTCCGCCGCCAACACCGACGGGTGACGGTAGGTGACCCCGGTGACCAGTAGCCCGAGGCGGACCCGGCTGGTGTGACCCGACAGCGCGGCCAGGGTCGTGTTCCCCTCGAAGCACTCCCCTGGCCCCTCCCCGTACATGGGCTGGAAGTGGTCGAAGCCCCACACCCCGTCGAAGCCGGCTTCCTCGGCGAAGCGGGCCCGCGCCACCACCTCCCCGAAGGGCATCCGTTGCTGGGCGATGTCGAGTCCGAAGCGCATGGGCCCATCATGGTGGGA
>JAGQSO010000223.1 GCA_020439505.1 Acidimicrobiales bacterium
CATGATGCCGGCGCGCCAAACCAACAACCCCGCGCACCGACGCCGGAGCCATCGACGTCTTCCACCCAAACCAATGCTCCGGTGAGTAGATCCCCCACCCCGACCACAAATCGCGGTCCAAAGCGTCAGCCATCAACTCGACCATGCGCCCGTGGATCGCGTTGGCCATGCCACACAGTTCGGCCAGCTCACCCTCCAAAGCGTCCAGCGCCTCGAAAGACCCCTTCGAATCCGGTGGAGCGAACACATGTTCGATCATAACCATGCCTCTAGGGTCTTCGCAACCCCTGCCATGGACTTTCCGAGAGAAGCAGATCGACTCCTCGCACTCACGCCGACGAAACAGCCACCCTGCTAGATGTCAGGGCATCGCTGAAGGCTTCACCGTCGTGGGCAAAGCCTTCGGCGGTAGCGGCTGTGGTGACGGCCGCGGCGGCCGCAGAGCTGATGATGGCGTCAGATTCCACTCTCAGCGGTTTCACAGATTCCTCACAGGGGATGCACCGGTTGCGCTCCTAGCTTCGACGGCGCAAGACGTGTCCACCGGACACAGCTTGTGTTCCCCCAAGAAATGAGGACCGCAGCGATGCAGAAGAGTTCGAAGAAGATCACCAGAGCGCGGACGGCGGCGATATCGGGGCTCGTCATGTTGACGGCACTGGTTGGGTGCTCGAGCGACTCGGCCGACAACGGCTCCGCCGGGTCGGGCTCCTCCACGTCAGCGACAGCGGACAACACGGCTGGCACGACTGGAACAACTGGCACGGCCACGACAGCAACGCCGATCACCGACGACACCGACTGGGACGCTCTGCCCAACACCGAGGTGACCTTGAACGATGACGGTCTGGCCATCACCGAGGCTGGGACCTACGTGCTGAGCGGAACGACGACCGGACAGGTCACGGTGGAAACCGATGGCGCGGTGAGGATCGTGCTCGACGGCGCGACCATCAAGAGCACGGCCGGCCCGGCGATCGAGGTGGTCAGTGCGGACACCACTGTCCTGAATATCGCCGAAGACAGCACCAACACCGTGTCCGACGCCGCCACGCGTACCGATGAGGAGATCGACGGCGCCATCTACTCCGCCGACGACCTGCTCATCAACGGGAGCGGAACCCTCGACGTCACCGCCAACTTCGCCGACGGAATCGTGGGCAAGGACGATCTGACCATCGAGTCGGGCACGATCAACGTGACCAGCGTCGATGACGGGATCCGTGGCAAGGACTCGCTCATCGTCTCCGGACCCAAGATCACCATCGACGCCGCCGGCGACGCCATGAAGGCCAGCAACGACACCGACCTGGGCAAGGGCCAGCTCGTCATTAGCGGTGGTGACATCACGATCACCACCGGCGACGACGCCATCAAGGCCGAGCAGCATCTCTCGATCACCGGCGGCACGATCGATGTGGTCGAGTCGGTGGAGGGCATCGAAGCCCCGGTGATCGTCATCGATGACGGTGACATCACCATCAACGCATCCGACGACGGGATCAATGCCTCGGCATCGGCCATCGTCACGACCGGGCTGAGCATCACGATCAACGGCGGTCGGATCACGATCGTGATGGGCCCCGGCGACACCGACGCTATCGACAGCAACGGCGACCTCACCATTACCGGTGGCGTCATCGACATCACCGCCCAGTCCGCCTTCGACTTCGATGGCACCGGAACCCTCACCGGCGCCACGGTCACCATCAACGGAGAGAGCGTGACCGAGCTGACCAACCAGATGATGGGCGGCCCGATGGGCGGCGGTGGCCCCATGGGTGGTGGTGGCCCCGGAGGTGGTGGTCCACCCGGCGGCGGCAACTGAGGATCCCGCCCGGAACCGGCATGGCGCCGTCGAGCGAGACGGTGAGGGCGACGGTGAGGGCGACGTCGTCGACGAGCGCCAGGGAGACCGACGTGACGGCTTGCTTGTTCAGCTGACCGGCTCGAGCCGGGCGGGAACGTGCTTGTGGTAGGGGGTTCCGGCGATCGGGTCGCGGTGTTCGCTCGACGTCAGCTCGTTCGGGGCGACCCCGACCTGTGCTTCGCCGGCGGTCTGGGTGATGCCGTATCCGTTCGGCAAGGAGATGTGGCCCTGGCGCATCATCGGGCTGATCTCGACGAGCACCTCGGCGTTCCCTCGCTCGGTGATGACGCGGGCCCGGTCGCCGTCGGCCAGGCCCAAGGTGTGGGCGTCGGCCTCGGAGATCCGTAGCGCGCCGTCACGGTCGCGCTTGCGCCACTCCGGCGACCGGAAGATGGTGTTCGCCGTGAACGAGCGGCGCTCCCCCGCCGACAGCACGAACGGGTAGTCGGGGTCGCTGCCGGGGGTCTCCGCGGTGGTGAGACCAGCGGCCATCTCGACCATGAGCTGGTTGTCGAGGTTGATGCGGCCGTCGATGGTGCGGACCCGTGACCAGTTCTCCTCGGGTTCGTCGACGCTGAACACCACGCCGCTCGGGTTGGCGAGGATCGCCGAGAAGAGGGCCTCACCCAACTCGAGGCCCTCGCCAACGTGGCCGGCCCGGTTCATGCTGGGACCGATCTTCATGGCCGCCATGTTGGTGGCGCCCCACAGCAGTGCTGCGGTTGCGGCGCCTTCGGGCAGGGTCGGGCCGAGCGTCCGGTAGAGGATCACCGGTGTCAACGCGGCCAGGTCGGGGTGTTCGCCCATGAACCCGAGGAACGCAGAGCCGAACTCGCCCCGACCGTGCTCGGCCGCCTCGGCGAGCGGCGTGAGGTCGACGCCGTCGAGGACACCGAGGGCCTCGACGATCCGGGAATGGATCTCGGGCTCGGGCAGCGTGCCCGGCAACGGTTCGATGAACGGACGGCGCAGGTGGAAGTAGTTGGCCGGGAACTCGAAGTTGAAGAACGTGGCCTCGTACTTCTCGAACTGCGACGAGGCCGGGAGGACGTAGTCGGCGAGCAGGGCGGTCTCGGTCATGGCGACGTCTATGACGACGACGAACTCGAGGGCATCGAGCGCTTGGCGCATCCGGACGCTGTCGGCGAGCGAGTGCGCCGGGTTGGACGACTCCACGATCATCGCCCGATACCGGTCGGGGTGGTCGGTGAGGATCTCCTCGGCGATCACGTTGCACGGAACGAGACCGTTGATGATGCGGACTCCCGCGACCGGCGTGACCTTCTCTCCACCGCCTGACCCACCGGACCCGCCGGAGCCGCCGCCCGCGAGGTTCACCAGGCTGGTCGGTACGTAGTGGCCACCGTGGTTGGCGAAGTTGCCGGTGAGCACCCACAGGAGTCGGTCGAGGTAGCTGCACAAGGTGGAGTTGAGACCCATCTGGGTGCCGAGGTCCTCGTACACCGCCACGCTCGACGCGCCGGCGATGCGCCGGGCCGCCCGACGAACCAGGTCCGCATCGAGATCACAGATCGCGGCGTAGGCGTCTATGTCGACGTCTTGCAGCACGCCTTCGATGCCTTCGGAGCCGGTGACGTGCTCGTCCATCCAGGTCCGGTTACACAGGCCCTCTTGGACCATGACCGCGGCGAGCGCAGCGAGGCACCAAGCGTCGGTGCCGGGGCGCAGCGCCAGGTGGAAGTCGGCCAGCTCGGCCGTCTCGGTGGTCCGTGGGTCGATCACCACCATCGACTTGGCCGGGTCGCGGGCGATCTCTTTGAGCGTGTTCCGGGCGTGGGGGATCGAGTGCGACTGGTACGGGTTCTTACCGACCCACACCGTGACCTCGGCGTTCTCGTAGTCGCCCTTGGTGTCGGCGCCGAGTAGCTGGCGGTTGACCCACATCTCGCCGGTCTTCTCCTGGGCCAGGGCGTTCGACCGGTACTTCGAGCCGAGTGCGGCCCGGGTGGCGCCGGAGTAGGCGCCGCTCAGGTGGTTCCCCTGCCCGCCGCCGCCGTAGTAGAAGATCGTCTCCCCGCCGTGGGTGTCTCGGACCTTGGCGAGTCCCTCGGCCACACCGGCGATCGCCGTGTCCCAGTCGACGGGCTCATAGGTCCCGTCGGGGCGGCGACGCATCGGCGTGTCCAAGCGATGCGGGCCGTTCTGGTAGTGGTCGAGGCGGAGCGCCTTCTCGCACGTGTAGCCCTTCGAGGCCGGGTGCGCCTTGTCCCCCCTCACCCGCTCGAACCTCCGGCCGTCCGCCGCCAGCCGGACTTCGATGCCGCAATTGCACTCACACAAGATGCAAGCGGACGGGTGCCACTCGGTGGTCTCATCGCTCACGGTCGCTCCATGGCTCGGTTCCCCAGCGGGAGGCAGACTACGCGGGCGAGACGGCTCGACGGCCGATTGAGGTATGCGGATACGCATACTCTCGTTACCATTCGGGTATGAGCACCAGGAAGCATCGACTGACGGTGACGGTGGATCCCGATCTGATCGAGGCAGGCCAGCAGGCGGTGGCGTCCGGTGCGGCAGAGTCTGTCAGCGCCTGGGTCAGCACGGCCCTCGTTGACAAGGTCCAGCGAGACCGCAAGTTGGCCTCGCTGGCGGCCGCGGTTGCCGACTTCGAGAGAGAGTTCGGCGAGATAAGCCCAGAGGAGCTGGCTGCCCAGGCCCGCCATGACCGGGAGAGGGCGACGGTCGTTCGTGGTCAGCGCCAACCATCGGATCGCACGGCGACCTCAATATGACGGTCGTGCTCGACAGCGGCGCACTGATCGCCTTGGAGCGCAACGAGCGCGCCATGTGGATCCGACTGAAGGCCGCCCATCTCGCCGGCGACTTGCCCGTCACCCATGCCGGTGTGATCGGACAGGTGTGGAGGGGAGGCCCTCGCCAGGCCCGGCTCTCCCAGGCGTTGGCGGGTATCGATGTTCGTCCGCTGGACGAGGCTCTGGGGCGAGCAGCGGGCCAACTGCTGGGTGCCGCCGGCCTCGTCGATGTGGTCGACGCTGCGGTCGTGCTGCTGGCGCAGGACGGAGACGAGATCGTCACCATGGACCACGACGACCTCGCACAGCTCGCGGCCTCGGCGGGCTGCCACGTAGACCTGGTCCACCCCTGATCCACCCTCGAGCCGATCCCGGTGGACGACGCCGTGGCGGCGGCGTGGGCACGCCTCAGGCTCGAACCTCGCGACCGCGGGCTGCGCCTGGGAGTGAACGATTCATGGATCGCCGCCACCGCCATAGCCCACGGACTCAGCATCGTCACCCAAGACACCGACTACCACGAGATACCGGGGCTCGAAGTCATCAAGGTGTGACCTTGCGGCCCGGGGTTGACGTCTGCGCCGAACACGTCCGGCCGGTGGATGGCGACGGCGCGGGCGTCTCAGCAGCAACCCGTCACGGTGGCGGGACCGGTACCGATGGCGACCGACTCGAACGCGACCGACTCGCTGACCGCTGTGGGGGCGCAGCATTGGGTGGGCTCGTCGCCGGTGCGGATGGAGTTGGTCATCTGCTCGGCGTCGCCGGTCTTGACGTACCACTCCCACGGGGCGCCGTCGGGGTCGCTGACCCAGGTCTCGGTCTTGAGGGCATAACAGCATGTCGTGTCATCCACGCCGGTGGTGACGACACCGTCAGCAGACAGCCGGCCCTCGGCGGCCACGACCTCCTCCGCCGTCTCGACCTCGACGCCGAGGTGGTTGAGGGTCCCGCCGCCGGCACCTTCGATCAACACGAGCTTGAGGGGCGGCTCGTCGATGGCGAAGTTGGCGTAACCGGGCTTGCGCTTGTTCACCTCGGTGTTGAAGAGCTTCGAGTAGAAGGCGACGGCCTCGTCGATGTTGGAGACGTTGAGGGCGAGCTGGACACGTGACATGGAGATCCTCCTGATAGATTTACGGTTGTCGATACGTTGACTTTACCGATACATCGACAGATGTCAATGTGAATCGCGGAGGATCTTCGATGGCTACGACACCGAGCACAGACAGCATCGACACCGCGGCGTGCTGCACGCCGCTGTCGGTGGCCCCGCTCGCCGAGGCCGACGCCGTTGAGCTCGCCCGCATCTACGCCGCGCTCGCAGACCCGGTTCGGCTGCGGTTGCTCTCCATGATCGCCGCCGCCGGCGAGATCTGCTCGTGCGACCTGACCGAACCCCTCTCCAAGAGCCAACCGACGGTCAGCCACCACACGAAGATCCTCGCCGATGCCGGGCTGATCTCCGGCGACAAAAGGGGCCGCTGGGTCTACTGGCGCGTCGATCCCACCCACGCCGAATTCGTCCAACAGATCCTCTCCATCTGACCCTGCCCGTGCCCGCGCCGCGGCTACGAGCGCCGTACGAGCACTAGCCACATCGATCGATGGCTGGCTCCTTCCACGAACGCTTCTTCCCCGACACCCACTGTCATGCAGGCATGCCTGCTATCGTGAGGCGATGGCTCAGCTTACGATTCGGGCATCTGACGACCTGATTGAGCGGGTCAGGGCTTCGGCTGCCGATGCCGGGCGTTCCATGAACGACTACGTCACCTCGATCCTCGACGCGGTCACCGATCCCGATCTTGCCGATTCACCCTCGGAGCGGCTTCGGGAGCGGCTGAGGCGAGCCGGCCTCCTGGTCACGCCGGCTCGTCTGCCGGGGAGCAGACCGCCAGCCGACGCCGTCGCCGAGGCCGGGGCGCGGGCCACCACAGGACGAACCCTCAGCGACCACATCTCCGACCAGCGGTGACCGTCTTCGCCGATTCCTCGGCACTGGTCAAGCTGTACGTCCCCGAGGTCGGCCACGAGGAGGTCCGAGCAATCGCGGAGCCGGTGGCCATCTCCAGCCTGGCGCGCGTCGAAGTACCGGCAGCGTTCTGGGGAAAGGTTCGAACCGGTGAGTTGAGCGTCGATGACGCCAGTGTGTTGGTGAGCGCGTTCGAGCACGACTACCACGGAGACGACACTGCCGAACCGGTGTTCGTGGTCGTCTCAGTGGACGAGGCAACCCTCTTCGAGGCGGCGGGTCAATCGGCTCGCCACCGCCTGCGCGCCTACGACGCGGTCCAGCTCGCCTGCGCCGTCGCCGTGCGCCGCGCCGATCCGTCCGCCGGAACAATCGCCGTGTTCGACCAGGGGCTACGAACCGCAGCAATGACTGAAGGGTTCAGCGTCCTGGGCTGACCCCGACCGGTGGGGCCATCGAGACAGGTTGCCGCTAGGACCCATTCACATATACCCTTGGGGGTATGTGCAGACGAGTTGCGTGCAAGAAGTGCGGCAGGCCGGACTGGCGGGGTTGTGGGGCTCACGTGGAGCAGGTGCTCGGCGATGTTCCAGCCGCCGAGCGCTGTCGGTGCCGTGTCGATGGTTCCACCGCTAACCAACCGCAGGCTCCCAATTCGTCCGGTACCAGCGGGTCCACCAGGCAGCAGCGGTGGTGGCGACGCTGACTCATCCGTCATCGGCGCTTCTGACGTCCTTCGCAGCGAAGGCGGGGCCTACCCGACCCGACATCAGTTGAGATCCCCGAGGACTTGGCGAAGTGGCCAGTACCACCTTGAGGGTGCTGACGGCACGGCAGCACCCCAGCTGCAATAAACCGAGACCAACAGAATACTACTGCAGTATTATTGCTTCATGGCGAAGCGTCAGGTCTCTCCCACCCCGGAGGCGGCCGAGGCCATCCGCGTCCTCGGCCAGCAAATCCGGATCGGCCGCCACCGGAAGGGTTGGTCAGCAGAGAGCCTCGCGGCCCGCATCGGAGTGTCGCCGCGGACGGTGACCTCGATCGAGGCCGGAAGCCCGGGTACATCTATCGCCACCGTGCTCAACGCCGCGGTAACGGTCGGGGTGAGGCTCTTCGGTGCCGATCGGGACGAGCTCGTCGCCATGCGCCGGCGGGGCGACGAGCTCATCGCCCTGTTGCCCGGCAGGGTCTTCGAGAACGGTGGCGACGATGCCGTCCCAGACTTCTGAGGCCTACGTCTGGCTGTGGCTCCCAGGCTCGGCGGAACCAGCGGTCGCCGGCATGGTGCAACGGTCCCGGACTCGATATCGATTCACGTACGCGCCGAGCTACCTGGCGCGCCATGACGCCATCAGCCTCTACCAGCCCGAATTGCCCCTCAGGCCGGGTTGGATCGAACCTTTAGGCGGCCTCACCATCGCAGGAACGCTGAGAGACGCCGGCCCCGACGCCTGGGGGCAGCGGGTGATCATCCAAGGGCTGTTCGGCAACCCCGATGCCGTCGACCCCGGCGATGTCGACCAAGTCACCTACTTCCTGTCATCTGCGTCGAACCGGATCGGTGCGCTCGACTTCCAGGAATCGGCGGTCACCTACGTCGAGCGTGGAGGGTCGGCCACCCTCGACGAGCTCCACGGAGCGGCTCGGAACCTGGCGGACGGACATGACCTGACGCCCGAGATGGCCACGGCGCTGGTCCACGGCACATCCGTGGGCGGTGCCCGCCCCAAGGTGACGATCACCGATGGCGACATGGCCTACATCGCCAAGCTTTCGAGGTCGACCGATCCCTATCCGGTGGTAAAGGCCGAGGCCGTCGGGCTCGAACTCGCCCGTCGAGTCGGCATCGACGCCCCCGCTTCGAACATCATCTCCTCGCTCGGCCACGACATCCTGCTGGTCGAGCGCTTCGACCGGCCCGGCGCTGGACGTCGCCAGATGATGGTCAGCGGACTCACGATGCTCGGGCTCGACGAGATGAACGGTCGCTATGCCACCTACCCGGACCTGCTCGATGTTCTCCGCCGCCACGGAGCCGACCCGAACGTGGGCAAGCGCCTGTTCGAGCGAATCGTGTTCAACGTCGCCATCGGCAACAACGACGACCATGCCCGCAACCATGCCGCCTTCTGGGACGGCAGGAGCCTCGACCTCACCCCGGCCTACGACCTCTGCCCGCAGGCACGAACAGGCGAAACCTCAGCCCAAGCCATGGCCATCGACCGCGACGGCCACCGCGACAGCTCGCTGCGATTGTGCGTCGATTCGGCGCACGTCTACGGCGTTGACCGCCGAGAGGCGCTAGAGATGATCGAGGGCCAAGTGGAGGCGATTCGAGAGGCTTGGGGTGACGTGGCGGACGCGAACCGCCTCACCACAGCCGAGCGCACCTACCTGTTCGGCCGACAGATCCTCAATCCGTCAACCTTCTACGGACTGCCCACGACCTAGAGCCCCAGCGGATCGGTCCAGCCGTCATCGCTGCGAGGG
>JAGQSO010000032.1 GCA_020439505.1 Acidimicrobiales bacterium
CGCCGACGGCCCGACATGGGACCCGGCCCGCAACACCTACATCCAATATGACCGCGACCGAGGCCAGTGGTTGGAGTGGGACGAGGACAACCGGATCTGGGTCCCGATCAGCCAGTGACCGGCTAGTACCGTGACCGGCAACCTTGGCAGGGCTTTGGGACTCACCGATGCCGGGCGCTCTCCGGTTCTCGTTGGCCGCCTTCGGCGGACGATTTCCTGGTTCCGCCGAGCCAGGTCCTCACTTCGTTGCGGCGGCTCGACGGCGTTTGCCCAATTGCTCGCAAGCTCGCAACAGCGCAAACGTTCCTGGACAGAGCACTAGAAGTCCGCCGACGGCGGGCTCAGGGTCGCCCCGGCCACCCGCTCCCCATGACCGGACGTGGTCATTCGAGCACGCCGACCGAGCGCAGGCGGCGTTCCAGGTGATGCTCGACCACCCGGACCGCCAGCTGCTCCACCTCCCGGGTGGCGGCCGAAGGCGGAGCGGCCAGCGCCAGGGCCAGCTGCCCACCCAGGATCTGGCGCATCAGTTCCACCGCCTCGGCCGAGATCCGCGAACCGCGGCGATGACGGGAGCACAACAGCCCGCCCTCCACCGGGTCGAAGGCCACCAGGTCGACGTCCTCCTCGCAGAGGGCGCACGTCTCCACCACCGGCCTGAAGCCCTCCAGGGCCAGGAGCTTCCAGTGGAATCCCGCCACCACCAGCGGCCCGTCGTCGGCGGCGAGAGTCCGCAATGCGCCCAGCAGCATCCGGTACAGGGCCGGGTTCGGTTCACGTTCCAACGCCAACTGGTCGACGGTCTCCAACATGGTGGCCGCCCTGCCCAAGCGGTCCAGATCGTCCCGGATGGGGCGGAAGTGGTCGACAGACTCGGCCTGGGTCACGATGTCGAGCTCGCGGCCCTCATAGAGCTGGAGAGCGACATGACTGGTGGGCTCGAGGCGGGCCCCGAACTTGGACCGGGTCTTGCGCACCCCCTTGGCGACAGCGCGGACCTTTCCGTGATGTTCGGTGACGAACGACACGATGCGGTCAGCCTCACCCAGCTTGTAGGTCCGCAGAACGATCCCGTGATCCCGGTAGAGCGCCACCGGATCTGACTCCCGTCAGATCCCGCCGAAGCGGCGCTCGCGGGCCTGGTACTCGCGTACCGCGTCGGCCAGGTGCTGCTTGCGGAAATCCGGCCACAAGACGTCGGTGAAGACCAGCTCGCTGTAGGCCAGCTGCCAGAGCAGGTAGTTGGACGTGCGCGACTCGCCCGACGTGCGCACCATCAACTCGGGATCGGGCATGCGCGGGTCATAGAGGTGCGCCCTGATCAGCTTCTCGTCGACCTTGTCGGGTTTCACCCCCGAGGCGACGATCCGGCGGACCGCGTCGACGAGTTCGGCCCGACCGCCGTAGTTGAAGGCGATGGTGAAGGTCAGTCCGGTGTTGGCCTGGGTCAGCTCGGTCGCCCACTCGATTCGCTTGAGCACCCCACGCGGCACGTGCCAGTCGCGCCGACCGATGAACTGGATCCGCACGTTGCGTTGATGCAGGTCCTCGGCGTGACGCTCCAAGATCCCCTTGTTGAAGCCCATGAGGAAACGGACCTCGTCCGGTGGTCGCTTCCAGTTCTCCGTCGAGAAGGCGTACACCGTGAACCAGTCGAGGCCGAGCTCGATCGCCCCGTCGACGGTGTCGAACAGGGCCTCCTCACCGGCCGCGTGTCCGTCGGTCCGCTTGAGGCCCCGTCGGGTGGCCCACCGTCCGTTTCCGTCCATCACCACCGCGACGTGGCGGGGGATGCGGCTGGGGTCGATTCCGGTGCGATCCACGGTCGATGAGGCTACCGCCCTCTCCCCGCCAGCCCCTCGCCCCGACCGAGACTCCGGGCCCCGGCGCTACCCTCGCCCAGATGCCCTCCCCCGATCGCACCCTGGCTGCCCTGGCCCGGTTGACCGAAGCGACCTCGGGTGGCGAGCAACGCCAACCCCAACAGGACATGACCGTCGCGGTGGCCAGCGCCATCGATCACAAGCGCCATCTTCTGGCCCAGGCCGGTACCGGAACCGGCAAGAGCTGGGCCTACCTGGTGCCGGCGATCCTGTCGGGGCGAACCACCCTGGTGGCAACCGCCACCAAGGCCCTCCAGGACCAGCTCGCGGCCAAGGACCTCCCGTTTCTGGCTGAACACCTGGGCCATCCCTTCGAGTTCGCGGTCCTCAAGGGTCGCTCCAACTACGTGTGCCGGCAACGCCTGGCCGAGATCGCCGATCAGAACCAGCTCGCCCTGGACGGGTTGGCCCGGCGGGCCTCGCCGTCGGAGTTGGCTGAACTACAGGCATGGGCGGAGACCTCCCCGACCGGTGACCGGGCCGAACTGCCCCGGGAGCCCTCGGTGCCCGCGTGGTCGGCGGTGAGCGTCTCGGCCCAGGAGTGCCCGGGTGCCCGACGCTGCCCGATGGGAGAGACCTGTTTTGCCGAGGACGCCCGACGACGCGCCGCGGCGGCCGACGTGGTGGTGATCAACCAGCACCTGCTCGGCATCGACCTGGCCAGCGACGGAGCGATCCTTCCCGACCACGAGCTGGTCATCGTGGACGAGGCCCACCAACTCGAGGACATCGTCTCGGACACCTGCGGCTACGAGCTGTCAGCCGGCCGGTTCCACAACCTCGCCCGAGCGGTACGGGCGATCCTTGAAGACCCCTCCACCGTGGACGACGTCGAAACCTCGGCCACGCTGTTGACCACGGTGCTGAGACCCCACGTCGACCGACGGCTCCGAGGTTCGCTCGACCCGGAGCTGGCCGACGCCCTCGCACTGTGCCGGGCCCGGCTCGACCGAGTGGCCGCCGCCTTGCGGACCATCCCCGACGACGGCCCCACCGACACCGTGGCCCGCAAGTCCCGTGCCGTTCAATTGACCCTCGCTCTCCAGGGCGATCTCGCCGCTACCGTCGACAGCCGAGACGGGATGGTCTCCTGGGTGGAAGGCCCAGAGGCCAACCCCCGCCTACGAGTTGCGCCCCTCGATGTCGCCCAAGTGCTCCGTCAAGGCCTGTGGGACCGCTCGCCCACCGTTCTGACCAGCGCCACACTTCCCGCCGGTATCGCCGCCGGCCTCGGCCTCGAGGTCGGCAACCACGACGAGATCGATGTCGGCAGCCCGTTCGACTACGCCCACCACGGTCTCCTCTACTGCGCCTCCCACCTGCCCGACCCGCGTCAGCCGGGATTCGAGGACGCCATGCACGAGGAGCTGGTGGCACTGATTACCGCAGCGGGCGGACGGACGTTGGGTCTGTTCACCTCCTACCGCGCCATGGACACCGCGGTGGAAGCGGTCCGCGCCCGCCTCACGACCCCGGTGCTCAGCCAGCGAGACATGCCCAAGCCGGCTCTGGTCGAGGCCTTCGCCGACGATGAAGAGACCAGCCTGTTTGCCACTCTCGGTTTCTGGCAGGGCATCGACATCCCGGGACGGACGCTGTCGCTGGTGACCATCGACCGGCTCCCCTTCCCCCGCCCCGACGAGCCGCTCCTCCAAGCCCGACGCGAGCAGGCCCGCGGCGACGCCTTCGCAACCATCGACCTACCCCGGACCGCCATCATGTTGGCCCAGGGCGTGGGTCGCCTCATCCGAGGGGCCGAGGACCGAGGCGTGGTCGCGGTGTTCGACCCCCGTCTGGCCAACGCCAAACGCTACCGGTGGGACCTCGTGCGGGCCCTGCCACCATTCCCCCGGACCCGTCACCGCAGCGAGGCGGAACAGCTCCTGCGCGACCTGACGGCCGAAGCTCAGTAGCCGAGGCGTTCGAGGGCCTTGGGTCGTCGCTGCCAGTCCTTGTCGACCTTCACGAACAACTCCAGGTAGGCACCCGGCGGCAACTGGGACCGCACCGCGATGCCCACCGCCTTGAGCACCGATCCCTTGCGCCCGATCACGATGCCCTTTTGGGAATCGCGCTCGACCAGGATCTCACAGCGCACCCGGGGCCAGTCCCACTCGGTCACCCGGGTGGCCACCGAATGCGGTACCTCGTCGCGCAACACCGCCAACAGCTGTTCGCGGACCAGTTCGGCCACCCAGAACGCCTCGGGCACGTCGGTGACCATGTCGTCGGGGTAGTACGACGGGCCTTCGGGCAGGCGGGCGACCAGGGCCTCCACCAGCTCGCTCACCCCCTCGCCGGTGCGGGCCGACACCGGGAAGTACTCGTCACCACCGGCCAAACGCTCCGAGGCGGCTCGGAGCTGGTCCAGCACCTGGTTGGGGGCGGCCAGGTCGGTCTTGTTGACCACGACGATGGCGTCGGAGGGAACCCGCTCGGCCACCCACTGGTCACCCCGACCGACCGGGGCGGTGGCATCGAGGACCAGACACACCACGTCGACGTCACCGACCGAGGCCGTCGCGGTCTCGTTGAGCCGCTCACCCAGCAGCGTGCGGGGCTTGTGGATCCCAGGCGTGTCGACGAACACCACCTGGGCGTCGGGGCGGGTCAACACGCCCCGAACCTGGGTCCGAGTGGTCTGAGGCTTGTCGGACACGATCGTCACCTTCTGGCCCAGGATCTGGTTCAGAAGCGTCGACTTGCCGACGTTGGGTCGACCCACCAGGGTCACGAATCCGGACTTCATGGCGTACCTGACCCGGTCACGAGTCACCTCGTCGTACCGATTCACGCTCGCGCTCACCCTCGACCGGTGCCGTACCGGTCTCACCGGAGTCGGCGTCGGGTTCGTGCTCCGCGGTCTCGGGGGTCGGCTCGATTCGCACCCGCATGATCCGCCGCCCCTGCACCCGCTCGACGATCAGTCGGCACCCCGGCACCTCGGCCACGTCGCCCGATGTCGCCAGCCGCCCCAGCTGGGCCAGGACCAGGCCGCTCACCGTGTCGAACTCGCCTTCGGGCAACTCCACCTCGAGGATGTCGTTGGCGTCGTCGATGCTCAGGCTGCCGCTCACCCGCACCGCTCCCCCGGCCACCGGTTCCACCCTGGCGTCCTCGGTGTCGAACTCGTCGACGATCTCGCCCACCAATTCTTCGATCAGGTCTTCGAGGGTCACCAGTCCAGCGGTACCGCCGTACTCGTCGACCACCAAGGCCATGTGGAACTGGTCCGCCTGCATCTCGCGCAACAACTCCGACACCGGCTTGGTCTCGGGCACTGCGCGAACCGGACGGACGAGGTTGGCTACCGGCTCGTCCTCGCGCCCGTCGCGCTCGGCTCGCATCAGGTCCTTGGCGAAGATCAACCCGATGACGTCGTCGATACCCTCGCCCAGAACGGGTACCCGGCTGTAACCGTTCAGGAGGACGACCTCCATCACGTCGGCTACCCGGAACTCGTGGGACACCGTCACCATGTCGGGGCGGGGCACCATGACCTCACGGGCGACCGTGTCGCCGAACTCGATGATCGACTCGATGAGGCGCCGTTCCTCGGGTTCGATGGTCTCGGACTGGGCAGCCTCGGCCGCCACCGCCAGCAGCTCTTCCTCCGACACGAAGGGACCCTCTTTGAGGCCTTTGCCGGGCAGGATCACGTTGGTCAGCCCGATGAGCGCTCGGGCGATGAGGCGCAGCGGAGCGAAACCGACGACCAGCCGTACCGGTCCCGCCGAAGCCAGCGCGGCCCGTTCGGTGTTCTGGATGGCCCAGGTCTTGGGCGCGGCCTCGGCCACCACGAACATGACCACCACGTTGAAGAACGTGCCGATGGCCACCCCCAAGCCGCCGAAGAGCCGGTTGGCCAGAACACCGGTGAGGGTCGACTGGACGAGCTGGCAGACCAAGACCACCAACAAGAAGGCGTTGATCCAATGGTCAGGGGCATCGACCAGTTCGGCCAAGGCGTCAGCGCCCCGTCGACCCGAATCGACGAGGCCGGCGGCCTTGGAGCGACTCACACGCATGATGGCGGTCTCGGCCAACGCGGTGAGCATGGCCAGGATCACCAAGACCACGATGGCCACCGCCATCCAGAAGTCCACCGGTTCCAGACTCGTCGCTCCCAGGAGCGGTTGCGCCCGGAGCGGTTGTGCCAGGGGGGCGACCACCGCTGGGTACGTCACCATGACGCGCTCACCGGGACCGCCCCGGGACTTCCGGGGTCGTCGGAGTCAGTTGGCATCGGATGCGTCATGACGCGCCCGAATGGAACTGATCGAGCATCTCGCGCTCGCGAGCCTGCATTAGTCGGGTCTCCTCCGTTGTGGCGTGGTCCCAGCCCAGCACATGGAGGACGCCGTGGACCACCAGCAGAGCAATCTCGTCGATGTAGGTGCCGGCGTGGCTGGGCGCGTTTCGCGCCGCCACCGCGGGGCACACGACCACGTCTCCGAGCAGGAGAGGTACGTCGCGGAAGGGGTCGCGGTCGGGGCCGCTGGTCGATCCGTCGGGTGACCGCCCCACCCCGACCTCCTCATCGTCGATGGGGAAGGCCAGTACGTCGGTTGGTCCCTCCTGGCCCATGAAACTGAGGTTCAGGTCGGTGATCGTGTCCTCGTCGACGAACAGCAGGGCCAGTTCGGCGTCGCCGGTTACCCCTTCGGCCTCGAGCACGGACTGGGCAAGGGCGTGCCAACGGGCCAGGTCGACCTCACACGCCGACTGCTCGTCGGCGACGAAGACCTCGATCTCACCCTCATCGGCGCGACGGCGACGGGCACGGTTGCGGGCGGGCGGACGGATCACAGGGCGGTGTCGGCCGTCGGCTCGGGCCGGCCTTTTGTCTCGGCGTGGGCGGCATGGCGTTCGTAGGCATCCACGATGTCGGCCACGATCTGGTGGCGCACAACATCGCGGCCCGTCAGTCGAACGAAGGCCAACCCGTCGATGCCCGAGAGCACCCGCTCCAGTCCGGCCAGCCCCGACCGCCCCCCCGCCACGTCGACCTGGGTGGTGTCGCCGGTGACCACCGCCTTGGATCCGAACCCGATGCGGGTCAGGAACATCTTCATCTGCTCGGGCGTGGTGTTCTGGGCCTCGTCGAGGATGATGAAGCTGTTGTTGAGGGTCCGGCCCCGCATGAAGGCCAGCGGTGCCACCTCCACCGTGCCTCGCTCCAGCATCCGGGCTGCGGTCTCGGAGTCGACCATGTCGTGGAGGGCGTCATAGAGCGGCCTCAGGTAGGGGTCGACCTTGGCCATCAGGTCACCGGGCAGGAACCCGAGGCGCTCCCCGGCTTCCACCGCCGGTCGGGTGAGGATGATGCGGTCGACCTGTTTGGCCTGGAGGGCCCGGACCGCCATGGCCACCGCCAGCCAGCTCTTGCCGGTTCCGGCCGGACCGATCCCGAAGGTGATGATGTTGTCGGCGATCGTGTCGACATAGCGCTTCTGGCCCGCGGTCTTGGGCCTTACCCGCCGGCCATGGGCGGCCCGCAGCACCTCATGGGTCAGGACCTCCGAGGGACGTTCGTCGGCGCGAACCATGTCGATGGCGCGGCTGACCACGGTCGGTTCCAGCGGCTGACCGGCCTGGAGCAAGGTGACAAGTTCGCCCACTACCCGGCCTGCCCGCTCGGCGTCGGTGCCGCCGATGGCCACCTCGTTGCCGCGCACGTGGATGTCGGCGTCTGGGAACGCCGCCTCGACCATGCGCATCAGTTCATCGCGTTCACCGAGCAGCGGCCCCATCAACCGATTGTGGGGGACGTGGATGGTGAGCTGTGGGTTCGTCAAGGTCGGCTTTCGGGAACTCGGCGTCAGGTATCGCCTTCCTGGCGGAATCGTACCGCCACCATGGCCGACATCCCGTGGTGGGTTTGGTGGACACCCGACCCGAACCGCCTGAACCCGTTATCTCGACACCCCCGACGAGCGAGGTAGGAGATGAAGGCCGCTATGGTCCCCGGCGGTGAGCGGCGGAGAGGAACTGCGACGATCTCAGATCCAGGTCCCGGATGTCTCCGAAGACATCGACCAGGCCTTGGTCGCCCTCAGCGACGAACAACGCCGAAGCGACGCCGCTTCGGCCCGACGCCGGGAGCACTGGCTCCTCCACCAGGCCAGGTCCGAGGGATCCATGCCGGGGGTGCTCACCGACCTCGCCGAGCGGTCGACGCCGCTCGCGCTCCACACGCTGGCCGGCATCGTCGTGAGGGGAACGCTCAGCGCTGTCGGCAGCGACTTCGTCGCGGTCGTCGGACCTGCCGATGAGACAGTCCTGGTCCCGCTCGGGGCGATCACCACGGTTCAACCCGAGCCAGGTTCGACGGCCACGATCGGGGACCGCCGGGCTCCGACCTCGTCGACCAGCTTCGGCGGAGCATTGGAGGAACTCGGGGCCGAGCGCCCGCAGGTGAGCGTGCGAACGGTGTCGGGTGACCGGGTCACCGGGCGGCTGGAATGGGCCGGACGCGACGTTGCCGCGGTGAGGACTCCGAACACCGCCGAGACCTACGTCGCCACCGCGGCCATCAACGACGTGACCCTCCCCTGAGACGCAGCTCCGGCTTGGCTCCCAGCCGGGTAAGCCCCCGTTGGTGGTGGGTTGGGACCGATCAGGCGCGTCCGTCGCCGACGACCTCGGGATAGAGGTGGTCGAGCGTCCCGGGTTCGATTCGGCTGGACTCGATGAACGAATCGACGTCGGACTGCTTCAACCGGATGACCCGACCGAAGCGGTAACCGGCGATGAGTCCTTCGTCGATGAAGCGGTACAGGGTCCGGGAGGTGATCCCGAGGAACTTGGCTGCGTCGGCGGTGCTGAGCCACTGGATTGGGGCGGACATAACAGGATTATACCTCGCGACCCCTTTCATGTCCTGCCCATCCCCTAACCGTCATCACGACACACCATGATCGGACCAAATGCTCGGATCCACTGCCGCATTTCGGTGACGTGCCCGGCATTTCCATCACTTTCACCCAAGGTGGTTTGAGGCCCGCCTGACTCGGGAAGTGATCCCCCGCGGTCGACCCGGCCGTTACCGGTGGATCCAGGAGAGTCCGTGTCCGTCACCCAACTCAGCACGCCGCGCTCCAGCCGCGACCTCGATGACGAGGCCGACAAGGGCGGCCCTCGGCTGATCGCCTCACGGCGACGCTCCCTGCCCGGCAGTCGGTCGGTAGTCGGCGGACTGCTGGTACTGGTGGCGGTCCTACTCGCCTGGTGGGCAGCATCGGGGGGCGACCAGCCCTCGGGCCAGCCGGTCGTTGTCGCGGCAACGCCGATCGCCCCGGGTCAGGTGATCCGTGCCGATCAACTGGCCACAATCACCGCTGACCTGCCGGCCCTGGTCGTCTCACGGACCTTCACCGAGTCCTCAGCGGTAGCCGGACGGGTGGCCCTCGGTCCCCTCGCCCCGGGAACGGTCATCGGATCGGGATCGGTGTCCGATTCCGATCCCCCGCGGGGTGAGCGGGAGATCACCTTTCCGGTGCAATCCGCCTGGGCCCTCGACGGTCGCCTCCGGCCCGGCGACAGGATCGACGTGTTCGCCACCTACGGCGACGGATCTACCTCCCAGACCATGAAGGTCCTGGCGGGTGTGACGGTGCGCGAGTTCTCCGTCGACGACACCAGACAGATCGGCGACGGATCAGGCACCACCCTCACCGTCGCCGTCGGCCCATCGGTGTCGATGGAGTCGGTGGTCAACGCCAGTCGAGCCGCCGTGATCACCGTCGCCCGGGTGACCACCACGGCGGAGGGAACATCACATGACACGACCGAGGGTCACTACCGGGCCGCCGAAGACCTGAGCACCGGTTCGAGCCAACCCTCCGAAACCCCCGCCAGCGGGCGGCAGGGCCCGTGACCACCGAACGGTTCGTCGTCCTCGGCCTCGCACACGTCCGATCGGCGTGGTTCACCGAGATTGCCCGCTGGTCCACCACCGGGTCCGTTCCCGTCGAGTTCGTCAAGTGCCTGTCGACCGAGGAACTGTCGGCCCGTGTCGCCAGCGGGCGACCCTTCTCGGCCGCGCTGTTGGACGGGCGGCTTCACACCGTCGACCGGGACCTGATCGCCACCCTGTCGCGGGCCGGAGTCACCTCCCTGGTGGTGCCCGATGAGTCCGCATCGACCGACTGGATCCGTCTCGGGGCCGCTGACCTGATCGACCTTCCGCTGGACCGGGTGGCGCTCGTCGACGCCCTCGAGACCCACGCCTCCCCGGTCGACTCGATGACCGGAGAGGTGCCGGTGACGCGATCGGCCGCGGTCCCTACCGCTTGGATGGGGCCGATGGTGGCGGTCACCGGGACGAGCGGCGGCGGCGCGTCGACCGTTGCCGCGGCGCTGGCACAGGGGCTCTCCGCCGATGCCCGCCACGCCCGGCAGGTGGTGCTGGCCGACCTGGCCCGCACCGCCCACCAGGCCCTCCTGCACGATGCCCGCGACGTGGTTCCCGGGGTGCAGGAGCTCGTTGAAGCACACCGCAACGGTCGGCCCACCACCCAGCAGGTGAGCGACCTCCTCTACGACGTTCCCTCCCGGGGCTACCGGCTCCTGCTCGGACTACGCCGGCCGTCGGACTGGGTGGCGATCCGTTCACAGGCCTTCACCGCGGCCCTGTCCAGTCTGCGCACCGCCGCCCGGATGGTGATCGCCGACGTCGACGCTGACCTCGAGGGCGAGCACGAGACGGGGTCGATGGACGTCGAGGACCGGAACTTCATGGCCCGCCACGTCACCCGGGAAGCAGACCTGGTGGTGGCCGTGGGCACTCCCGACCTGACCGGCATCCACGGCCTCGTCGGCGCGCTCGGGTCGTTGCGCTCCCACGGGATCGAGGGTCATCGCCTGTTGGCGGTGGTCAACCGTGCACCCCGCAGCCCCCGCTCCCGGTCCGAGCTGACGCGGGCTCTGACCGAGCTCACCGGCGGAGTCGACCAGCCCGACCCTCATCTGGGCCCGCTGTACCTGCCCGAGCGCCGCAGCGTCGACGCGATCCATCGGGATCTGGCCCGCTTCCCCAATGTCTTGGCGGGACCCCTCGCCGCCGGTGTCACCGCCGCCCTCGCCCACACCGGGCGTCGAGATACCCGCCTGGATGAGCCTGAAGCGATCACGCCTGGCTCGTTGGGAACCTGGGGAGAGGTGGAGGCCACATCGTGAACGTTTCGCCCCTGCAGGAGATCGAGCACATCGTCCAAGAGCGGGCCCGAGATCTGGCGGTCGACACCGACGAGAACCCGGAGCAACTGCACGCCCTGGTGGCCGACGCGGTCGTCCAGTGGTCCGTCGACCACAAGCGCGGCATCAGGCCCTTCGACCTCGCTGATCCCGAGACCATGGTGGAGCGAGCCATCCGCAACCTGATCGGCTACGGACCGCTCGCTCCCCTCCTAGCCGACGAGGACGTCTGGGAGATCATGGTCAACGCTCCATCGGAGATCTTCGTCAAACGGCACCTCGGGCCCAGCGGCTACCACCACGAGGTGTTCCACGATGACGACCACGTCATCCGCACCCTGACCAAGATCCTGGCGGACGCGTCGGGCGCCCACCGCAAGCTCGATCCCACCGAGGGCCTCCAAGACGCCCAACTCGACGACGGATCTCGCCTCCACATCGTCCACGGCGACGTCGGCTTCGGCGGACACGTGATCGTCAACATCCGCCGCTTCACCAACGTCGCCTTCCGCGACCTCGCCCAACTGGTCGAACGCGGCATGCTGACCGCTGATGCCGCCAACTTCATGGCGGCCTGCGTGAAGGCCCGCGCCACGACGGTCTTCGCCGGTGCACCGGGGTCGGGCAAGACCACCATGCTCTCGT
Organism: Acidimicrobiales bacterium; assembly: GCA_020439505.1. Classification (GTDB taxonomy): domain Bacteria; phylum Actinomycetota; class Acidimicrobiia; order Acidimicrobiales; family Iamiaceae; genus Aquihabitans. Next base: position 11,727 of record JAGQSO010000032.1, read on the forward strand.
GTTGTTGCGCCGAGTTGGACCCAACCCTGCGGGTGGTAGTGGCCGAGGAGGTCTTCGAGGCGGACATCCCGGTGGCCAACGTCGCCAAGATGCAGACCCGACCGGCCCGGGCCGACAGGCCCGCCGTAGACCTCCGGCGGCTGGTGGCCGGGTTCCTCCGAATGGCACCCGATGTGGCGATAGTTGGGGAGGTCAGGGACCGTGAGGCTCTACCGCTTCTGTTGACCTTGTCGTCAGGCGTCAAGGGATTCACCACGATCCATGCCGGATCGGCCCGCCAGGCCCTCACGAGGCTCCGCTTCATCTGCCAGCTTGCCGACACCGAACTCCCGATGTCAGCTCTGAACACCCTCGTGACAGAGTCGATCGACGTGGTCGTGCAGTGTGCACGCACCCCCGCCGGGCCGCGCGTGGTCGAGATCCTCGCCGTCGAAGATCTCGCCGGAGGGGTGGAGGCCACCCAGTTCACCACCACTCCGGTTTTCACCTGCGCCTCGCCCGGTTCACCGCTGGCGTGGACCGGCCAGATCCCGGCTCGACTCGAATCACTGCTGTCCACATCGGGGCTGGACATCCGCTCACTTCTGGGTGACGGTGCAGTTCCGACCGGAGCGGCATCGTGATCGCTGCGGTCGCCGCGCTCTTGGCCGGAGCCGGGGTCCACCTGTTGTGGACAGCGCTGGCCCTGGGACGGCGCGACCTCCGCGACCGAACCGAGGGTTCGTCGGCCACCTCCACCCACCTGTCCCCGGAGGAATGGCTGGTCCAGGCCGGTGTCGATCAGGTCAGCCCTCGGGAGTTCGTCGCCGCCACGGTGGTGCTGGGCTTGCTCACCGCCCTTGTCGGGTTCGGGGTGTTCGGTTCACCGTTGGCGGCGGTGGTGCTGGGGATCTTCGGGTCCACCGCACCGGCCGGCATGCTTCGACGGCGGCGTCTCACCACCCGTGAGCGAGCCTCGGAGGCCTGGCCACGGATAATCGAGGAGATCCGCATCCTCACCGGAGCGGTCGGTCGATCGATTCCCCAGGCTCTCTTCGAGGCCGGTCGGCGGGCTCCCGAGGAACTCCAGCCTGCCTTTGCCGCCGCTCACCGGGAGTGGCTCATAACCACCGACTTCACCCGCACCATCGCGGTGCTCAAGGCGCGTCTGGCTGACCCCACCGCCGATGCCGCCTGCGAGACGCTGCTGGTCGCCCACGAGGTCGGGGGTGCAGACCTGGATAGACGCCTCGAGGCACTGGCGGAGGACCGGATCGAAGACCTCCACGGGCGCCGGGACGCCCGTGCCCGTCAGGCCGGCGTGCGCTTCGCCCGCAAGTTCGTGCTGATCGTGCCCTTCGGGATGGCCCTGGCCGGCATGTCGGTCGGCAACGGTCAATCCGCCTATCAGGAACCTGGGGCTCAGGTATGGGTGGCATTGGCGCTGGTCCTCGTCGTGGCCTGCTGGGTCTGGGCCGGTCGCATCATGCGCCTGCCGACAGAGGACCGGGTGTTCGCGTCATGAGCCGGCTGTGGGTTCCTGTCGCCCTACTCAGCGGTGTGGGAGTGACCCTGATCCTCTCGGAGTTCCGTTGGTTCGCCCGCCGGCCCATCGACGAACGGCTCCAGCCCTACGTACCCGGTGGATGGCAACGACCAGTTCGACACGGAGTCCTCTCGGTGGGCACCTTTCGTGAGGTCATCCGCCCTCTCGCGGGAGCGGTCGGTGACCTGATCGGCCAACTGTTCGGTCTACGCGACGACCTCTCCACCCGCCTCGAAAGGGTTCACAGTCCGATCGACGCCGGAGCCCTCAGGGTGCGTCAGTTCGGGCGGGCGGTTGCGGTGATGTTGGCGGGGGCCACCCTGGTGACCGCCGTGGGTGCACCGTTCACCTTGTCGATCCTGGTCGTGATCGGGGGCCCTCTGTTGACCTTCCTGGTCATCGAACAGCAGGTGATCTCGGCTTCGAACCGTTGGCAGCGTCGGGTCTTCCTGGAGCTACCGGTGGTGAGCGAACAGATCGGAATGCTGCTCAGCGCCGGGTTCTCACTGGGCATGGCGCTCGAGAGGGTGAGCCAACGTTCGAATGGGGCGTGCGCCCGTGACCTTCAACGCGTCGGCCGCCGAGTGCGCCAGGGCCTGTCGGAATCCGAGGCTCTGCGCGAGTGGGCCGATCTGGTCGACGTCCCCGCGGTCCACCGTCTCGTCGGGGTGCTCTCGCTCAACCGTGACACCGGGGACCTCGGTCGGCTCATATCCGAGGAGGCCCGCTCCGTTCGCCGGGAGGTCCACCGTCAACTCATCGTTCAGATCGACCGCCGGGCCCAGCAGGTCTGGATCCCCGTGACCGTCTCCACCCTCCTGCCGGGGACCCTGCTCCTGGCCGTTCCGTTCCTGCAAGCGATGCGCCTGTTCGGTGCATGAACCCGATCCCGGATGCCCGAGCGTCTGGCGACCTTGCCTGACCCCGGCGACCCGAGTCCTCCATCTCAATCAACAACCAAGGAGAAATCAATGTTCACCCTCAGCGCACTCATCGCCTCCGCATTCAGTGATTCCCCGGGCGGAGTGGCCCGCCGACTCCATGACGACCAGCGGGGCGAAGGTGTGATTTCGGCCGCGATCGCGGTCCTGGTCATGGCGTTCCTGGGTGCGGCGATGTGGCTGGCGTTCGACAACGTCTTCACCTCTACCACCGACCGCACCAGCGCACAGGTCGAGCAGATCGGCAGCTGAGCGGGTGGTGGCGCACCGACGACGGCACCGGTTTCGCGGCCCCCGCGGTTGCCCTCCCCCCGTTGGTCGACTGCCTGGTCCATCGGCACGACCAGGAGAACGGGGTACCGGTCTGCTCGCCACGGCGGCGGGAGTTGGCGCCTTCTTGTTGTTCATGCTCGCCGCGGTGCAACTGCTGGTGAACCTGTACATGGTCACGACGGTCTCAGCCGCCGGCTTCGACGCGGCGCGGATCGTTGCCTCGCGCCAGGTCGACCACCAAGACCATGGCTCGGTCCGGGCCGCCCAGGCCCGGGCCGAGTCACGGTTCCGGTCGCTGGTGGGGCGGTCCGCAGACAATGCCGATCTGCGCTGGAACGTGAACACCCAGACCGTGACCCTGCAGGTGGTCGTGTCACCGCCCTCGATCCTGCCCACCTCATTGGGTCGTGATGTCGCCTTCGGAAGCATCGATCGCAGCTTCACGGTGCAGGTGGAAGAACTTCGATGACCACCGCTGTCCACCGTCGATGTCCCCGCCGCCTCCCCCATCCACCACGCCTGCCAGTGGAACGGCCCGGAGAGCGTGGAGTGGTCGGTGGGCTCGAGGTGTTGCCTTTCGGTGTGCTCATCTTCGTGAGCTTTGCCCTGGTGATCGCCAACGCTTGGGCCGTCATCGACGCCAAGCTCACGGTCGAGGCGGCAGCCCGGGAGGCCGGTCGGGCCTACGTAGAGGCCCACGACCCGGCCCTCGCCTCGAACTCGGCGATGGACGCCGCCCGCCAGGCGGCCGAGGCCGCTGGCCGCGATCCCGCCCGTTTGACCATCGTCACCAGCGGTTCGGAGTACCTGCGCTGTTCTGTGGTGGAACACACCGCCACCTACCAGGTGGCCGCGCTCACCATCCCGTTTCTCGGTTCCTTCGGTGACGGAGTGACCGTGACCGGCCGACACCGCAGTGTCGTGGATCCGTTCGCATCAGGGGTGGGACGAAGGAACCTCTGTGGCTACTGAACATCAGGCCCGGGGGCAAGCCGGCAGCGTTCTCATGCTCATGCCCGCCGCGATCTTGGTGATGGTGGTCCTGGCCGCCATCACCGTCGACCGCGCCGTCGTGTTCGGCGCCCAGCGGGACCTGGTCACCACGGCACAGGTGATCGCCGACAACGGTGCATCCCTAGGCGTCGACATAGACCACCTTCGTAGCGACGGCCAGATCGAAGTCGACCATGAGGCGATCGCCGACGCGGTCGACGACGCATCGGTGGTCTTGGATCCGGGTACCTCGTTCACATGGTTTCTCCAGGGTGACGAGGTAGTGGTCGAACTGCAGCGCGAGGTACCCCTGGTGTTCTCCCCGGGCGTACCGGGCGCACCCCACGCCGAGCAGGTGACGGCACGCGCCTCAGCCGAGTTGAGACTCTCGGACCCCTGACCCCGGGCACCCATCCGGCCCGGGCAGCACCGGGCAGCACCGGGCAGCAGTTCCCCAGGGACCGGAAGTCTGGGTTGCAACCTATCCCGGTATTTCATACACTTTCAGTATGTCTCAGCATGTTCAGACCACTTCTATAGAAGGAGAGGACCGTCCCGTCGTGGTCAAGGTCGCTCTCGACGACACCGGCGTCGAGAGCCTCCAACGCGAGATGCGCCGCCTGGACCAGGCCAGACACCCCGGAGTGGTGGAGCTGCTCAACGCGTCGGAGGGACGGCTGGAACTCCGATGGGCGGGATCCCACACCCTCGAGACCACCAGGCCGCCGGTACCGGTGGCTGCCGGCCTTCTCGCCGCGGTCGCCACCACGGTTGCCGACCTCCACGCCATGGGTGTCGTCCACGGCAGGATCGAACCGTCCCATGTCGTGGTCGACGGAGTCGGTCGCCCCGTCCTGTGTGGGTTCGGCGGTCCGGAACCGACCGCCGTCGGCCCCGGGCCGGCGGATGACGTGGCCGCGGTTGGCCGACTGATCGACCACCTGTTGGGTCCCGAGGCCGAACCCGAACCGATCCCCGACCGACGCTGGATCCGCCGTCCCTGGGCGGGTTACGACCGGCGGGCACTGCAACTCCTCGCCGATCGGGCCACCCACGAAGACCCAGCTCGGCGCCCTACCGCCAGGGCACTGGCCAATGCCATCATCGAGGCCGTCCCCAAGGCTCACCTCGATCCGCCCCTCACCCCCCGGCCGGGGACAGCCCCCACCCCAGAGCCCGACAACACGACCGAGCCCGATCCCCGCCTACTCGACGAGGTGGAGCAATCTCCCCCTTCTCACCGCACCGATGACGACCCGGCCCCAGCGGTCGGATCATCCGACGGGAGGGTGCAACGAGAGCCGAGACCCGATCCCTTGCGCGCCGGCCCGTTCATTCCACGGGTCGAGGCTTGCGCCGATGCCCCCGAGCCGGTCACCACCGATCCGCCAGCCGGGAGCGGACTTGGCCCGGTGGAACCACCCCGGCCCCGCCCGGTCGAACAGCCTGACGACACCATCGAGTCGATCCTCGGACTACGACTCGAACCGTCTCCCGTACCGGCGCCTGGGGACGGAGACGGACGCTTTCCCCGACCCGGACCGGAGCCTGCTCCCGGCCGATCACGATCACGGGGCGGGCGCCGGGCCGGAACTCTCATCGCTGCTGGCGCGTTGAGCCTGACCGGTCTTTCCGCATTGGTCCTCACCGAGGTGGTTCCAGGCCCCACCCCAGGGCACGCCGTTGACGTTTCTGACCGTCCGGTCTCAGCGGCGAGACCGCGCCGGTCACCCCAAGGCGACCAGGGTACAGACGTGGCGGACCTGACATCGAGCATGGCCGACGGAGATGGCGAACAGGATCGGGAACAGCCCACGCCATCCACACCGTCTCGGAACCCCGAGGCGATCTCGGTTGACGACGGATCACCGATTGCTGCCCCACCTTCGGTCGGACCTGAGACCGGGCAGGCTCCCGCGCTCACCGTCGTCGCTCCCGACGGCGTCAGCTACCAGGTCGGCCAACCCGGCGATGTCGTGACGGTGGGAGATTGGAACTGCGACGGTTCGGCTACCCCGGGGGTGGTTCGGCCCGCCACCGGCGAGGTGTTTCTCTTCGACCGATGGGCCGACCCAAACGAGCCGGTCACGGTCGAGGTGGCGATCACCCGCCGGGGGGCAACGGCACTCGAAGCACCCGGGGCCGACTGCCCCGCCCACCTTGTCTTGGAAGACGGCTCGCGCCTGGCGATCCGACCGGGTCCGACCGGCTGGATGATCGGTACGACACCGTGACCCGCCACCCAGCCAAGCCTCCCACCCCACCCGACATCGTGGTCGTCGTCGCCTTGGGGCTCGTCCTGTTCGGCCTCTGGGTGTCGGGCACGGGGCCGCTCGCACCCCCGTCATCGTTGTCCTCGGCCGAACTGGGCCGATGGATGCACCAGCGCAGTCCGATCGAGGTGGCCCTGGCACTGGTGAGGATCGGGGCAATCATCGTCCTGGCTCACCTGCTGATCTCGGTCGCGGTGGCGGTGGTGGCCCGGACGTCGGGTATCGGTGGTCTGGGTCGTCTGACTACCGCGATCACGCTCCCGCCCTTCCGGCGGCTGGTCTCAGGGATGGCAGGGGTGGGGCTCGGAGCCCTGTCGGTCGCCACCTCTACCCCCGCTGTTGCCGACCCCCTGGCAGTGGTGACGTCGTCGATCTCACTCACCGAAGGTGCCAACACCGGTCCGGTTCAGCCACGCGGGCCCTCGGGCAGCGTCACCCTCGCACGCACCGGGACGTCGACCGTCACTCTCGTACGTCCCGACGATGTGGACGGGTCGGGTGGAGGGTTGGCAACCCTGCGCCGGTCAGATGACTTGGCCACCTCAGGCATCCATGGCGACGGACACGAACAACCACAGACCGACTCGTCGGTGAGTTCGGAGCGAATCGAACCGACCGAGGTAGACCACGTGGTGCTTCCGGGTGACCATCTCTGGGGTCTGGCCGAGGCACGGTTGGGTGTGATCCTCAGCGAGCCGGCACCGGAGGAGACGGTCGAGCGCTACTGGTTGCAGGTGGTACGGGCGAACCCCCAGCTCGCCGACCCCGACCTCCTGATGCCCAGTGAGGTGATCCACCTTCCACCGCCCGCCTCACTGTGACCCCCCGTCAATGACAGCCAGCGGGGGCTCTCGTCCGCTGGTCCGGCGACCGTGTCAGATGGTGGCGGTCCGCCGAAGGGCCAGGTTGTTGCACGCCTCGCACGTCTCCTCCGGGATGACCCCGACCTTCATGAGGAGAGCGAAGATCTTGCAACCCAGGCAGAAGCCCAGCGCCGACTCCAAAGAGGCGGCCACCGTGATCATGGCGACCAGCACCACCGCCGGACCCGTCGCTCCGAAGCCGAAGTGGGCAACCGCCGCGGCCACCGACAGGGTGGCTCCGATGCCCTGGGCAAAACGCTTGGGCGGACCCGGAACCATCTTGGCCTCGAACGGCAGAGCGGGCGTGATGACCCTGGTGACCAGCTGACCCAGCGGGCTCAGCGTCGGTCCGGTTAGGACCCGGGCCACGAACCCATAGGCGAGCGGTGCGATCATCCAGGTCTGGCCGAACCCCACCACACCGAGGGTGAGCAACACGACGCCGGCTGCCACCAAGCGGGCCGACACCTCGTTGACGGGGTTTGGAAACTCGAACAACTTGCCCATGGCGAATACCCTACCAGTCAGGTCAGGTATTTACCCGACCCAACCGGTCAGGATTTCCGTCCGGGGTCGCCTCAGCTCTGAACCAACGGGTCGGGCGGTAGGTCACCGCTACCGAATTCGGCGTCGACCGCCGCCGAGGCGGCTCCTCCCCCGTCGAGTTCCTCGGGAGTCATGAGGACTTCCCGGGCCTTGGACCCGGTGGAGGGGCCGACCACGCCGCGCTCTTCGAGCAGGTCCATAATCCGGCCGGCCCGGGCGAATCCCACCCTCAGCTTGCGCTGGAGCATCGAGGTGGAGCCGAGCTGGCTGCGCACCACAAGTTCGGTGGCCTGGGCCAGCAGGTCGTCATCATCGTCACCGCCCGATCCCCCTGAGCCGCTGAGCGTGGACCCCGCGCCCGCCCCGTCGTCATCCTTGCCCTGGATGTCCTCGGCGTATTCGAGGTCGGTGGCCTGCCGCTTCCAGAAGGCGGCGATCGCACGCACCTCATCCTCGGTTACCCATGACCCCTGGACCCGCTGGGCCACCGAGGACGACGGGCCCAGCAACAACATGTCGCCTTTTCCGAGGAGTCGCTCAGCTCCGGTCTGGTCGAGGATGACCCGCGAGTCGGTGGCGCTGGACACCGCGAAGGCGAGGCGGGCGGGAACGTTGGCCTTGATGAGGCCGGTGATGACGTTCACCGACGGGCGCTGGGTGGCGATAACCAGGTGGATGCCGACGGCCCGGGCCATCTGGGCGAGACGACAGATCGACTCCTCGACGTCTCGGGCCGCCACCATCATGAGGTCGGCCAGCTCGTCGATCACCACCAGGATGAACGGCATCCGGTGGTAGGTGGTGACCGACTCGGCGTCGGGACCGAGAAGTTCGGCGTTGGGGTCGTTCAGGTCTCCCCGGTCGAAGGCCGCGTTGTAGCCGGTGATGTCTCGGAAGCCGCACTCGGCCAGCAGGTCGTAGCGCCGTTCCATCTCCCGCACCGCCCACGCCAGGGCATTGGCCGCCTTCTTGGGGACGGTGACCACCTCGGTCAGGAGGTGGGGCAGCTTGTTGTACTGGCCCATCTCCACCCGCTTGGGGTCGACCAGGATCATTCGCACCTGATCTGGGGTGCAGCGCATCAAGATGGAGGTGAGCAAGGAGTTGAGGCAACTCGACTTGCCGGCACCGGTGGCCCCGGCGATGAGGATGTGGGGCATGGCTGCCAGGTTGGCCAGCACGGCCTTGCCGTCGATATCTCGTCCGATCGCTACCTCCAGCGGGTGGCTGGCCGCTCGGGCCTCGGCGCTGGTGAGGATGTCTCCCACCGTGACGAGCTGCTTACGGACGTTGGGGATCTCGACCCCGATGGCCTGCTTGCCGGGGATGGGGGCAAGGATGCGCACGTCCGGTGTGGCCATGGCGTAGGCGATGTCCTTGTGGAGGCTGGTGACCCTGGCCACCTTCACGCCCGGACCCAGCTCCAGTTCGTAGCGGGTGACGGTGGGCCCCACGGTCATCCCCACCAAGCGGGTCTCCACCCCGTGTTCGGCCAATGCGTGTTCGAGCCGGGTGCCGGTCTCCTTCACCGCCGCTCGATCGACCGACTGGCTGCCCGACAGCTCCAGCAGCGAGTTGGGCGGCAGCCTCCACGAGGATGCCTGAGCCGCCGGCGGTAGGTCGATCTCGAGTTGGGTGGGAACCGGTTCGGTGGCCGGATCCGGGGTCACCGCCGGCTTTCGCTTGCGTTTGGGCTTGGGAGGGAGGTCCTCCTCCTGGTCCTGGTCGTAGACCCCCGGCGCGTCGTCCCGAGTCGCTGTCGGTTCCATCGGGGCCGAGTCGGGCCACAACGGCCCATCGTTCATCGTCACGACGGACGGACCGGCGGCGACGGCGCCGTCGCCATCTCGGTCGGCGTTCAGCTCGAACAGCTGGGCGAACCACCGCCGGACGACCTGGCCGATCGGGCGAGCACCCGCGGCCACCCCCGCCGCGGTGAGTCCGACCACGTAGCGCACCGTGGTCCGGGTAATGACCAAGGCGCCGGCCAACGCCACCGCTGACAACACCAGTGCGGAACCGACGGTGCCGAGCAGCGAGAGGACGGGGCCACCCACGATCGCGCCCAGGTAGCCGGCGCTGTCAGCCAGCACATCCCGTCCGCTCCCGAACGGAGGGGCATCACGGATGAGGTGCAACAGGCCCAGGCCGGCCACCGACAAGAGCGCGGAGCCGAACAGGAAACGGGCAAAGGGATGCTCAGCGATGTCGGGGTCCACCATGGCGCGACCGTCCACCCGGGTGATGTCGCCCGATGCGTCCACCGACAGAGTCGATTCAGGGACACCCCTGACCAACAGGGCGCCGATGGCCACCAGCAACGGCGGGGCGAGAACCTTGGCGACGCCCACGAAGGTTCCGAACAACTCGGCGACGGCCCGCCCGACCGGACCCCCCGCCCCGGCATAGATGCCCAGTGCCGCCACCAGCCCGGTGACCACCAGGAAGATCCCGGCGAAGTCAGCCCCATGCCCCCGGCTGGCCGCAGCCAGGGCCTCGACCACCCGCACCGTAAACGGTGGGGGCATGGGAGGCGCCGATGACTTGCGCGATGGCGACGACCTCTTGTTCGGGGGCGCGGACCGGCTCGCCCCGGCTCCCGACTTGGCCGCGGCCTTCTTGGCGGGTACCCGGGTGGCTGATCCCGACGAGCGGGAAGGGCCTTTGGTTGCGGTCACAGTGTCTCTGACGCTACCAGCGCGCCCTGCCGCCTCCGTGGAGCCTCACCGGAATGACCGGCCCTCACGCTTGCCGACCCGACTCAGACCGACATGACGACGGGGACGATCATGGGGCGACGGCGGGTGCGGTCGTTCACGAACTTGCCGGCGGCGCGGCGGACCACTCGCTGCATCGACTCGATGTCGTGGTCACCCTTCTCCAGGGCCACCAGAACCGCCTCGGCCACGGTCTTGCGGGCTTCTTCCAGCAGGTCCTCGGCCTCGGGGGCATGGACCCAGCCTCGGGTGATCACCTCGGGGCCGGTCACGACTTCGCCGGCGTCGTGGTCGATGGTGACGATCACCACCACCACACCCTCCTCGGCCAGCACCTTGCGGTCTCGTAGCACCCCGTGGCCGACGTCGCCCACGATTCCGTCCACGTAGAGGTACGGGGCGGGAACTCGACCGGCCCGGGTCAGGCCCTTATCCCCCAGTTCGACGCGGTCGCCGTCCTCGCATATCAACACCCGCTCGGGGGCCACTCCCATGGTGCGGGCCAGATCTGCGTGGGCGACCAGGTGGCGGTACTCGCCGTGGACCGGCACGAACCACTCGGGGCGGACCAGCGAGATGAGGGTCTTGAGCTCCTCCTGCTTGGCGTGACCGGTGGCGTGCACGTCTTCGATGCCCGAGTGCACGACGCGGACCCCGAGGCGCACCAAGCCGTCGATCACCTTGGAGACGTTCATCTCGTTGCCGGGGATCGGATGCGACGACAGGATCACCGTGTCGTGCTCGTCGAGGCGGAGCCACTTGCTCTCGGCCGACGCCATCAGGGCCAGGGCCGACATGGGTTCACCCTGGGACCCGGTGGAGATCACACACACCCGGCCGGGGTCGAGCTCTCGCACGTCCTCGATGTCCATGATGTTGCGCTCAGGAATGTTCAGCAAGCCCATCTCGCGGGCCAGCTTCACGTTCTTCTTCATCGACAGCCCGAGGGTGGCGATCACCCGGTCATGGGCCACCGCAGCATCCGCGATCTGTTGGACCCGGTGCACGTGACTGGCAAAACATGCGGTGACGATGCGACGCCCGACGTTGGCGGCGAACAGGTCGTGAAGGACCTTGCCCACCGAGCGCTCCGAACGGGAGTGCCCGCACTGATCGGCATTGGTCGAGTCCGACAGGAGGAGACGCACACCCTCGTTCTGGGCGATGGCACCCATCACCCCGATATCGGTGAGCCGCCCGTCGACGGGGGTCAGGTCCAGCTTCCAGTCTCCCGTATGGAGGATGGTGCCCTGGGGGGTGTGGAAGGCGGTGGCGAACCCCTGGGGAACCGAGTGGGTGACGGGGATGAACTCGCAGTCGAAGGGACCGAAGCGGCGCCGCTCGTTGTCTTTGACCACCAAGAGTTCGGTCCGGTCCATCAGACCGGCCTCCTCGATGCGGTTCGAAGCAAACCCGAGGGTGAGCGCCGAGCCGATTATCGGGAACGACAGCTCACGCAACAGGTAGGCCAGCGCTCCGTGGTGGTCTTCGTGGCCGTGGGTGACGATGCACCCTTGTATGTCGTCGGCGCGTTCCAGCAACCAGCGGAAGTCGGGAAGGACCAGGTCGACGCCCAACATGTCGGCGTCGGGGAACATGAGCCCGCAGTCGAGCAGCATGATCCGACCTTCGACTTCGATGGCGGCGCAGTTGCGGCCGATCTCACCGAGTCCGCCCAGGAAGGTGACCGAGACGGGAGCGGTCACGCCAGCTCGTATCCGAGGTCGGCCAGGACCGCACGGGCCCGGTCACGGGTGCCGGCCGGGGCGGGACCGAGAGGCAGTCGACACTCGCCTACCGGCACCCCCAACTCGGCCATGGCGACCTTGACCGCTTGGGAGAACACGCAGGTGTCGCTGTTCATGTACTCGAAGGAGGCGAGGAGCGACTTGTTGACCTCACGGGCGGCGGTGAAGTCCCCCTTGGCCACGTGGTCCCACATCTCCCGTTGACGACGTCCGGTCCAGTGGCTGGACACCCCCACGACACCGACCACGCCGTAGGCGGCGAAGGCCAGGCTCAGCGGCTCGTCACCGCTGTAGACCTCGAACCCATCGGGGGCCTCGGCCAGGAGCTTGGCCGTCTCGGCCGGATCACCACCGGCGTCTTTGAGGGCCACCACGGTGGGGACCTCGCGAGCCAGACGCAGGGTCGTCTCCGTCGCCAGCTTGCGTCCGGTGCGGCCCGGAACGTCATAGAGCATCACCGGCAGGTCCGACGCCGCGGCTACCGCCCTGAAGTGAGCCTCCAGCCCGCTCTGGGGTGGCTTGTTGTAGTACGGGACCACAGCCAGCACGGCGTCCATGCCGGCATCGGCTGCGGCCCGGGTCATGTCGATGCTGTGGGCGGTGTCGTTGGTGGTGGACCCCGCGATCAGCGGGACATCCACCGCGGCCCTCACGGTGCGGAACAGCTCGATTCGTTCGGGGTCGGTGAGCACCGCGCTCTCACCGGTGGTTCCGGCCAGGACCAGGGCGTCGTTGCCGTGATCTACCAGCCACCGGGCCAGATCGGCGGCGGCCCCCTTATCGAGTGAACCGTCGTCCCCAAAGGGGGTGACCATGGCGGTGATCACCGATCCGAAGCGGGCCATCACCGGCCTCCGGTCGGGCGGCACGAAACTGGATTCCTGGCACGAAGGGGTACCACTGACATGGCGTTGACCCTACTCCCAGCCCCCAGGACGGCCCGGGGTCGAAAAGGGCGACGGGCCCGTGCCGAGGCACGGACCCGTCGATTGGGGGGGAGCACAGTTGGAAAGGTGATCAGGCGACGTCGGACTCGGCGAGCTCGCGGTCGCTGAGGGCGAACGCCTGGTACTCGTCGCTGGTGTCGGTGAGGTCCTCGAAATGGATCACTCCCAGCTCCTCGAAGCGGTGGCGCAGCCACCCTTCGTTGGCGTCGAGCAGGCCCAGCTTCTTGCAGTTGGGGACGATCTTGGTGAACAGCATCTGCTGGAACAGGGCCCGGTTGGGGTTGTCGATCACCAGGGGCAGGACGTCTTTGGGGTTGAGTCCCATGCGTTCCCACACCTCCTGCTGGAGGAAGCGGTCGCGCATGCGGACCGCGGCCTCGAAGGCGAACTCCTGGCGCTCCATCAGCTCGGCCGAGGTCAGGTCCTGGTAGTACTCCTGGAGGCTGAGGACCCCGAAGGCCACGTGGCGGGCCTCGTCGCTCATGACGTAGCGGAGGAGCTGCTTGAGCAGGGGCTCGGTGGTGAGCTGGTGCATGAAGCCGAAGGCGGCCAAGGCAAGGCCCTCGACCATGATCTGCATACCCAGGTAGGTCATGTCCCAACGGGAATCCTCGATGATGTCCTCCAGCAGGAGGCCGAGGTGGGCGTTGAGCGGATAGTGACCGTTGAGCTTGGAATCGAGGTAGCGGGCGAACACCTCGACGTGACGGGCCTCGTCCATCACCTGGGTGGAGGCGTAGTACTTGGCGTCGATCCACGGAACGGTCTCGACGATCTTGGCGGTACAGATCAGTGCGCCCTGCTCGCCGTGCATGAACTGGCTGAGGCTCCAGTTCTGGAACTCCATTCCGAGCTGCAACCACTCCTTTTCGCCCCACTTGGCGAACGGCCCCCGGGTCAGGTCGAGGTTCTCGAACCCGCCCGACAACGCCTGGTTGTTGCGGGCGACCTCTTCCTGATCGACCTCGGTGTCCCACGGGAGGTCGGTCTCACCGTTCCACATGGAGACCTTGGCCTTCTCGTAGAGCTTGTTGAGGGCGGGACGGGCGCCCTTCTCGTAGTCCCAGGTGAAGATGGCGTCCGCGTTGTCGCGCACGGCGCGGATCGACTCCTCGCGGTCGGGGGCCGACACGGACAAGATGGCCTCGAGGTCGTTGAGGTCAGCGCGGCCGATCAGGTCTTCGGTGGTGGACATCGGTTCTCCTGGCGGGATTGTTCGGGGTGGACTCGGATCAGGACACCGAAACGGTCGTTGACGAGACGACCGGATCGGCGAAGGCGGGCATCACATAGGTATCGACCAGTCGACGGGTGTCATCGATCACCACCAGGTCGACGTCGGGGTCGGGGTTGAACAGGTAGGTGACGAGCAGTCGGGCGCCCCACTCGGTGAGCCAGGCGGCGCGATCGGCCGGCACGAAGCGCTCGAAATGGGGGCCGATCACCTGCGACACGTAACCGTAGAGCCGGTCGACCCGCTTGAACCCGAGGAACGGGAGAAGGAGTTCGGGCTCGTGGGCCAACACGAACTGCGCCGCCTCGTGATCGCGCAGGAGGCGTGCCGCCACCACCAGCCCACGGGTGAGCGCGTCGGCGATGTCGTCAGACTCGTCGATGACGGTGACCACCGCTTCGACGTAGCTGGCGACCTCGCGCTGTCCGACCGCGGCGAACAGCTCGTTCTTTCCGCCGGGGAAAGACCGATAGAGCGTGGCGCGCGAGCAACCGGCTTCCTTGGCCACATCCGCCAGGGAGGTCTTGGCCACCCCCCAGCGGGCCACCAGCGCCGCCGCTGAATCCATGATGCGCTCGTCCAACACTGAGGGTGAGGAATCGACCACGCTCTGCCCACCAAACGCCCCTGAGCTGGGCGCGTAGGCAGCGGTCGACGAGGTCACACTTGAGACAATAAGAAACAATCTGTCTCATCGTCAACGACCCTCGGCGTGACATCGGTCGCACCGATACCAGTGATCACCCCTTCACATGGGGGGTCATCCGAGGTGGGTGTGATCCGGACCCGGCGCGGCCAAGATGCCGATCAACAGTTCCTCGCGCACCAGTCGGCAGACCACGGCCGGGTCCCCCAGATCCCACCGGCCGCCCGAGATGATGAACGAGAGTCCCATGCGACTCAGCCAGTCGGCCGCCCGATCGGCCTCCACCCCGTCGCACAAATCCTCGCGAGAAAGCCACTCGGCGAAGTAGCCCTTGACCGCGGCCTGGACCAGCGGAGCCGACTGGGTCAGTTGGGGCAGGAGCCGCTCCGGCTCGGTTTCCATCACCTTCTGGAGGACCTCGTGTTCATCGACCGCCCGATGGGCGTGGACCAGCGCCCTCTCCAACATGGTGGCGAAGTCAGGCGAGTCGGCCACCGCCTCGGCCAGGTCGTTGAAGAACTGGGCGACGGCCCAGGTGATGGCCTCGGCGATCAGCTGGTCCTTGCCATCACCGAAGTGCCGGTAGACGGTTGCCCTGGCCACCCCGGCCTCACGGGCGGCATCGTCCACCGTGGTCTTGGCGATCCCGTAGCGCCCCAAGCACACGACCGTGGCGGCGAGGATCCGGGTACGGGAGTCGTCGGCCACCGACCCTGACTGTACGGCACGAGACCTCAACCCTCGGGGGACTCACTCGCATGGGGCGGGGCACCCTCCGCCGCCCGCTTGCGCAAGATCAGCGGATAACCGACCACGGCCACGGTGGAGAAGATGAACCATTGCACCGCATAGGAGAAGTGCGGGCCCTCGTCCATGGTGGGCACCGGAACCGGCGCCGGTTCGTGGTCGAGGTCGGGAGGCGGATCCTGGGTCACCATCTGCACCCACAACGGCAACAGATCTCCGTCGACCTGCTGGTCCAGACGGGCGATGTCGGCTCGGGCCAGGTCGGTCAGTTTCCCGGTCGCCGGATCGCGGGGACCGAAGCTGCCCCTGGTCTCGGTGAGGCGCACCAAACCGGTCACATCGACGCGGCCCCGGGGAGCACGGCTGGTCTCGGGCACCTCGTGAAGCTCGCCGTTGTTGGGGATCCAGCCGCGGTTGACCACCACCGCCGTTCCGTCGTCGAGAGCCAGCGGCGTCAGAACCCAAGACCCCGGCGACCCCTCCAGGCTCCGAGACCTCACGAGCACCTCGTGGTCAGCCAGGTACGTACCGGTGGCGGTGACCCGACGGAACTCCAGGCCGTCGGCGGCGCCGAAATCGCCCGGCGCCGCCAATCCCTTGACATCCACCGGTGCCTCTGCGGTGCGGGCGGCCACTCGTTCGTTTCGGTCGCGCTTCTCTTGGAGCCGGCTGAGCTGCCAGAAACCGGCGCTGACCATCGCGGTAACCAGGGCCGCCACGAAAACGTGAGACACGATCCACCATGGCCGTAGGGCAAAGCGGTAGCGCGACACGGCCCGAGGCTACGGCTACACCCCGACGACCAGACAAACGCATCGCCTCGGCCCCGATCCGCACCTTGCCGATTCGGCCGGGAGGTGTGCCTCCCGGCCGATCGTCCTAGGCCGTCGGGAGGACGTGGTCCTTGAAGCGGTCGCGCAGGTCCTTCTTGGAGAACTTGCCCACGCTGGTCTTGGGTACCTCGTCGATGAACACCACGTCGTCGGGCAGCCACCACTTGGCGACGCGCGGTTCGAGGAACTCCAGTACCTCGTCGCGGGTCAGTTCCTCGCCCGGCTTGACCACCACGCAGGCCAGCGGACGTTCCTGCCACTTCGGATGGGCGACCCCGATCACCGCCGCCTCGGCCACCTTGGGGTGGGCCATGATCTCGTTCTCGAGCTCCACCGACGAGATCCACTCCCCGCCGCTCTTGACCACATCCTTGGTCCGGTCGACCAGGCGCACGTAGCCCTCGGCGTCGATGGTGGCGACATCGCCGGTACGCAGCCAACCGTCGGCGGTGAAGGACTCATCGGAACGCTCGTCGTTGTAGTAGGTACGGGCGATCCAGGGTCCGGCGGCCTGGAGTTCACCCCGGTCTATGCCGTCGCGCTTGACCGGCTCGCCCGTCGCTTGGTCCACGACCCTGATCTCCACCCCGAGGACCGGTAGGCCCTGGGTGGCGCGCAGATCGGCCAACTTCTCCTCGGGCAGGTCGGCCAGGGTGGACTTGATCTTGCTCACCGTGGCCACCGGGCTGGTCTCGGTCATGCCCCAGGCCTGAAGGATGGGAAGGCCGACCTGCTCGCGGAAGCCCTCCGACAACGCCTTGGGTACCGCCGATCCACCGCAGGGAATGATGCGAAGCGCCGAGGTGTCCCGGCCGGCCAGTTCGGGCAGGACCCCCATCCAGATGGTGGGAACTCCGGCGGCGACCGTCACCCGCTCCTCCTCGATGAGCTTGGCCAGCGACGGCGGGCTCAGATCCGGGCCCGGCATGATCAGGTCCGCTCCCGACGCCACACCGGCGTGGGCCAGACCCCACGCGTTGGCGTGGAACATCGGCACCACCGGCAGGATCCGGTCGGCCTCACAGATGCCGACCGAGTCGGCGAACATCGCGGCCATGGTGTGCAGCACCGTGCTGCGGTGGCTGTACACCACCCCCTTGGGGTTGCCGGTGGTGCCGCTCGTGTAACACATCGAGGCGGCCCGGTTCTCGTCGTCGATGGCCGGCCACTGGACCGGGGATGCCTCGGCCAGCAGGGCCTCGTAGTCGTGGACCTCCATGCCCTCGGGCACCTCGGAGGTGTCGAAGGGGCCGCCGTCGTTGACCACGACGATGTGGCGCACGGTGGTGAAGGTCGACAGGAGTGGCCACAGCAGGCCGGCGACGGTCTTGTCGACGAAGATCACCTCGTCCTCGGCATGGTTCACGATGTAGGTGACCTGTTCGGGGAACAGCCTGAGGTTCAATGTGTGCAGTACCCGGCCGGTGCAGGGTGCGGCGAAGTAGAGCTCTAGGTGACGCTGGGTGTTCCACGAGAAGGTGGCCACCCGGCCGTCGGCGGAGATGCCGAGGGTGTCGAGCACGCCGCCGAGACGGCGGGTCCGCTCGGCCCACTCGGCGTAGGTGGTCCGGGTGACACCGGTCGGGAGCGCGGTGACGATCTGCTTGTCGCCGAACAGGGTCTCGGCCCTCGAGAACAGGTGAGGGATGGTGAGCGGGAAGTCCTGCATCAGACCTTGCATGGCGAAACCCCTTGGGTATGGAACGACGGGTTGAGCGGCCGAAGTTAGCCCTCCCGAAGTTGGCCCGCGGACGGCCACCGGCCGCCTGTCCCTGCCGGTTACCCCGGACCTGTCACACTTGGCTCCCTTGGACGCTGCGACCCCTGACAATTCCTCGCCCTCAGGGGATAACACCGACGATCAAGCCGGTGCCGAATCCGGCCGCACCCATCCCGGACCACCCTCCGCGCTGGCCCGCAACCTGGTGGTCGGGACCCTCATCACTTTCGTGGTCGCCTCTTACGTCGGCAACGCGTTCCTGTCGGTACTGGTGACCGAGCGGCCCCTGTTGTTCATCGCCCTCAACGCCCAGAACCGCAACCTCGCCCTGGCCGCGGGCGAACTCGACGCCTGGTCGTTCTACCTGGTGGGTTTCCTGCGCCTAATCGGCCCAGACCCGCTGTTCTTCCTGCTCGGCCGTTGGTACGGCGACGGCGCCATCCGCTGGATGGAACGGACCGCCCCCACCTACGGCGGGCTGCTGCGCCAGTTGGAACAATGGTTCGACAAGGCCCAGCTCCCGGTGGTGGCCATCGCCCCCAACAACCCGGTGTGCCTGTTCGCCGGCGCCGCGGGCATGGGTTGGGGGGCGTTCATGGCCGCCAACGTCGTGGGCACCGCCGTGCGACTCGTCCTGGTACGGATGTTCTCCGCCCTGTTCGAGAACCAGCTCACCTCGCTCCGGGGCTTCATCGCCGACTATCGATGGCCTCTTCTCGCTCTTTCGATCGCCATGGTCGCCTTCACCATCTGGGGCGACCGCAAGGGCGGGCGCGAGGATGTCGAGGACCTGCTGCGAATCGAGGAAGAGATCCAAGAGATCGAGGCCGAGTCGCTCCCCCACGACGAAGGCTGACGGCCCTCCCGCCCGGGGTTACAGGTCGAGCAGCGGGTCCAGCCCCACCGTGACACCGGGGTGATCGGCGATGCGCTGACAGGCCAGGACCACTCCGGGCATGAAGCTGGTCCGGTCATAAGAGTCATGGCGAATCTGAAGGGTCTGACCCGTGGTGCCCAGTAGCACCTCCTGGTGGGCCACCATCCCCCGCATCCGCACCGCATGCACCCTGATGCCCGGTGCGGCTTCGCCTCCCCTCGCGCCGGCGACGGTGTGGGTGACGGTCGGGTCCGGAGCCCAGTCGGCGTTGGCCGCGGCCATCCGTTCGACGGTGCGCATCGCCGTGCCCGACGGTGAGTCCAGCTTGGCGTCGTGGTGGTACTCGATCACCTCGGCCGTCTCGAAGTACGGGGCCGCCAGTTCGGCGAAGCGCATCATCAAGATGGCACCGATGGCGAAGTTCGGGGCGATGAGGCAGTTCGAATCGGTGAACGTGGAACGGAACCGGTCCAAGTCCTCGGCCGTGAAGCCTGTCGTACCGACGACCGCGTGCACCCCCCGCTCCGCGCACCACGCCAGGTTGTGACGGGCCGCGTCCAGGTGGGTGAAATCGACCATCACCTGAGGTACGACGTCGAGATGTTCGGGACGCCCGGCCACCTCGATCTCGACGTCGACACCGGTCGCCTCCCTCAACGGCAGCCCGGCGGCGCCGGGATCGACGGCGACCACCAGCTCCAGTTCGGGGTGTTCGTCCACCGCTCGACAGACGGTCGCACCCATCCGGCCCGCGGC
>JAGQSO010000224.1 GCA_020439505.1 Acidimicrobiales bacterium
GGGTACGGTCGGCGGGTATGCGCTTTACTGCTGACCGTCCGCTTGGCGTTGCTCCGGCCACCATTGGTGACTACCGAGAGCTGGCTCGGCGGCGGCTGCCCCGCCAGCTCTTCGACTACATCGACGGTGGCGCCTACGAGGAATCGACGATGCGGGCCAACGTCTCGGAGTTGGAGGCCATCAAGCTGCGCCAGCGGGTGATGGTCGACGTTGAGACCCGCACCCAGGCCACCATGGTGCTCGGCCAGGAGCTGGCCACGCCGGTGATCCTGGCTCCGGTGGGCATGGCCGGCATGTTCGCCCCCCGGGCCGAGGTTCAAGCCATCCGGGCTGCCACCACCGCCGGGGTGCCCTTCGTCGAGTCGACGGTGTCGATCTGCGGTCTCGACGAGGTGGCGGGAGCCTCCAGCCGTCCGCCGTGGTTCCAGCTCTACGTGATGCGCGACCGCAGCTTCGCCGAAGGCCTGATGGCCAAGGCCGCCTCGCTCGACGTGCCGGTACTGATCCTCACCGTCGACCTGCCGGTGGTAGGCGCCCGGTTCCGTGACACCCGCAACGCCATGACCGGCGAGGCCAGCGGTCTGGCCAAGCTGCGCCGAGGCATGGACATCGCCGGCCACCCCCGCTGGGTGCGTGAGGTGGCGGTGGGGGGCAAGCCGTTGATCTTCGGCAACCTCGAGCAGGTGGTGCCGGGGGCCAAGACCCCGGTGGCGTTCCGGCGATGGGTCGACAACCAGTTCGATCCCAGCGTCACCTGGGACGACATCGCCTGGGTGCGCGAGAACTGGCCCGGGAAGCTGGTGGTCAAGGGCGTGCTCGACACCGAGGATGCTCGCCGGGCCGCCGACGCCGGTGTCGACGGGCTGGTGGTGTCCAACCACGGTGGCCGTCAGTTGGACGCGGTGTCCTCGACCGTGTCGGCGCTGCCGGGCATCGCCGAGGCGGTTGGTGACCAGATGGACGTGCTGGTCGACGGAGGGGTGCGCTCGGGCCTAGACGTGGTCAAGCTCATGGCCCTCGGCGCCAAGGCCTGCCTGATCGGGCGGGCCTGGGCCTGGGCGGTTGCCGGTAAAGGCGAGGCCGGCGTGGCCCACGTCCTGCGGGTGATCAAGTCCGACATCGACGTCGCCCTCGGCCTCACCGGCACCACCGACGTCGCCGATCTCGACCGCTCGATCCTTCTCACCGAACCCTGAGAATCTCCAGGACCACTTCCAGACCGTGGGGGTCGCCGAGAGGGGTGGAGGGGTCCAACAGGACCAGACCTCCCAGGCCCGCAGCCAGGGCGCCGGGATCGGCGACCGGGTCGTCTCCGACCATGAGGGTGTCTTCGGGGCGTGATCCGATGGCCCGGCACGCCTGGTGGAAGATCTCGGGTCGGGGTTTGGTCGACCCGCATTCGTAGGACAGCGTGAACGACGTGACGTGGCGGTCCAGATCCCGCACCTGGAACGGGGCGCGGACGTCCCAACCGGTGTTGCTGACCACCCCCACCGCCACGTCAGCGGCGGCCAGGCCTTCGAGGGTGGGAGCGGTGTCGGCGTAGGGGATCCAGGCCCACGGGTCGTGGAAGCTGTGATCGACGGCCGCGCCCAGGCCGGGGACCGAGCGGTCCGCCAGGCCGTAGAGAACCGACCACCGGGTCCGCCAGACCTCGCCGTTCAAGTCGCGACCCCGGGCCACCTCGGCGGGGTCCATCGCGGCGGCGTCGATCTCGGCCCACAGGTCGGCGGCTTCGCCGGGGGACAGCGGCTGGCCCAGTCGGGCCGCTTCCGTCTCGATCACCGCGGGGCCGGGGGCATGGGCGAACAGGGTGTGGCCGAAGTCGAACAGCACCGCCCGGATCGGGGTCCCGGTCAGCTCGACGGTGGGGGGTGTCAAGGAGTCCGCTCCAGGTTCAGCTCCCGGGCCACGCCTACCAGCCTCTCGACGTGGTCGGTGTACAGCCCGTCGAGCCCCTTGCCGAGCGCCCGCACCATGTCCGATCGTTCCTGGGCGATGGAGCCGAAGGCCAGGAGGCCTCGCTGGTGGGCGGCGTCGAGCAACGCGGGGGTCCAGTGCGCCCAATGGGTGTTCTGGGCGTCGACCTTCCAGCGGGCCAGCAGATCCATGTTGGCCTCGGGGGTGGTGGAGGTACGGGCCAGGTCGCGGAGTCTGGTCTCGTGCATCAACCGAACGTCGGGGGCCAGGCGGCGCAGTCGCTGGAGTAACGGGATGCTGTCGTGCACCAGCCACAGGCGCGACACGTCGCCGGCCTCGCGGGCCACGGCGATGGTGGCGGGGCCGGCGTCGCGGTCCTTGAGATCCAAGGAGAGGTGGAAGCCCGAACCCAGTTCCCCGTACAGACGGCGCAACGTCAGCGTCCCCATCCGTTCCAGGCGGTCGACGGTGAGACGACGGACCCGGCGGGGAAGAAGCGATGAACCCGAGAACTGGTGGTCGTGGACCAGCACCGGTACCCCGTCCACCGACAGCCTCACGTCTGACTCGAGCGCCGCCCCCAGTTCCAGGGCTCGGGCGAAGGCGGCGATCGTGTTCTCGGGTCCGCCGCTGTCGAAACCACCCCGGTGGGCGAACAGGTACACCACGGTCTCATCGTGGCACGTCCGCCCGGTAGCGTCGTGCGCCCGTGACCGCTTCTGTTCGTGTGCGAGAACTGCTGCGCCCGACCTGGGTGTTCCTTGCGGTGGTGGTGGCCTTGGCGCTGGTCGTGCGCACCCCGGGTTACGTGCACCAGTTGTTCGACCCCGACGAGGCTGCCATCGCATCGCAGGCCATCACGATTCGTGACGGCGGGACCCTCTACGTGGATGCCATCGACCGGAAGCCGCCCTTGCCGCCTTTCGTGTACGAGGCCTCGTTCCGTCTCACCGGGTCCACCGATCTGCGACCGCTGCACCTGGTGGCGGCCCTGGGACTAGCCGGGGCGGCCCTGGTTCTGGGCCTGGACGCCCGTCGTCGCCACGGGGCCCGCGCCGGGTGGTGGGCCGCGCTGTTGACGGTGGGTGGGGCGGTGGCCTTCTTCCCGGTGGACGCCCAAGCCGCCAACTACGCGCACCTGGCCCTGTTCCCCGGCGCGGTGGCGGTGGTGTGGGCCCGGCGGGGGACCGTGCCGGCCAGCGCGTTGGCGGGAGCGGCGTTGGGGGTGGCGGTGCTGAGCCGTCAGTCCTGGATCGCCGGGATCGTGGCGGGTCTGGCCGCCTCGTGGTGGGCCGACCGTGGATCGACTCTTGACCCCGGGCCTGCGACCCTGCGGGTTCTACGGGTCGCGACCTTCCTCGGGGCGACGGCGGTGACGGTGGCGGCGGCCGGGCTGGTGGTGCCGTTCAGCGAGTTCTGGGCCTGGACGTTCTCGGGGACCGGTGGATACGTGCTGTCGGAGGTGGCCCTCGGACCGACGCTGGGGCGCTTCGCCGCCACCGTCGCCATCTTCGTGGTCTTCCATCTGACCCTGGTGGTGTCGGGGGTCCTCGCCGGCCGGGACCGGATTCGAAGCTGGGACGGCTGGCGCAGCGACATCGACCTGTGGCTGTGGGTGTTCGCCGGGTGCGCCGGAGTGCTAGCCGGGTTCCGGTTCTTCGGCCACTACTGGCTCCAGGTGCTCCCGCCCGCCGTGGTCCTGGTGGCCCCGCGGCTGGCTCACCTCGAGGGCCGGGCGGTCCGGTTGGCGCTGGCCGGGGTGGCCGTTCCGACGGCATTGGCGGTGGCCTTCGCCTTCTCTCCCGACACCTTCCGGACCTTGCCCGACCCCGACCCGCTCGCCGCCTACGTCGACGCCCACACCGATCCGGGTGACACGGTGTTCGTGTGGGGCAACTTCCCGGAGGTGCACTGGGTCGGAGATCGTCCGCCCGGCGGTGCCCTGGTTCACAGCGACTTCATCACCGGTCGTTCCGGCGGTCGCGAGCCGGGCCCCGAAACCCTCGACGACGCCACCGACGGTGCCTCCACCGCCCTATTCCGGTCGTTCCGGCGCAACCCACCCCAACTGGTGATCGACACGTCCACCGCCGCCATCCGCGACTACGACGCCTACCCGCTAACCCGTTTCACCGCCATCGACCGCTGGGTGCGCGAGAACTACGTCCGCGTCACCGCCATCGATGGTGCCCAGGTCTGGGCCCCCAGGGCGCCCGACGAAAGATCCCGGTAGCTCAGCTCAGAAGGGGGTCGGGGGCTGGCCGCTGGACTGGCCGCCGCTCTTGGGCAGCTCTCCACCGTCTTCCTGGAACTTGAGGAATGCCCCACCGGCCATGCCGAGGGCGGCGAGGGTGGACAGGAACAGGCCGGCCTTGCGGTCCAGGTCGAAGCCCAGCACCTCGTAGCCCATGAGCAGGCGCAGCACGATCAGCAGGGCGGCCACCCCGGCGAGACCCAAGACCGCGAGACCTTCGGGAACCGGCAGCTCGGGGATCTGCACGCCGTCGACCAGCTTGGTCAACACCACGTATGCGACCAACAACATGCCGATGAGGGTGGGGAGGATGCCGGTGAAGAAGCCGACGTCCCAGGCGTTGCCGCCTCCGCCGTAACCGTCAACTCCGAACCAGGGAAAGAACGAGAAGATGAACAAGGCCAGGCCGGACCCGGCCAGGACCTTGTCTCCGAGGGTGAGCTTGGTCAGATCCATATTCCCGCCTCCTGTGGCGTGTGGCTTGGGAGCTTGATCGTCAACGTAGTGCAGGTCGTACCGGTGGTGGGCGGACCGTTTCCCCCCGTCTGGTTGGGGGCCGGTCGGGCCCAATCGGTAGCGTCGCGCCCCGTGCGTGTCGCGGTGTTGGTGTCGGGAACGGGGAGCATCCTCACCGCCATGCTCGACGCCGGGGTTCCGGTGGCGTTGGTGGTGGCCGACCGGACCTGCCCGGGGCTGGGGCTCGCCGCCGAGCGGGACATCCCCGCCGAGCTGGTCGAGCGAAACAGCTTCGGAGACGACTTCGACCGTGACGACTACTGCCGGCGGCTGGCCCGGGAACTCGACCGCCATTCGATCGACCTGGTGGTGATGGCCGGCTTCGGGACCATCCTCTCCCAGCCCATGCACGACGCCTACCCCGACCGGATTCTCAACACCCATCCGGCGCTGCTCCCGGCGTTCAAAGGCTGGCACGCGGTGCGCGACGCCCTCGCCTACGGGGTGCGGGTGTCGGGATGCACGGTCCACGTCGCCGGCATCGATGTGGACACCGGGCTGATCCTGGCCCAGGAGGCGGTGCCGGTCCTCCACGGCGACACCGAGTCCAGCCTCCACGAGCGGATCAAGGCGGTGGAGCGTCGGATCTACCCCGAGACGGTGCTCTCCATCATCGAGCGGGGCACGGTGCTTCCGTGATCACCCGCGCCCACACCACCAACCCCAGAAGGGACACCACGCCATGAGGGCGCTGTTCTCCGTGTACGACAAGACCGGCATCGTCGAGCTGGCCTCGGGTCTGGCCGAGCTGGGCTGGGACCTGGTGTCCAGCGGCGGCACGGCGACGACGTTGAGGGATGCCGGGCTGACGGTCACCGACACCGAGACCCTCACCGGGTTCCCGGCCATCCTCGGCCACCGGGTCATGACCCTGCACCCAAAGCTGCACGGCGGGATCCTGGCCGATCGCACCAAGGCCGACCACGTAGCCGACATGGAGACCCACGGGATCGAGCCGATCGACCTGGTGGTCACCAACCTGTACCCGTTCGGATCGGACCCCGCGGCCTTCACCCACGGCGGCGGAACCGCCGAGGATCTGATCGACATAGGGGGTCCCGCCATGACCCGGGCCGCGGCCAAGAACCACGCCCAGGTGGGGGTGGTGGTCGACCCGGCCGAGTACCCGGTGGTGCTCGAGGAGATCCGCCGGGAGGGTGGGCTGTCGGCCGATACCCGTCGCCGCCTGGCCCGCACCGCTTTCGCCCACACCGCGGCCTATGACGCCGGGGTGGTGGCCTGGTTCGACGCCGAGGCCGGTGACCTTCTGGCCCCCACCCTCCACGTGGCCGCCACCCGCGAGGACCGGACCCTGCGCTACGGCGAGAACCCCCACCAGGCCGCCGCCCTCTACCGCGACCAAGGCGCTGACCCGTGGTGGGCCACCGCCACCCAGCACGGCGGGATGGCTCTCAGCTACCTCAACCTGTTCGACGCCGACGCCGCCTGGTTGTTGGCCCACGACCTCGGATCCCTGGGGGGCACCGTCGCCCCTGCCCGTCCGGCGGTGGCCATCATCAAGCACGCCAACCCGTGCGGTGCCGCGGTGGCCGACACGTTGGCCGACGCCTACGACAAGGCCTTCGACTGCGACCCGCGCTCCGCCTTCGGGGGGATCGTGGCCCTCAACCAGCCCGTCGACGACGCCACCGTCGAAGCCATGGTGGCCGCCGCCCAGGCCGACGTGGTGATCGCCCCCGGCTACGGCCCCGGCGTGGTGGAGCGACTCCAGGCCAAGCGCAAGAACACCCGCCTGCTGGAGGCGGTTCCCCCGATCGCGGCTGTCCGCCACCTTCGCCCGATCTCGGGCGGATGGCTGGTTCAGGAACCTCACCGTCTGGTCACCCCGCCGTCGGAGTGGCGGGTGGTCACCCAGCGCCAGCCCACCGATGCCGAGCGAGCCGATGCCGCGCTGGCCTTCCGCATCTGCGCCGCCGTCACCTCCAACTCGATCGTGTTGGCCAAGGACGGTGTGGCCTGGGGCATCGGTGCCGGCCAGCAGAACCGGGTCGAGGCCGGTCAGATCGCGGCCGAGAAGGCGGCGGGCCGCGCCGCCGGTGGCGCCTGCGCCAGCGACGCCTTCTACCCGTTCCCCGACGGCATCGAAGCTGCGGCGGCCGCCGGCGTGGCGGTGATCGTCCAACCTGGCGGGTCGGTCAAAGACGAGGCCAACATCGCCAGAGCCGACGAGTTGGGCGTGGCCATGCTCTTCACCGGAGAGCGCCAGTTCAAGCACTGACGTGCCTGCCGGCACTTCGTGCCGTTCCGGCATCCGGCTCAGGGGTGTGAGTGTCCTTGGCGCGGCACGCTGTCCGGTTCTCGTGGACCGCCTTTGGCGGACGATTTCTGGTTCCGCCAGCCCGGTCCTCACTTCGTTGCGGGGGCTGACGGCGTTTGCCCAGTTGCTCGCAAGCTCGCAACCGTGCAAACGGTTCAGGGTCTGGGTGTCTTTGGCGCAGCCCGTACGGTCACGGGGTGTGGCGGAAATCACCACTGTTGGCGAGTTGGTCAAGTAGGTCGTGAAAGGTGTCGATTCCTACTGTTGCCCAACGGTGTCGGCCCCCAGGCACCCAGCTCCACGAGGCAGCGCCATGCAGTACATCGCTCCCACCCCCGCCCCCGTCGTTCGTTCAGGA
>JAGQSO010000225.1 GCA_020439505.1 Acidimicrobiales bacterium
CCCGTCGGTCACGGGGCAGCACCACCGCGGCGATGGTGAGCGGCCCGGCCCAAGCTCCCCGCCCCACCTCGTCGACCCCCACCACCACCTCGTGGCCCTCCGCCCACAGTTCCCGCTCCGCCGCCAGCCCCGGGGCCTGACGCTTCAGCGCTTGGCGCAAACGGGGAGGAGAGCCGGCGGCCACGGCCAGAAAAGCTACCGCCGGGGCCGCCGACCTTCGTGACCGGCAGCCTGCCGCTCGCCTCCTGAGAAGGTCCTACAGTTCGAACGTGACCGACCAGGACCCCAACGACAAGCCGTCGGACAAGGCGCGCCTGCTCGAAGGCACAAAGGTCGAGGTGCTCAACCGGTTCGACGGATCCTGGTCCAAGGGTTTCGTGGTCATGGAGGTCACCGAGGTCGGCTACCGGCTGCGTCGCCGCTATGACCAGGAGGTGCTCGAGGCGGAGTTCAGCGCGGAGGACGTCAGGCGCGAACGCAAGAACTCGATGTGGTGGATGTGATCGGCGGGAGTCGGGGCGATCCGACCGGCACCGGTCAGGATCCGGTACCGCCGCCCAAGGTCTCGATGTAGTCCTCCACCTCGATGGCGGTGAGGGTCAAGGTCTTCAGCGTGCCTCGGGCCGACAGGGTGGTGGCCAGGCGCGCCACGGCGCGTTCGTCGGGGGCCTCGAGGATCGAGATGAAATCGTACTGGCCGAGTAGGGCGTACTGGGTCAGCACCTTCACACCCATCGCCTCGACGTCGGCGTTGACCTCCAGGAGGCGCTCGGGGTTGTCGCGCAACCGGGCGTAGCCATCGGGGCCGAGGGTGGACAACATCACGTACTTGGGCATGTTTGGAAACCTATCGTCCCGTCCGGCTCAAACCCCCGGCCCAAACCCCCGGGGCAGACGCCTTCGGTCCTCAGCCCTCGACCCGGTCGATGTTCGGACGCTCGTCAGGGTCGACGTCGACCGTGGCGAAGAACGCCTCGGCCACCTCCACCGCCACCGCCTCGGAGGACAGGCGCAGGCTCAACGCCAACACGTTGGCATCGTTCCAGCGGCGGGCACCCCGCGCCGTCTCGGCGTCGACGCACAACGCGGCTCGCACCCCCGGCACCTTGTTGGCGGCGATCGACACCCCCGTCCCGGTCCAACAACAAACGACCCCGGCGTCGGCCGAACCTTCGGCCACCGCCTCCCCGACCCGGCGACCCACCTCGGGCCACGTCGAGGTCAGGTCCTGGACCACCTCGTGACCCGACGCCTCCAGTGCCGCCACCACCGCGGCGGTCACCGGATTGGCCAGATCGGTACCGAAAGCCACTCGCACGACACGATGGTGCCAGAACCGACCCCCCGATGGGAGCTCTAGCCTTCCGAGATGGCCTCCGTCCACGTCGTTCCCCACACCCATTGGGACCGGGAGTGGTACAAGCCGTTCCCGGTTTTCCGGATGCAGCTCGTCGAACTCCTCGACGCCTTGTTGGACACCCTCGAGACCGACGAGACCTACCGCCACTTCCAGCTCGACGGCCAGATGGCGGTGATCGACGACTACCTCGCGATGAGACCCGACGCCCGGGACCGGCTGGCGGACCTGAACCGTCGGGGCCGTCTCTCCATGGGCCCCTGGTACACGCTGCCCGACGAGTTCCTGGTGTCGGGCGAGACCCACGTCCGCAACCTTCGCCTCGGTCTACGCCGAGCAGCGGAACTGGGCGGCGCCATGGCGGTGGGCTACCTGCCCGACATGTTCGGCCACGTCGCCCAGATGCCTCAGATCCTCACCGGCTTCGGGTTCGACCATGCCGTGGTGTGGCGGGGAGTACCCCGGAGCCTCGACGCGCCGGCGTTCTGGTGGGAATCACCCGACGGGTCCCGGGTCCGCGCCGAGTACCTCCCCGACGGATACGGCAACGGCGCCAGCCTCCCCACCGACGGCGAGGCCCTCCTGGGCAAGATCGCCGCCTTCCGATCCGGTCACGGCAACCGAGTCGGATCCCGGGTGCTGTGGATGAACGGGACCGACCACCAGCTCCCCGACCCCCGTCTGCCCGAGGTTCTCGCCCGGGCCCAGGCTGCCGGCGACGAGACCTTCGAGATCACATCCCTGGCCGAACACCTCAACCGGGCCCCGACCGAGGACCTTCCGTCCTGGCGGGGAGAGCTGCGGTCGGGGGCACGGTCGAACCTGTTGATGGGGGTTGCGTCGTGCCGCACCGACGTAAAACAGGCCGCGGCCCGGGCCGAACGGTGGCTGGAACAGATCGCCGAACCGCTGCTGGCCGGCTGGATGCCCGCCCCGGACTGGCCGGGCGAGTTCTTGGACTCGGCCTGGCTGGAGCTGATCCGCAACGCTGCCCACGACTCGATCTGTGGGTGCTCGGCCGACGAGGTGAACGCCGCCGTCCTGCACCGCTACGCCGAGGCGACCCGCGTGGCAGAGGCGCTGACCGACCGGGCACTGATCCGGGTGCTCGCCGCCTCGGGGCAACCGCTCGTCGCCGTCAACTCACGGGCACGAGCCCGGGCGGGAACCGTGACCGCCATCGTGGCGGGCGAGGTCGCCCCACCCGACACCCAGCAGATCTCCGTTCGACCCGCCGTGATGGTCGGACCGACCCTGGTCGCATCAGAAGCGGTGCCGGTGGTGCTGCGGGCCGCCCTGGAAGATCCCAAGGTGAGCCGAGTGGAGTTGGTGCCGGCCGAACCCGCCGACACCCCCACCCGGCGGTGGACGGCCAGGCTCCACGCCGACCGGGCCACCCCCGACATCGACGCCGAGGAGCTCGGAGCCGAGCTCCTGTCAATCGCGGGTGACCCCGCCGCCACCGTCACCCTCGAGACCGTGCGGGCCACCGCCACCCAGGAGGTGCTGGTTCGCACCGCTGCGGTCCCGGGGTTCGGTTGGCGGGGCCTCGCCCCCGCCCCCCTCGGTGACCACGCCGTGCGAGCGGCCGGTTCAGGCCTGACCAACGGCCTGGTGACGATCGACGTAGACCGGGGCGACGGGACCTTCACCCTCGACGGGATCGCCGGGCTCGGGCTCCTCGTCGACGACGGCGACGTCGGCGACACCTACAACTGGTGCCCCACCGTCGATGAGACCACCGTGAACCGCCCCGAACACGTCGAGGTGAGCGTGTGCGAAGCGGGACCGGTGAGAGGCCGGATCGAGATCGTCCGCCGCTACCGCTGGCCCGAACGAGCCGTGGACGGACGCCGCACCGGGTCGGTGCCCACCGAGGTCGTCACCACCCTCGAACTTCACGCTGGCGAAGATCTCGTCCGCATCAGCATCGAGGTGGAGAACCGCAGCCGCGACCACCGGCTGCGCATGCACTTCCCCCTCCCTCAACCGGCGTCGGGGTCCCAGGCGGGATGCGCCTTCACCACCGTCCACCGGGGGCTGGAAGCCGAGGGCGGACCCAACGAGCTCGGCCTGGCGACCTATCCGAGCCGAGGGTTCGTCCGGGCCGGGGGGCTGACCGTGGCCCACGACGGGCTACCCGAATACGAGGTGCTGACCGAGGGACCCTCGCCCACCCCGTCGGTTGGCTCCCCGGACCCGGACCTGATCCCGACCGGTGACCCCGTCCCATCCGACCGCCTCGGCCACACCTTGGCGGTGACCCTGTTCCGTGCCGTCGGTGTCATCTCCCGAGGACCGATGGCCACCCGGGCACTCCCCGCCGGACCCTCCACCCCCACCCCGGAGGCCCAGATGTACGGCCCGTTCCGAGCCGACCTGGCAGTACACACCGGAACCCGCAACCCCTACGAGATCGCCGAGGACGCCTTCACCCCGCTGCTCGTCGCCCACCTGCCGGCCGCCCGATGGGGTGACCGCGGACAGGCTGCCTCAGCCCTCACCGTCGACGGAGCCGAGATCTCCGCTCTCACCCGACGAGACGACGGAGCCCTCGAAGTCAGGGCCTTCAACCCAACCGACGACACCGTGACCCTCACGATCGCAGGGCGAACCGGCCGCCACACCGACCTCCGAGGTGCCGCGACAGGGGCAACCTTCGACGGCTCCACCCCCTTGCTCCCCCACCAGGTGGTCACCATCGAACTGGACGAGACGCAGGCCGAAACCCCATGACCGTCACCCCTCTCTCAGCCCCTGAACCCGTCGGCCGCGACTGCTGGACAAGACCGCCCCAAAGTTAGGCTGGCGGGATGCAGCGCCCCTCTGCCCGCCTCCTCCCGTTGATCGGCGCCGTCCTGGTGCTCCTGGTAGGCGGGGTCATCTTCTTCTTGGACCGCGACTCCGATCCCAAGCCGGTGGCTGCGCCGGTGACGACCACCGCTCCCCGACGAACCACCACCACCGCCAAGCCCACCCCCGAAGGGTTCATGGTGGCCGACGCCGCCGGTCCGATCGTCGACCTCTACAGCAGCCCCGGCGTCGCCTACGCCGAGAAGCCGTGGCTGGACAACCCCACCCACGAAGGCCTGGCCGTGGTGTTCGAGGTGCTCGAGGACGGTCCCGAATACCTGAAGGTCAGGGTTTCCAGCCGGCCCAACGGGCTCGAGGCCTACGTCAAGAAGGACCAGGTCTCGGTGCGCTACGTACCCAACCGGATCCAGGTCGAGGTGGGGGCAAGGAGGGTCACCGTCTTCAAGGGTGACACCGACGAGGTCCTCCTCCAAGAGACGGTAGCGGTCGGGCGCGATCGCACCCCGACCCCGCTCGGGCACTTCTTCGTGGACGGCATCGTCACCCTGGCCAACGACAAGGGCTCCTACGGGTCACATCAGGTCAGCGTGAGCGGGTTCAGCGAGAAACTCCAGAGCTTCCAGGGCGGCAGCGGACAGATCGCCCTCCACGGGACCAACCGCCCCGACCTGCTCGGTCAGCCGATCAGCAACGGCTGCGTGAGGATGACCAACGACGCCATCTCGCGGGTGGCGTTTCTGGCTCCGACCGGTACCCCGGTGGAGATCGTCGCCTGACCGGAGTCGGCCTACTGCCTACGGCCTACGCCCCCGCCCCGAACAGTTCAGTCCGAGGAGTCATCTCCGGGACCGTCAGGTTCTGAGGACCGGCTGCGGCGACGCTGGGCCCGGCGCTCGTCGATCTCGGCCACCCTCGCCTCCTGCCGTTCGGCCCACCGGGCGCCGACCCGGTCCCGGGTCGACCTCGGCGCATCGGCTTCGTCGGCTCGGCGCAGAACGAACAACGGCACCCGCCCGATGTCTTTGACCTTGCGGGAACCGATGTCGCGGCACACCAGGTCCACGTCGCCCGCCAGGGCGTCACACACTTCCGCCGAACACAACACGGTGGCCGGAAAGGCCAGGGTCACTAGTCGCCCCGCCATGTTCACCACCGGCCCGAACACGTCGGCCTCGCGCTGAAGCACAGGACCCGAGGCCAGACCGACGCGAACGTCGGGCAGATCATCATCGGCGGCGTAGCGCTCCGCCAACGACAGAGCGATCTCGGCCGCAGCCCGCTCGTGTGGTACCGCGAACATGACCTCGTCCCCGATCATCTTCACCACCCGACCACCCAGGTGGCCGATGGTGTCATAGGCGAGGGCCTCGAACCGCTCGACCACATCGGCCAACTCGTGGGGGCCGATCTGCTGGCTGAGAGCGGTGAACCCCACCAGGTCGGCAAACCCGACCACCATGTGGGATGGGTCACCTGCCTCCTGCTCCCGCACCATCCGTGCCCGCGCCGCCGCCTGAAGGTGCCGCCGCCAGACCAGGGACATGATCTCGGTGAGGCTGGGAACCATCAGGGGGGCGATGGCAGCGAACGCCTCGCCCCTTGCCGTCGTGTCGCCCATCGCATCGCCCGAACGTGACTCGCCGTCACCTCCCCGGAGGTCACCGCCGTTGCCGTCGAGCTCGTCTGTATCGAGCTCGTCTGTATCGACATCGACATCGACATCGCCGGGATCCACCGCGTCGACGACCGCGTTGGCCACGCGGGACATGGACGAGCCCACCACCCTCGCCATCTGCATGGTCAGGTCGTGGTCGATGACCTCGGTGGCCGACAGCTGCCCGATGAAGCGCAGCAGCGCCACGTCGGCGTCGCTGAAGGCACGGTCACCGGCCCGGGGCAGGGTGAGACCCAACGATCGCCACATCCTGGAGATGAGCTCGGGTTCGAGCCCCGTCGACGCCGCGACGTCGTCGACGTCGTAGCGGGGATCGTCAGGGCAGGCCAACCGATCCATCAACAACAAGGTGAGATGACCGGTGCGGTCGGCCTCGACGATCTCATCCTCGTCCACGCCGTACTCCCGGAGGAGTTCGGCGCGGGCACCTCCCAGGCCAGGGCTCATAGACGCTGGCTCGTCGACCCGCCCGACCCCACCTCCAGCGTCGGTGCCGGCCAGATCTTCGACCGAAGCGACTTCGCCGGCCTCGACCTCACCAGCCTCGGTATCGCCTTCCCCTGCAGGGTTGGCATCCCCTCGTCGGGTCCGGTCACGAGAACGAGCCACCCATCGGGTCCAGCGGCAGCGACGACGGGCCAGGATCGGCCCCCGGTCGACGCATCACCGGGTCGATGTCGGGATGTTCGGCCACCACGGTCAAAGACTTCAGGCCGCCGGGGGGACGGACCTCGCCCAGCAGCGCCTCACCGCGCTGGTCGGTCGTGGACCAGGTTGGATCGAGACCGGGCACCGTCAGCACCACCGGGCCCACGCCCTCGTGGGGTTCGAGGTCCCACAACAGGGCGGGCCGGATCCCGTGCCATCGAATCCCGAAGGAAACCCGGCCCCACTCGGTGGGAAGGTCGTGCACCTCCACCCCGCCGCCGTACCAGCCGTCGGGGTGCACCGGAACCAGCGCCAGACCGTCGGACGTCTCGGAGACCAGTTGGTGTCGCAGGGCGATGACGAAGGCCGCCGAAGCGGCCAGGTCGTGACCGACCATCCGCCCCGAAGGCCCCGGACCGCTCCAGGCGGTCAGCGGTCCGGCCTCGGCGACAAGGGCATCGAGCTCTGCACCTCGGGCGAGGAGGAGGCGATCCACGAAGCCGTTCCCACCGCGCTGCGGTTGCCCCGCGCCATCCCCCTCCACTCCGGTCGCCCCATCTCTCACCGTGCCCGACACAGGGTCCGACGCCCCTTCGCCCACCTTTACCGCCAACGCTCCTACCGAGCGCGCCGCGTCGGGCTGGCCGGCCAACTCCAACATGTGCCCCGCCGCTGCCAGGCAGCCCGCCACCCGCCACCTGAGCACCGGGTCGGCGAGGCCTCCCCTCCGCTCCGCCCTGTCGATGCGCTCCACCGCGGCCGCCACCTCGGGCAACATCCACTCCAACAGGGCGTCGACCCGGTGGACACACCAATGGCGGGCAACGACGGCGAGCACCACCGCGTCCTCTTCGGGCGACGCCGATGCCAGGCGCTCCACCCACCGGGCGACCACCACTCCGACGTCGGCGGGTCGGTCGAGGAGATCGAAGGTCCCGAGCAGCACCTCGGTCGCCCCCAACTCCATATCGGCGCAACCGAGGCCGTCGCGCCGCACCGCCTCGCCGTCGTGGGCCAGGTTCAGATGCCCACGAGCGTGAGCGAGCGCCGAGGTGAGGTGCTGATCGGGCACCTCGAGCCGGGGCCCGCGGCGATGCACCTCCCACCCCGACGCCACCGTGGCGGCGTCGGGCACGACACCGGGGTAGCCCACCGAGGCGGTCCCCACATCGCCGACGGGAAGCACGGCCCGGAGGGTCGCGGTGTGAGGGGTGGGAAAGATCATGGCGAGGGTGGCCAGCCCGTCAGGGCACGACGCGCTCAACAGTTCGGTATCGGCCGCGCCCGACAGAACCCGCTCCACCAGATCACCGTCGGAACCGTTGCCGACCGCGACGCGAGCCGGCCGTCGGGGCACCACCACCGCGGGTCGGCCGTCCACCCTGACCAGGTGGGCCACATCGCGGCCCCGGCCACCCTCGACCGGCTCCAGGGTGATCTCGCTCACCGAACCCACACCGTCGGCCATGAAGGGGCGAACCACCAACACGGTGGCAAAGGGAACGGCGGTCCGGTTCTCGACCTCGGACACCACCCACTCATCGCCGACCTCGCGAGGCGAGCGGATGCCGTAGGCGCGGTGGACGGCCTCGCCGCCGGGTACGCGCAGAAGGGTCTCGACCACCGGTGCTCCACCGAGGAGCGACTGGCGGACAGAGGCCTCGCGGGCCGGAATGCGCCAGCGGTCATCGGCTCCGATCCACCAGTCCAGGCCCCAACCCTGACCCGAGACCATTCCCGCCCCGTCCACCGGGGTGACCAGGGGCGAGGACACCGTCCCCACCAGGCTCCACTCCGTCCGACCGAGCCGTAGCCCCCGCGGCAACACCCACCCGGCCCCCGCTAGCCGCGACGCCAGGTTCCCCCGAGCGTCGGGCACCGGGTCGCCTGGCCGGTCGGCGCCGACCTGACTACCCGATCGGGGTGGGGAGGCGGTCCTCCGAGGGGTCGATCGTCGAAACATGATGGGGCGGGTCTATCCCGGCTCAGCTCCGTGAGTCCACCTCACGGCGGGGCCCGCGCCGCAACAACCCGGCATAGGCCTCGGCCGCCGGGCGACCCTCGTGGCACACCGCCCGCACCTCGCTGGCGATCGGCATGTCGATTCCCAGCTCACCGGCGATCTCCATGACCACCTTGGAGGTCTTGACCCCCTCGGCCACCATGTTCATCGCCGCGATGATCTCGTCGATCGTCTGGCCCCGTCCCAGGCATTCCCCCACGTGGCGGTTGCGGCTCTGGGGGCTGATGCAGGTGGCGACCAGATCACCCATGCCCGCCAACCCGGCGAAGGTGACGGCCTGTCCCCCCATCTCCACCCCCAGGCGACTCATCTCGGCCAACCCCCGCGTGATCACCGCAGCCCGGGTGTTGTCGCCCGCACCCAGCCCGTCGGCCATCCCGGCCGCGATGGCGATCACGTTCTTGAGCACCCCGCCCAGCTCGCTGCCGACCACGTCCTCGTTGGTGTACACCCGGAACAGATCGGCCTGGAACAGCCGCGAAAGGGCGCGGGCGATGTTGTCGTCGTCCATGGCGATCACGCTGGCCGCGGCGTGACCCGCCAGGATCTCCTTGGCCAGGTTCGGCCCGGTGAGCACCCCCACGGGATGGCCGGGTAGGACCTCTTCCACCAGTTGGCTCATGCGTAGGCGGGTACCCACCTCGAGCCCTTTGGACAGCGAGATCACCGGCACCCACGGGCGCAGGTAGGGCTTCACCGACTCCAGGGCGGCCCTGAACCCGTGCGACGGCACCCCCATGACCAACAGGTCGGCCGACCGGACCGCCCGTTCGAGGTCGTCGGTCGCCCGCAGTTCATCGGGCAGGCGGTATCCGGCCAGGTAGTCGCCGTTCTCGTGATCCCGGTCGATCTGTTCGGCCAGGGCCGACCGCCGGGACCACAACAAGGTGGGGGTGTTCCGACTGGCCAGCGCCGCCACCGTGGTGCCCCACGAACCGGCGCCGATTACCGAGACCGCTATCTCCATGAGCGAACCATAGATTCCAGGCGAACCGGGTGGGCCCTTGCCGGCGAACTCGCCCCGATTGCCGATCGCCCCCGGTTCGCGGTGCACGCGCGGACCCTCGGACCGGTCGACCGCTTCGGGGCCACCAAGGGGTCCGCCAGGCCGGGCGGCGGTAGCGTGGCCGTCGTGCAGAGCGCCGTCGTCATCCCGGTGAAGGCGTTCGGGTCCGCCAAGGCACGGCTGTCGCCCGCCGTTGCTTCCACCGAACGTGAGGCCCTGGCTCGCTCCATGGCCGAGGCAGTGGTCAGAGCCGCCGGCCTACTGCCGGTGGTGGTGGTGTGCGACGATCCCGACGTTCGCGCCTGGGCCCGCTCCCTGGGCGCCGAGGTTCGCTGGACCCCGGGTCTTGGTCTCGACGGGGCGGTCGAGGCCGGGGTCGAATGGGTGTCCACCGAGGGCTTCGACCGGGTGATCGTCGCCCATGCCGACCTTCCGTTGGCCACCGATCTCCAACCGGTCACCGGCCGCGGCACCGGGGGCGTGGTGCTGGTGCCGGACCGTCGCCATGATGGGACCAACGTGATCTCGTTGCCGACCGGTTGCGGGTTTCGCTTCGCCTACGGGCCCGGGTCGTTCCACCGGCACCGGGCCGAGGCCGAACGCCTGGGCTTGGACGTGACCGTGGTCGACGACGCATCGTTGGCCTGGGATGTGGACATCCCCGAAGATCTCGTGCTCCCCGGCGGCCAGGCGGTCACCGCGGCCATGGCCGGGCGCGCCGGGCTGACCGGTCGGCTCCACCACCCCGGACCGGATCAGTCGTGACCGGTGTTCCGACGATGAGGTTTCCACCGCCGGACTCCGTTTGGCTCGACGTACCCGACCGGGCGTTGGCGGTGGGTGCCCACCCCGACGACATCGAGTTCGGGGCCGGTGCCACCCTCGCCCGCTGGGCCGAGGCAGGATGCCAGGTCTCCTTCGTCGTGTGCACCGACGGGTCCAAGGGCACCTGGGATCCCCACGCCGACACCGCCGCCCTCGTCGCCACCCGCCAGGGCGAGGCCCGGACGGCGGCACGAACGCTGGGGGCGACCGGCGACGTCATCTTCCTGGGTCGGACCGACGGAGAGCTCGAAAACGACCGGGCGGTACGGTCCGAACTGGCCCGGGCCATCCGCCAGATCCGGCCCGACGTGTTGTTGGGCCACGACCCGTGGAAGCGCTACCGCCTCCACCCCGACCACCGGGCCGCCGGTTTCCTCACCTGTGACGCCCTCGTCGCAGCGCGGGACCCCCACTTCTTTCCCGAACATGACATGGTCCCCCACCGACCCTCGGCCCTCCTCCTGTTCGAAGCCGACGAACCGAACCATGCCGAACCGGCCGAAGAACGACACCTGATGTCGCGCATCGCCGCACTGGAGTCGCACCGCTCCCAGTACGAGTCGACGATGTTCATCACCGACCGAGAACCACCAGCTCCCGACACCGGCACCGGCACCGACACCGGCACCGGGGGGACCGACGGGACCGGGGCGGGCCACGAGCCTCCCCCGAGCGTGGCGGCCTTCCGGGCCGAGCAGCGTCTGGCCCTGGAGATGCAAGGGCGCTGGGCCGACACGGCCCTGGCCGAGGCGTTCCGCCTTCTCCCCACCGACCGCTGACAAAAGCCCACACCGACCCCTGACAGGGCTCGCCCCTGACCGTCGGCTCGTCCCCGAACGCGACTCGGGGGAGGGCCGAAGCCCTCCCCCGAGTCCAAACTGACGAACGCCTAGGGCGCGCCGACTACTTGGCCAGCTTGGGAGCCGGGATCTCCTTGTTGACGGTCTTCTTGAAGGTCGCACCGAGGGTGGCCTTGGGGGCCTTCTTGGCCTTGACCTTGACCTCTTCACCGGTGCGGGGGTTGCGGGCGGTGGTGGCCTTCTTGGCGATCTGCTCGAAGGAGATGAAACCGGTGAGCACGACCTTGTCGCCCTTGGTCACGAGCGCCAGGACGGTCTCCTCGAAGCCCTTGAGCACGGCCGCAGCGGTGGTCTTGTCGGTGCCGGCCTGCGCGGCGACCTGGTCGACGAGCTCAGCCTTGGTGATGTTGGCCACAGCCAACCTCCTGGTTGTTGTTGGGGATAGCGCCCGAACATTGCTGCGTCGGGCTTCGTGCGGTCAAGTATTCCCCCAGTCCGCGTCGATTTGGGGGATACCCACCGACCCCACCGAACCGCGCTCTCCACCCGCACCACACCACGTCCCGTAACGTCGACTCCATGCTCCAAGACGGTGCCCACGATGCGGTGATCATCGACGCCGAGGAGGTGGACCTCGGGGACGAGGCCGCTGCCGGACCCGAGGGCGGCACCGGGGGCGCCGGAGGACCGGTGAGGGTCGAGCTCGCCATCGCCGGCGGTCCCCACAAGGGAGCGGTGGTGACCATCACCACCACCGACGCGGCGATCACCCGGCGAGATCCCCTCGACCTCCTCGGACTCCCCGCCACCATCACCGTCTCCGACGGTCAGCCAGCTCTGGTGATCGACGGGTAGTGCCGGGACCGGCAACCTCGGCAGGGCTTGGGACTCACCCGACGGTGCTCAGCTCCTCGATCCCGGCTACCACCCCGGCCACCAGCACGTCGATGTCGGAGGCACGGTCGTAATCCCCGGTTACCCCGATCGCCAGTCTCCCGTTGTAGGACATGATCGCGGTGGCCACCACCGCCCCGTGCGCCACCGGAACGTAGGGCCAGAACTCCAAGAGCTCACGCCCGAGGCAGTAGAGCGGGAACTGCGGGCCGGGCACGTTGGTGACGACGGTGTTCACCGACTTCTGCCCCGTCGTGTGCAGCACCCGCAGGACCAGACGACTGGCCGAGCCGGCCAGCATCGGCGGCACCAGGTCGGCCACGCTCGTCACCCACTCGCCCGCCTCGGACATGTAGGAGGCCTTCCGTTCGGCCATCTCGGCCCGGACTGCCTCGAAACGGGCCCGGGGATCGTCGATGTGGGTCGGCAACTCGAGCAGCAACGCCGACACCCGGTTGTCGGGAACGCCGATCCCGTCGTCGTGGCGCACCGACACCGGCACCAGGGTCCGGACCGCGCCGTCCACCGGATCCCCCCGGTGCTGGAGGTAGGTACGCCAACCGGCGGTCATCGCCGCCAGGATCACGTCGTTGACCGTCCCGCCAGCGGCACGGCCGATCCGTTTGACCTCCGCCAGGTCCACGGTGGCATGGGTCCAGCGGCGATGGGGTCCCACCGCCCCCTCCAGGGAGGGAGCGTCACGGGGGGCGAGGTGGCCCAGGAACTTCGCCGCGCCCTGTGCCGTACGCCGCAGTTGGGCCACTGCCTCCGCCGGACGCGTTGCCGCGGTGACCAGGTGGGCTCCCCGGGTCACGGTGTCAGCCATCAGCCCCATCCAGGCATCCGCGACCATCTCTCCCGGGGTCGGTTCGGGTGAGGGCGTCCAGGGTTGGGGTGTGGGCACCGACGGGTCAGGCTCCAGGTCCAACAGGGCCTCCAGCAGCCCGACGCCGGCCACCCCGTCGACCATGCAGTGATGGACCTTGAGCACCAGAGCCCACCGGCCGTCGGACAGTCCTTCCACCAGCCAGCACTCCCACAGCGGGCGGTCACGGTCCAGTCGCTGCGACATCAACCGGGCGGTAAGACGCTCGAGGGCGGCGTCGTCGGCGGGCTGAGGCAGCGCGGTGTGACGGACGTGGTATCCGATGTCGAAGAAGGGGTCGTCCACCCACACCGGACGACCCAGCTCCAACACCACCGAACGGACCCGCTGGCGGTAGCGGGGGATCCCGTGCATCTTGCCCAGGATCAGGCCGCACACATCCTCCAACGACGGAGCCGGGCCGGCATAGATCGTGACCCCGGCGATGTGGAGGGGGGTCTTCTCATCCTCCAGGTGAAGGAACTGGGCATCCAGCGACGACAGACGGTCCACCGTCGGAGTCTGACCGTTTCGTCGCCCCCCGTCCACGGCCGAAGGTCCACCCGCGCCGATTTCCTCCAACGGCTCCCGAGGGCCCGGATCGGAACCGGCCCCGGCGGTTCATCGGACCCGGGTCGATGTCTCGATGACGAACCGCAGGTCACCGACCATCCACCACCGACGTCGTTGTGAAGGGAAGCATGGTCGGCGGTGACCAGCCGCCCAGCCGTCTGCCCGCCCGTCCCGATCGGGACTGCGCGATAGCGATGGCTTCCGAACGACCAGGGGTGCCCGTGAACGACGAACCGAACATCTCCGACGCGGCGCGCCCGCTCACCTACGTGCTCGACACGTCGGTGCTGCTGGCCGACCCCGGAGCCCTAAGCCGCTTCGACGAACACCACGTGGTGTTGCCGGTGGTGGTGCTCATGGAGTTGGAGGCCAAGCGCGACCACCCTGAACTGGGTTGGGCGGCGCGGGCCACCCTCCGCCACCTCGAGCGGCTTCGCCTGACCTACGGGTCCATCACCACCCCCATCCCGGTCAACGACCACGGCGGCACCGTGCGGGTGGAGCTGAACCACCAGTCCACCGAGTTCCTGCCGCCATCGATGGCCGCCGACGTCAACGATCACCGCATCCTGGCGGTAGCGGTCAACCTGGGACGCGAGGGCCACATCGTGACCCTGGTGACAAAGGACCTCCCGCTACGCCTTAAGGCCTCGATCGTGGGCCTGGAGGCCGAGGAGTACCGCAACGAACTGGCGACGGACACCTCCTGGACCGGGTTCGTCGAGATCGACGTCGAACCCGACGACATCGACGACCTCTACGCCACCCGGGTCCTCGACCTGCCCGAAGGGCGGGACCTGCCGTGCAACGCCGGTGTG
The DNA here is from genome assembly GCA_020439505.1 of Acidimicrobiales bacterium. GTDB lineage: Bacteria > Actinomycetota > Acidimicrobiia > Acidimicrobiales > Iamiaceae > Aquihabitans. The sequence continues at coordinate 14,299 of JAGQSO010000225.1, forward strand.
GCCCTGCACGCCGGAAGCCAGTCGGCGCTGGGCCGGGTCCGCTCCGACAAGGCGATCCATCTCGTGCGGGGCGAGCAGTCCCTGTTCGAGGTCGTGGGTCGCAGCGCCGAGCAGCGCATCGCCCTGGACATCCTGGCCGACCCGACGGTGGGGATCGTCAGCCTGGGAGGCAACGCCGGAACCGGCAAGAGCGTGCTGGCCCTGGCCGCTGGCCTCGAGGCGGTGCTGGAGCGCCGGACCCACAAGCGGGTGCTCCTGTTCCGACCGCTCTACGCAGTGGGGGGACAGGACCTCGGATTCCTGCCCGGCGACCGCGACGAGAAGATGGGACCTTGGGCCGCGGCCGTCTACGACGCGCTGGAGTCGATCGCCGGTCCCGAGGTGGTGGAGGAGGTGACGGCCCGGGACCTACTCGAGGTGCTGCCCCTGACCCACATCCGGGGACGCAGCCTCAACGACACCTTCGTGATCATCGACGAGGCCCAGAACCTCGAACGCCCGGTCCTGCTGACCGCGCTCAGCCGACTGGGCGAGGGCAGCCGGGTGGTCCTGACCCACGATGTCGCCCAACGGGACAACCTCAGGGTCGGTCGTCACGACGGGATCGCTTCGGTGATCGACGCCCTGAAGGGCCACCCCCTGTTCGCCCACGTCACGCTGACCCGCTCCGAACGCTCCCCGGTGGCGGCCCTGGTGACCAGCCTGCTCGACGACTTCACCTGAGGGCTCTCCGTCCCCCGGGGGTACCTCAGCCGATCCGGACCGGGATCTCTGCCTCGAGCTTGGAGAAGCGATCGGGCTGGACGGTGACCTTCACCACCCACTCGCCGGCCAAGGGCAGATCGATGCCGTCGACCACGAAGTGACCCGCCCCGGCCGGCGAGACACGACCTTCCAGCGGTCCGACATCCAACGCCGGTTGGCTGAACGACACGGCCGCCTCGGTGAAGGTCCTATCCAGCCGACCGTCGGCTCCCAACACGAACACGTGGACCTCGTTGGCCCCGGAACGGGCCGGGGTGACGGTGATCCGGACCCTGCCCTGACCCAACGCCGCTTCCGCTTCGACCGTGGCGACCGCTACCGGGGTGGCTGATCGTGCCGGCGTGACGTTCACCAGCACGGCGGTGACGGCCACCACGATCACCAGGGCCGCCACCTCGAGGCGCAGGATCCGGCCCAGGGTGGACCAGCGGGGGTCAGAGGCGGGCAGTGCTTCGCCACCGGCGTCGAGTTCGCCGGCGCCCGAGTTGGCCTCGCCGGACTGGGCGTCGCCGGAGGAAGGGTCGGACCCGCCAACCCCCAGCGCCGGAAGGATCCGGAGCCGGTTCCAACCTCCCAACGCCGCCACCAGAGCCACCAACGCCACCTTGACCATCAGCAGGCGACCGTAGGTAGTCGTGGTGAGGGCACCGATGCCACCGACTTCGATCGCGGCCATCGCTCCCCCGGTGACCACCACCCCGATCAGGGCCGCTCCAGCCAGACCCGAGAACCGAGCGACGGCGTCAGCCGCGCCCACCACGTCGTCGGCGGCGCGGCGTCGGGCCAGACAACCGACCAGGCTCGCCAGGCCTCCCATCCACACCGCGGCGGCCACCAGGTGGGCGAGATCGGCCAACAGCCCCACCACCGCCGGCGACATGGTGCGGGTGTGACCGGTAAAGGCGAACCCAACTGGGGCCAGACCGGCACCGACTAGCGCGCAGGTCCGCACCGCACCACGGAATGGAAGTCCGGCGGTGATCCCCACCATCACCAGCCCCAGGACCGACACCGCCAACGCCCATCCCATGCCATCGCCCAGGGACCGCCCCAACAGACCGACCTCGGTCACCGAGCCCCAACCTCGACCGGTGGCCAGCGAAGCCCTGATCGGTACCTGAAGCACCAGGGCGACAACCCCCGCTCCGGCCAGCAGGCCTACCCGGTGGGTGACCGGAGAGGGTTCGCCGGGGGTGCGCAGCCAGGTTCCGACCAGGACCGATCCGGCCACGACCAGCGCGGCCAGGTAGGCAACACCGCGGAGTACCGCCGCGGTGACCTCGTCCCGTCGGTCACCGCTGGCCCCGAAGGCACGGTCGGCCAGCGCCGGGTCGACGTCGGTACGGGTCCCGACCGAGAACTGGAAGGCACCGTGAATCGGATGACCGTCGGCCGACACCACCCGCCAGGCCACCACGTACCCACCCTCGGCCAGAGCGCTCTCGAGGGGGACCCTGACCACCGATCCGTCGGCCACTGCATTGCCGGTCTCGTGGCGGTTGGCACCACCGTCGAGCACCCGCACACCGTCCACCTCGACCGAGACGCCCTCGGTGAAGGTAAGGACCACCTCATCGGGTGAGTTCGTGGCCACCGAGTCGGCCGCCGGCGAGGTCGAGTCGAGCTCGGCGTGAGCCCATGCCGTCCCCTGCCACCCCGCGAGCAGGCCGACCATCACGACCGTCGCCAGGATCACACGCCCGAGCGGTCCCCAAGACCGAGAGTTGGAGCATCCTGTGATTGGTCGACCCTGGGGCATCGTGGAATGCTCGCCCACCGGGCAGGTCAGGTTCCAGCCGCACCCGGCACGGTCTCGTGCCGGGTGCGGCCGTCTTGGCAGGGCTTGGGACTTACCAACGCCGGGCGCGCTCCGGTTCTCGTGGCCCGCCTTCGGCGGACGCTTCCTGGTTCCGTCGAGCCGGGTCCTCACTTCGTTGCGGCGGCCAAGTGCCCTGTCGGGCAATCTTTGCTCGGGCTTGGGGTCACGTCGGTGCTGCACCTGGCCCGGTTCTCGTGGCCCGCCTTCGGCGGACGATTTCTGGTTCCGTCGAGCCAGGTCCTCACTTCGTTGCGGCGGCTCGACGGCGTTTGCCCCGTTACTCGCAGGCTCGCAACAGCGCAAACGTTCCTGGACAAGCACTGGCTTCTCGAAGTGGCTGCCGGAGTTTGGCGGTGGGGCTTCCCGGTCCTACGATGGCACGTCCGCAGGTGACCGGTCCCGGCCGGTCCTGACATCCGACCCGTCCGGGAGAACGAACCGATGGCCAAGAGCGACAAGCGTCCGATCATCAAGCTGAAGTCCACCGCGGGCACCGGGTACACCTACGTGACCCGTAAGAACAAGACCAACACCCGTGAGCGGATCGAGCTCAAGAAGTACGACCCCAAGATCCGCCAGCACGTCATCTTCAAAGAAGAGCGCTGACACCACTCCGTCGGAAGGCCAGTCCTCCGACGGAACCTCAGAGGTCATCGACCGCACCCCGTGGGGTATCCACCACTGAGGATCCCCCGCTCCCTACGATTTTCCCAACAGGGGAAACACCGGGAGCACAGATGCCAGAGATCATCTACGGGCTGGACATCGAGACCGACATCCGAACCGACGCCGCCGACCCCGCGGTCGCCGCGGTGGTGAGGGTGGCGTTGTCGGGCCGCCGCTTCGACGAGGTGTTCGAAGGCCCCGAGGCAGATCTGTTTGCCGACCTCGACGACCGACTGGCAGGGCTGGCCCCCGGCGTCATCGCCACCTGGAACGGATCGACCTTCGACCTTCCCTTCATCGCCGATCGGGCCCGACTCCTCGGAGTGGACCTGGGTCTGCGCTTGTGCATGGACGACCGGTTGACGATGCAGCGAGCATTGCTTCCTGGGCACCGGAGCGCCTACCGGGCCGCCTGGCACCAGCACACCCACGTCGACACCTTCCGGCTCTACGGTCGCCCCGCCGCGGCCGGGCCCTGGTCGTCCTTGCGCAACATCGGCCGGGTACTCGGTCTCAGCCCAGCACCGACCACGACATCCACCGCCCGCTTCGAACCTCTCTCGACCGAGGCCCAGCACGCCCACGCCGCCAGCGACGCCCGCCTGGCAAGGGTGTTGGCCGAGCGTCGTTGGTCCGCGGCCCACCGGTTGATCGACCGCGTCGCCCCGATCGAGGTTCAACCAGTCGACGTGGCGATGAGCCGCCTGGAGCGCCAGGCCCGCCTCGACCACGTTCGCGTCCCCGCCCCAGTCTGACCGCCCGACCGGGCCGACGGCGCGCCCGGGTTGACGCCGGTCGCCCTCCCCGACCAGCGCTCTATCCAGGAACGTTTGCGCGGCTGCGAGCGCTCCAGCAGACAACGTTTGCACTGTTGCGAGCCTGCGAGTAACTGGGCAAACGCCGTCGAGCCGCCGCAACGAAGTGAGGACCTGGCTCGACGGAACCAGAAATCGTCCGCCGAAGGCGGTCCACGAGAACCGGGCAGCGTGCGGGGTCGATGACTCCCAAACCCGGCAAACGGATGCCCGACAGGGCACGAGGGGTTCATTGTCAGGGGGTGGGTAAAGGATCAGGTGGAGGTTTGCAGTCCCCTCGCCCTTCGGGCCCGGACCGCCGGATGCAACCCACCGCCTTCGGGAGCCCCCCCTTGTCCAGTCCTGCTGTCCCGCCCCCCGGATTCCGGCCGTCGGAGTGGCCGTCGCCGAGAAGCCGTCCCGAGCCCACCGGGTCCCGGCCCGAACACCCGACCATCCACGAGCTGGCCGACCTGGTCCACGAGGCCGCCACGCCCCTCAACCGTGATCTGGTGGCGGTGGTCCACACAGACGGAAGGACCGTCGAGCTCGGACTGTGGCCGATCTCCGACGAGGCGAACGCCACCCCCGACGTCCTGATCGGCTGGCGCCCCGACCCCGGGATCCGAGCCCTGGCGTTGGTCTCGGCCGGCCTCGAACACGGATCTTCGGGGGGCGGTCCGGTGACCGTCACCGTGGCCAGCGAGATGAGCGGCTCCACGGCAACGGTCATCGAGCGCCCGGGGGGCGAGACGATAAGGGTGTCGGAGACCCCGCTCGGTTGGGGTGCTGACGCGCTGCACCGCGCCCTGGGACTACCGACCCCCCGCCCCACCGAGTCGTTGAGCGCCTGCGTGGAAGGTATCTGGCTGACCCACATCGCCCTCAGGCACTTCCCGTGGGGTGAAGCTGCCCCGGCACTGGCGTGGGAGGATCTGGCCGCCATTCACCCCCTGGTCGACCCTGACGGTGACACGCCGACCCCTCGGTCGCTGGCGGCCGCCACCGCGGCCCTCGACGCCGAGGCCTCCTGGTCGTCGCTGCTGGAGGTGCTCGACACCGACATCGTGTCGGCTGGCGTGCATCCCCCGGGAGGACGCATGGTCGCGCCGACCGCATGGTTCGACCAGGGCTCGTTCTCCCGGTGGGTGCTCCGCCGCCAGGCCGACCCGGCCCCGGTGTTGTTGGAACTGCTCGACGCGCTGGACGAGAGAACCGGCCAACGTCTGCTGAGCGCGCTGGTATCGCTGTAGCGAGGCGAGCGCGACCTGCGGAGATCGGCTTTGCCGGTCCTAGCAGCGGACACTTCGACCGTCAGGCTGGTGACCGGACTCGGCCGGAAGGCTCTGCCTTTCGGCCGAGTTCGCGGACTCAGTTTCCGTTGTAGTCCGACAGGGTCTTGTTGACGGACTTCTCGGCCTTGTCCAGCGCGGCGGCCGGTTCGACGCCGTCGAACAGGACCGCCTCGAAGGCGCCCTGAACCGCTTCGGCGTAATCCGGGAACGGCCCGATCAACGGCCCGGCCTGGTCGGGATCAGCGGCTCGGAGCTGGTCGACTGCGTTCTTGAGCAGGACTCCGGCCACGTCGGTGTCCCAGAAGGTCTGGACCTCTTCCTCGTCGAGGACCGACTTGACCACGGGCAGGTAGCCGCCGTTGGTGTGCCACTCGCGGGCGTTCTCGGGCTGGAGCATGAATTTGAGGAACTGCCACGAGGCTGCCTGCTCGGCGGGAGTACCGGTGTTGAGGATGTAGAAGGCCCCACCGCTGGCGAACACCTTCCCCGGCGACTCGATCCCGGGATAGGGACCACCACCGGGGACCAGGTTGGCCTTGTCGATCACCGACTGGTCGAAGTCGATCCCGGCCTCGGCCGCGGTGATCTGGCCCCCGAGCGCGTCGCGGATGGTGGTGGACGCGGTCGAGGTCTCGATCACCATGGAGCTCTGCTCGCTGACGAGCGCCAAGTAGTGATCGATGCTTCCCTCGGTGGCGGCAAAGGCGTTGAGCAGACCGTCTGAGTTCATCTGATCGAGGAACCCAAGGAGCTCGGCGGCCTCGGGCGTGTTGAACGACGCCTCGGTGGCTGGGCCCTCGCGGCCGTTGTCGTTGTTCACGATGTCCTGGCCGATACCGGTGAGCCAGGTCTCGAAGAACCAACGATCGGCCTTGAACGAGAGCGGCTTCTGAGAGACCCCGGCGTCCTTGAGCTTCTGAGCCGCGGCACGAACCTCCTCCATCGTTCCCGGAGGATCGTTGGGATCGAGCCCCGCCTTCTGGAAGTGGACCTTGTTGAAGTACAGCATCGGGGTGGAGACGTTCATGTAGCCGGGCCACAGGACCCCGTCGACGGAGAACTCCGCCCGCGCCGCCGGCATGAGCTGATCGGTGTCGTAGCCGTCGGCCTTCATGCAAGCCTCGGCCGGGAGCACCTGGCCCTTGTCGACCATCTCGCCCAGGGCGGTGTCCTCCAGGTAGATCACCTGGGGGAGCTGTTGGGGCCGGGGCGACGCCGCCTGGTACTTGCGAAGCACCTCCTGGTAGGCGTTGCCCTGGTTGTTGGCGGTAACGACGACCTTGTCCTGGCTCTCGTTGAACCGCTTCGCCATGCCCTCCATGGTCGCCTGGGTGCTGCCTCCGAGCCCGCCGTACCACAGGTCGATCTTGACCGGGGCGGTGGCCTTCTCGAGCGCCTCCAGCGGACAGTCGGGCAGTTTGGAGTCCCCTCCCTCGGCGACGGTGGTGCGACCACCCGCCTCCTGGTCCCCCGAGGTCGGGGGTCCTCCGCAGGCGGCGAGCAGCACCGCCCCGGCCGCGGCCACCGACCACACCGCCCGGTGGCCCCGCCGCAACGGGCGAGAACCTTGATGTTCGGTGAGGCGATCGGACCCGGTGGGGCCTTGGATATCGAGGTCGCGAAGCATGGCGGTCCTTTCGGAGGTGGTCACTTGACCGCGCCGGCGGTCAGGCCACGGATGATCTGGCGTTGGAAGGCGATGAGGAGAATCAGCACCGGAACCGCCGCCACCATGGCCGCGGCGATGCTGACGTTGGCGTTGGCCACGTTGTTCCCGATGATCGACCGGAGCTGGAACTGGAGCGTGTTGTAGCGGTCGTCGGAGACCACCGAGGCCGGCCACAGGTACTGGTTCCAGGCCCCCAACGCCGAGATCACCGTGAACGAGGCGATCACGGGGCGGGTGAGGGGTACGGCGAAGCGGGTCAGGAAGGCGAAGTGGCCGTAGCCGTCGAGGCGGGTGGCGTCGTTGATCTCGGGGGGAATTCCCCGGAACCCCTGACGGATCAGGAAGGTACCGAAGGCCGAGGCGGTGAAGGGCAGGATCAGGGCGGGCATGGTGTTGATCCACCCCAGTTGGCGGATCAGGGCGATGTTGCCGATCAACGTCACCTCCAACGGCAGGAGGAGGGTCGCCATGAACAGGGCGAACAACACCCGCTTGAACGGGAAGCGCATGAAGGCAAAGGCGTAGGCGGCCAACACCGCGGTAACCACCTGGGCCAGGGTGATCGACACGGTCATGACCATGCTGCGGGCCATGGCCGGACCGAGGCGGGCCGAGGACCAGGCCTGGGTCCACACCACCCCGCCGACGAACACGACCGCGGCACCGGTGACCAGCGACCCCACGGCCAGCGACTCGACCACCGCGGCGCCAGGGCTGCGGCCCGGGCGCAACGCCGCGGGCACGAGGGTCGCCGACACCAGAACCATCGCCCCCAGGATCCACCACTCGCTCGACCCATCGGCGGCGTGAAGCGAACCGAAGGCCGGGCCGAGAGCAACCGCCATGACCACGGTGGCTCCGACGGTCGCCAGAAGGTTGCGCCACCCCAGACCGATACGGGCCGACGCGGCGTCCCATCCGACCAGCGCCTTGTTGATCCAGGTGAAGACCACCAGGGCCAACAGGGTCCGAGCCACGACCGAGAACAGACCGCCGGTGAACCAGGTCCGCTCCTTCCAGTCGACGTGCACCGGATGGAGCGGCTTGCCCGCCTCGACGTAGAGGAACGGCGGCGACATGGCCTGGATGACGGTGAGCAGGAGCGGAGCCAGCACCACGACGGCCAACAACACCAGCACCAGGTACTGACCGGCCACAGACACCGTCCGCCGAGACACACCGCGGCCCGCCTCACTCGTCGCCATAGTGGACCCTCCGCTCGAGGAGGACGAACTGGAGGAAGGTGACCACCAGCGTCACCGCGAACAGCCCGATCGACAGCACCGCCCCGGCCCCGTAGTTCTGGCTCTGGCGGGAGATCTTGAACACCAGGGTCTCCGACGCCCCGGCCGGGCCACCGTTGGTGATGATCTGGATCTGGGCGAAGGCCTGGAAACCGAAGATCACCAGCACCACCACCAAGAACAGCAGCACCGGAGAGATGAGGGGGAGCGTGATCCGCACCAGACGCCTGAACGGGCCATAGCCGTCGAGTCGGGCCGCCTCCATCACCTCCTCGGGTACCGCCTGAAGGCCCGCCAGCACGATCACGAAGGCCAGACCCAGGTTCTGCCAGATGCTGGGCAGCGCGGCAGCGAACAGCGCCATATCGGGGTCTTCTTTCCAGCCCACCTGGAAGAACCCCACCGCCGGGTTGAACAAGAACAAGAACAGGACCGAGCTGACCGCCACCGAACTGGCCAGGGTGCTCGAGAAGATGGCCTGGAAGATCTTGATCCCCTTGAGCGGACGGTGGGCCGCGACGGCCAACAGGACCCCCAGGACCAGGCCGGCGGGCACGGTGTAGAGCACGAACAAGACGCTGTGGCGTAGCCCGTCGGTGAACTCGGGACCGGTGAGGATCTCGCGGTACTGCGACAGCCCGACATAGCGGTAGCTGAGGCCGCCCCGCTGCGACTTGTAACGCCCCCAGTCCAACAGGCGGATGAAGGGCAGGTAGAAGAAGACAGAGAAGATGATCAGCGACGGCGCCAGGAAGGTCAGGGCCAGCCCGACCTCCTTCATGGAGTAGCGGCGCCGCCTGGTGCTCACGCGATCCGCTCGGTGGTGTCGGCGTCGAACAGGTGGACGTCGGCGGGATCGGCGGCCAGGGTGACCACATCGCCCACCGAGCGGTCGGTGGTGCCGGGCTGGCGGATCACCAGTTGCTGGTCTCCGACCTTGACGAACAGCAGGCATTCGTGGCCAAGCCACTCCACCGCCCTCACCTCACCTCGGACCGTGCCGTCGGTGGTGATCACCAGGTCCTCGGGGCGCACCCCGGCCACGACCTTGCGACCCCGGTCCAGCTTGGCCATCGAGACGGGTCCGTCGGGCGACGCGGTGGGACCGGCCAGCCAGCCACCGACGATGTCGACGGTGCCACCCGCCCCCATGACGCCGTCGAGGCAGTTCATGGGTGGGGTCCCGATGAACTGGGCCACGAAGGTGTTGACCGGACGGTCATAGACCTCCCGGGGGGTACCGACCTGTTGGAGCTTGCCCATCGACATGACCGCCACCCGGGTGGCCATGGTCATGGCCTCCACCTGGTCGTGGGTCACATAGACCACCGTCGTGCCGACCCGTTCGTGCAACTCGACCAACTCGATGCGGGTGTTGGCCCGCAGCTTGGCATCGAGGTTCGAAAGGGGTTCGTCCATGAGGAAGGCCTTGGGGCGCCCCACGAAGGCCCGGGCCAGGGCCACCCGCTGACGTTGACCACCCGACAGGACGGCGGGCTTGCGGTCCAGGTAGGGCTCGAGATCGAGAACCCTGGCGGCCTCGGTGACCCGTTCGGCCCGTTCCTCCTTGGTCAGCTTGCGGTAGGGGTGGTCCGGCCCGTCGACGGGATAGCTGCGCACCACCAGGGGCGACTCGATGTTGCGCCTCACCGTCATGTGGGGGTACAGCGCGTAGCTCTGGAAGACCATCGAGATGTCGCGCTCGGCTGGATCGACATCGTTGACCACACGGTCCCCGATCAGCAGTTCACCGTCGGAAATCGTCTCGAGTCCCGCGATCATGCGCAGGGCGGTCGACTTGCCGCAGCCCGACGGGCCCAGCAGCACCATGAACTCGCCGTCGACGATCTCGAGGTCGAGGGACTCGACCGCGGTGACGTCCCCGTAGCGTTTGGTGACACCTTTGAAGGTGACGCCGGCCATCCGACCTCCCTGGGCATTCGCTGTTGTCACGGATCGTAGGGGCCGCAACCTATCCGCAGGTGACAAACCGATCCGCCTGGGACGAGCCCGGCAACGTCACCAGCGCCGGGACACGACCGGGTTAGGGTCACCCGAGCCGTCCCGAACCCCGGAACCAACGTTGTCACCCTCCCCCACCAACGACACCGAAACCGCCGCCCCCGTCGCGGCCACCCAGCAGGCGTTCGCCGATGCCACCTCGGCGATGTACCGGGCATTCGACGGCCTGCAACCCAGGGGTGACATGTCGCGTTGCCGCCACTGCGTCACCGATGCCGACGTGGCCCGGCTGGCGGGGCCGGTGAGCGGGTTGGACCCGGAGGTGGTGACCAGGTTCGTGACCAAGGCCGGAACCACATGGGGCGACGGCGATGACCTTCGGCGGGTTGCACCCCGGGCGTTGTCGTTGGCGGCGGACCGTCAACTTCGCCTCGACCGGGGGGTGTTGCTCAACAAGTTGGCCGACGCCGGGTGGTCTTCGTGGCCCCCGGCCCAGGTGGATGCCGTGTGCCGGTTCCTGTTGGCCGAGTGGCGCCGCCTGCTGGACAGCTCGCCCCGACCCGGCCACTGCGCCCACCAGTGGCTGCGCCAGACGGCGACGGTGGTCGCCGACCTCGATCCGTTCCTGGTGGCGTGGACCCAGGCCCTCGCCGCCGGGGCCGCGTCGCCCGCCGTCCACCTGTCGGTGGTGCTGGTGAACAGCCATCTGCGCCCGGACTTCCCGGCCAGCATCTCGTCGTTGTTCGACGATGGAACCACTGCCGAACAGTTCGGCGACTGGCTCGTAGCCCCCACCACGGCCGAGCATCTGGCGGTGGCGGCCGAGAACCTACGTGAGACGGTCGACGCCCGCCGGCTCGTGTTGGCGGTGGAACGCCTAGGCCGCTTCCGGTCCGCCCGGACCCGCTAATGCCGTTACCGGCAGGCTTTGCAGGCGTTTGGAGTCACCTGCGCTGAACGCTGTCCAGTTCTCGTGGGCCGCCTTCGGCGGACGATTCCTGGTTCCGTCGAGCCCGGTCCTCACTTCGTTGCGGCGGCTCGACGGCGTTTGCCCAGTGGCTCGCAAGCTCGCAACAGCGCAAACGTTGTCTGTTGCACGCACTGGCCTGGATCCACCGATAGGCAGAGCCCGGTTCAGGACCGGGCGACCTCACCGTGGGTCTTGCATCGCCCCACGAATCCGGTCGGGGTCACGACGACCGCTAGGCGGGTACCGCACATGGTGCAGAACCGAGGGGGATCCAGATCGCGCCCGCAGCCCGGGCAATCGGTGACGACTCGACCACAAGATGGGCAGTGGCCTCCGTCGTGAACGGACCGGCCACTCGCCTCACCCACCATCGGCTGGTGCCTCAGAAGACCTTGCCGAGGACACCGACGGGCATATGGAGGTCCTCGAGCATCTGGAGGTCATCGGCGGGGGAACGACCGAGCGTGGTCAGGTAGTTGCCCACGATCAGGGCGTTGATCCCCGAGGTGAGTCCCAACGCCTGAAGCTCGCGGAGGGTGATCTCGCGGCCTCCGGCGTATCGCAGGATCACCCCGGGCAGGGCGAGGCGGAACAGCGCGATCCAGCGAATGGCCTCCAACGCCCCAACGATGGGGGCGTCACCCAGCGGCGTGCCGGGTCGGGGGTTCAAGAAGTTGACCGGCACCTCGGTGGGATCGATCTCGCGGAGCTCGGCCAGCAGCTCGAGCCGCTGGGCCGGCGTCTCGCCCATGCCGAGCAGGACCCCACAGCACAGCTCCATCCCGTTGCGGCGAACCAGCTCACAGGTGTTCCATCGGTCCTCCCAGGAGTGGGTGGTGACCACCTTGGAGAAGTGGGAGCGGGCGGTCTCAAGGTTGTGGTTGTAGCGGTGAACGCCACCCTCGGCCAGGCGACGGGCCTGGTCATCGGTGAGGATGCCGGCCGACACCGCCAGGTTCAGACCGGTCTCCTCCCGGATGAGGGGCACCAGTTCGAGGATGCGTCCGAGCGTCCGCTCGTCGGGGCCCTTGACCGCCAGGACGATGCAGAACTCCGACGCCCCCAGCTCGGCGGTCTCGCGGGCCGCGGCCAAGACCTCCTCGGTGTCGAGGAACGGTGTGGCCTTCACCGGCGTGTCGAACGAGGCCGACTGGCTGCAGAAGTGGCAGTCCTCGGGGCATCCGCCCGTCTTGACCGACAGGATCCCCTCCACCTCGACCTCGGGGCCACACCAGGCCAGCCGGACCTCGTGGGCCAGGGCGGCAAGCGAGGGCACCGACTCGTCGGGAACCCGAGACAGGGTCTCGATCTCGGCCGCGCTGAGCTCACGACGGTCGTCGAGCAGCGCTGCTTCGGCCGCTCTGATCGCCTTGCGAGCATCGGCGGGGTCCAGAGGCGGGCCGGGCGCGGCCGCACTCCGGGTGGACAGGGTGACCGGCTGTGCGGTTTCTGACATGTCGGCCGACACTACCGATGGGCTTCCAACCCCACCCAAATGCGCCATGGTCCGAAAGGCCCGGTGTGACACATGACCGACGCGGGCCTTTCGGACCATTTACGATCGTTGTGGAGCCGCCGATCGGCTACCAGGGGACTCGCGTCGACGAGGAGGTCAGCTGACCGTTTCGAGACGTGACAATTCGAAGGGGCTCAACGCCATGAGCAAGCAATCCAAGAACCCGACCGGTGCACCCAAGGGGAAACGGCCCCGCGTGCCCATCCGGGCCAAGCTACTCGGCGCCCTGTTCGTACCGTTGCTGGCGGTGGTGGTACTCAGCCTGACCCAGGTGAACCAGGCCCAAGACCGTCAGCAGCGTGTCGAGGAGGAGACCGCGCTGGCCGGGGTCGCCCTGACCCCGGGCGGGCTGACCGCCGCTCTGATCGTCGAACAGGGCGACGCCGTGGTTACCGCTCTGGGCCTCCGCGACACCGCCACCTTCCCCACCGCAGGGTGGGAGGAGAGCAAGGCCCAGACCGACAAGGCAGTCAAGGAACTCAAGGACAGCGTGAACCAGGCCGGTCCGGTCGCCCGCAAGATCTACTCGAACACATTCGCCTCCCTGGAGGAGAACCTCACCACCCAACGGGCCAAGATCGACGAGGCGGCCAAGGACCCCGGTATCCAGAACTGGGGCATCACCGACTCCATCTACCCCGCGTACACCGGGTCGATCGAGACCCTGTTCAAGGCCAACGACGAGGTAGCCCGCTCGATCTCGGACCCCGAGATGAGGGCAGCGGCGGAGACCCTCAACGACGCCAACCGCTTCAACTTCGCGGTGAGCGTGGTCATGAAAGTGTCCGGTACGTCGCTGGCGTCCCAGGACCCGATGGCGAAGTTCAAGGTCGCCTTTGCGCTCGCTGATTACAACAAGGCAATGACCTCGCTCCGCTCCCGGACGGAGGGCCCCTGGGCGGAGTCCGTCGGCCAGTGGACGGCGAACCCGGCCTTCGACAACATCGACAACATCGTCAGCACCTACCTCGAGACCGGTGACCTGGTGATGGAGGATCTGATCAGGGAGAACCCGGCGGTCAAGAACGTCAACACCGCCGAACCAGGCACCACCCAGCGGGTGGCCATGGACACATCCAGGGCCCTCCAGAAGATGATCGATCAGCGCGTAAGCGAGGCCAAGGCCGAGGCCCGGCGCTACCAGCTCATCGGCGCCGCAGTGGTGCTCGGCGCCACGCTGGCCGCCTTGGCCGTGGCCGCGTCGATCCTGCGACCGATGCGCAAGCTCACCTCCCAGGCCGAGGAGATGGCCAACGTCGGCCTGCCTACCGCCGTGCAGGCAGTGTTCGACACGCCCGCCGACCAGGACGTCAAGGTCCCCGACTTCGACCCCATCGCGGTCAAGTCGCGAGACGAGGTCCAGACCGTGGCGTCGGCCATCAACCACGTGCAGGCTTCCGCCTTGGACCTGGCGGTCGAACAGGCGACCCTGCGCCGCAACATCGCCGACTCGTTCGTCAGCCTGGGTCGCCGCACCCAGAACCTGATCGGCCTCCAGTTGGAGCTGATCACCGAACTGGAGGAGAGCGAGACCGACCCGGCGGTACTGGAGTCGCTCTACAAGTTGGACCACCTCGCCACTCGAGCCCGACGCAACGCCGAGTCCCTGGTGGTTCTCGGCGGCACCGAAGCACACCGCGCCAGCGGTACCCCCGTCGCCCTGCACGACGTGGTGCGGGCCACCCTCAGCGAGGTCGAGGCCTACCAGCGGGTGTCGCTGGGAACATTGGACCTGGCCTACGTTCCCGGCAGCGCGGCCGCCGACCTCATCCACCTGCTGGCCGAACTGGTCGAGAACGGCCTGTCGTTCTCTCCTCCGACCACCAACGTCGAGGTGAGCGGCACCCGCGGCCCTTCGGGTTACCTGGTCACGGTGGTCGACCACGGTGTCGGCATGACCGCCGATCGCTTGGAGCTCGCCAACACCCGCCTCTTGGGCAAGGAGTCCTTCACCGTCGCCCCGTCCCGCTACCTCGGCCACTATGTGACCGGCCGCCTGGCGGCTCGCCTGGGGGCGACGGTTTCGCTGACCGCAGCGTCGGGCGGCGGCGTCATGGCCACCGTTTCGGTCCCGTCGACGCTGCTGGTCAGCGAGGAGGAAGCCACCAAGGCCATCGCTCAGGCGGTCCAGGCTCCCCCGGCTGCACCGGCCAAGGCGGGACGTTCGAACGAGGTCCACGCCGACCCCGACAACGCCGACGTCAGGGTCGACGGCCGGCCTCCGGCGGTCACCGGCCAGGGCGATGCCCCGGCCGCCCCGACCGAAACCTCCACCGAATCCACCGAACCCGCAGAACCCGCGGCGGCCCAGAGCGAGGCCGCTCCGCCTGAGACCACCGAAGGGGGGCTTCGCAAGCGGGTGCCCGGGTCCCACGCCAAAGCGGTGGCCGAGCGCAGCCCGCTGCTTCGCAGCGCGGCGGTCAACGCCGATCGGGCCCCGCTCAAGGCGGAGACAAGCGCCCAGGAGACCCAGAACCTGGCCTCCCTCCTCACCGCCTACACCGACGGGCTGGACCGAGGAAAGACCGGTACCGAAGAACCTGCTGACGCGCAATCGTGACAACGACCATCCCCCACCGGTGGGCCGGCCTACTGACATGCTTTAGAGGTTCGTCCCGCACCCCCGAGTCGAGCGGCATGCCACCGACTCGGGCCCTCACCCAGACGGAGCCACCCCTGTGACCGAGCTGAGCAGTAGTGCGAAGAACTTCAACTGGCTCATCGACGACTTCGTCGACAAGACAGCCGGCGTCACCGATGCCATCGCAGTTTCCAGCGATGGCCTGCTCATCGCGGCGTCCAGGTCCCTCGAGCGAGAGGACGCCGAGCAGGTGGCGGCGATCGTCACCGGTCTGGTGTCGCTGTCGGACGGGGCGTCACGGGCCTTCGGGTTTGCCGGGCTCCAGCAGGTGATCGTGTCGATGCACGGCGGCTACATGTTCGTGTCATCGATCTCGCTCGGCAGCGCCCTGGGAGTGGTAGCCACCGCCGGGTGCGACATCGGCACCGTCGGCTACCAGACCAGCCTGCTGGTCGAGCGGGCCGGTGAGCTCCTGACCCCCGAGCTGATCAGCGAGCTACGGGTATCGGTCCTGTCCTGACCGGAGATCGGCGGCAACAACCTCCTAGCCCTGGGGAACCGTCAACCGTTGACCATGTCGGCCACCACCCGTAGGTGGTCGGGGGTGCCGTTCACCAGCAGGGTCGTCATGCAGGTACGGCGCCACTTCTGGTCGAGTTCCTCGCGGACCTTGTCGAGGGGCCCCACCATGGCGACGTCCTCCACCAGCGCCAGCGGCACCAGGGCGATGGCCTCGTCCTTGCGGCCGGCCAGGAACAGGTCCTGGATCTGCTCTACGACGTCCCCGTAGCCCATCCGGGCGAACAGGCTGGCGTGGAAGTTGACCTCCTTGGCTCCCATCCCTCCGATGTAGAAGCCCAGGAACATCCGCACCGCGTCCGCGGCCCGCTCGATGTCGTCGTCGATGACGATGCTCACCATGTTGGGCACCTCGAAGGTGTCCAGCGAGGTGTGCCGGGCACCGGGACGGGCGAAACCTTCGGCCAGGTTCTGGCGGTACTCCACGTCTAGATCGGGAGATAGGAATATCGGGAGCCATCCGTCGCAGATCTCGGCTGCCAGCGCCACGTTCTTGGGGCCCTCGGCTCCCAGAAGGATGGGCAGGTCGGCTCGTAGTGGATGGGTGATGGAACGCAACGGCTTGCCCAGCCCTGTGGTGCCCTCGTCGTGATTGGGCAGGCGGATGTGGCGACCGTCGATCTCCACCGGCGCCTCCCGGGCCAGCACCTGGCGCACCACGTCCACGTACTCGCGGGTGCGCTCCAGGGGACGGGGGTAGGGCTGGCCGTACCAGCCCTCCACCACCTGGGGGCCCGACGCACCGAGACCCAACATGAAGCGGCCGTTGGTCAGATGGTCGAGGGTCAAAGCCGACATGGCGGTGGCCACCGGGGTACGCGCCGACATCTGGCACACCGCAGTACCCAACTTGACCCGTGACGTCGACGCCCCGTGCCAGGCCAGAGGGGTGAAGCAGTCCGAGCCGTAGGCCTCGGCCGACCAGACCGAGTCGAACCCGAGGTCCTCGGCCGCCCTGACCAGTTCGGCCACGCCCACCGGAGGGGTCGCGAACCAGTACCCGAGGTGCAATCCCAGCTTGAGGTCGTCGTCAGCCATGGGGCGCACCGTAGCCGGGACCCCTCACCACCGGTCGGGGACCGCTCACGACCGAGGACTCGAAGGCGATCCTCTGACGGTCAGTCAGGTACGGGGCGGCCAACGCGGCTACAGTAGAACGCGTTCTAGTTTTCGGTACAAGGAGCCCCGATGACCAGCACCACCGACCGCTACCCGTTCTCGATGCCTTCGGGCTGGTTCGCGGTGGCCGAGTCGCCCGACGTCGAGGTCGGCCAGACCAAGGCCATCTACTACTTCGCCTCCCACATGGTCCTTTGGCGCGACGAGGAGGGCACCGCCCACGTCCAAGACGCCTACTGCCCCCACCTCGGCGCCCACCTGGGCCACGGTGGCCTGGTCGACGGCTGCAACATCGTGTGCCCGTTCCACGGTTGGAAGTTCGACGGAGAGGGCTGCAACAGCGAGATCCCCTACTCGGACCGAACCAACAAGAAGGCCAGGGTCTACACGTACCCGGTGCTGGAGCGGAACGGCTTCATCTACGCCTGGTACCACCCTGCCCGCCAGGCACCGACGTGGGAGGTCGAGGAGATCGACGACGTCGCCAACGGCAACTACTACGGCCCCAAGCGCTTCACCCACGTAGTAGAGGCAGCCATCCAGGAGATGGGTGAGAACGCGGTGGAC
Organism: Acidimicrobiales bacterium; assembly: GCA_020439505.1. Classification (GTDB taxonomy): domain Bacteria; phylum Actinomycetota; class Acidimicrobiia; order Acidimicrobiales; family Iamiaceae; genus Aquihabitans. Next base: position 31,845 of record JAGQSO010000225.1, read on the forward strand.
TCGGCCCACTTCCGCTACGTCCACAACGTGGCGGAGGTCCCCGAGATCATCCGCTACGAGTCCGACGGCCACCGCTCCTACATGGAATCCAACCAGAAGTTCCCCACCCCCCGAGGTGTGGTGAACGGCGAGATCAACAGCACCGCCGACGGCCCCGGCGTGAGCGTGGTGCGCTTCGCCGGCATCGTGGACACGCTGCTGATGACGGCAACCACCCCCGTCGACGCCGAGCACACCCAGACCCGCTTCAACTTCTACGTGCGCAACCTGGGCGACGAGTCCGTCAACTCCTCGGTGGGAGAAGCCTTCGCCAACGAGGTCATCAAGCAGTTCACCGAAGACCTCCCGATCTGGACCCACAAGGCCCACATCGTGCGCCCAGCCCTGGCCGACAGCGACGGTCCGTTCATGAAGTACCGCAAGTGGTACTCCCAGTTCTACGCCGACCACCCCTCGGCCGAAGAGCAGGCCGCCGAGGAACGCACCGTGTACCCCGCCCCCTACTGGCCCGACCGCATGGACGAGGTGCCGGGCAAGGGCACGGCCTCGGTCAAGTACGGCGGCTCCGCCTTGTGACCCGGTCCTCCGTTTGAACCGAGGCGAAGCCTCGGTCTGATTACCCTCGCAGCGACGACGACTGGATCTATCCGCGAGGACTTCAAGACTGACGATGGCACCTTCCCCTCCTGACATCGTTCTGGTCATGACCGACCAGCAGCGCCACGACCAGGTGGGCTGGTTCGCCGGGTCACCGGTCCAGACGCCGACGCTGGACCGGCTGGCGGCGTCAGGGGTGATCTTCGACGCCTGCTACAGCGGGTCTACCACCTGCGTACCGGCCCGGACCTCGCTGCTCACCGGACGACTCGACCATCGTGTCGCCACCGGGCCGAACCGGGCCATCGTGCCCGGCACCCCGACGGTGGCGTCCATGCTTCGTGACGGCGGGTACCAGACCGCCCTGGTCGGCAAGATGCACTTCACCCCGATGCGGGCCGATCACGGCTTCGATCACCTCGAGGTGGCCGAACACTTCACCGCCTACCCCGGTGACCCCGCCGGCTGGGGCGACTACGACCACTACCACGACTGGCTGGCCGAGCGGGGCCAGCCCGACTGGCGATTCGAGGTACCCGGCGGAACATCTGCCCCCTACCCGTTCTCGCCTGAAACCCACCCCACCTCGTGGGTCAGGGACCGGACCCTCAAGGTCTTGGACCGCCGAGATCGAGACCGTCCCCTGTTCCTGGTGGTGTCGTTCCCCGGCCCGCACCCTCCCCTCAACCCGCCCGAGCCGTGGGCGTCCATGTACGACCCGAACGCCAGCGTGGTCGACCCCGACGACGACCGTCGCAACGCCGGCCTCCCGAACCTGTTCCGCCGAGAGATGGACGCCGATGGGCCCGACCATCGGCGGGTGCGGGCCGAGCGCCTGGCCCATCACCGCCGGGAACTGGCTCTCACCTACGGCGCCGTCACCCAGATCGACGAGGCGGTCGGTGCGGTGGTCGACCGGATCGACCTCGACCGTACCCTGGTGTGGTTCACCGTCGACCATGGCGACTACGGCGGCCGACGGGGTCTGGTGCGCAAGGTTCCATGGATACCCTTCGACGACCTGGCCCGGGTCCCCTGTTTCGCAACCGGAGGCCCCGTCGCCGGCGGACGTCGCATCAGCCAACCGATCCAGAGCTATGACTTCGTCCCCACCGCGCTGGCCGCCGCCGGGCTGAGGCTCCCCTACCAGGATCCTGACCCCGGCGACGGCGTGGACCTGACCAACCTGCTGGCGGACCCCGAAGACACCGGAGATCGCGACCGCACGGTGCTGTCTGCCTTCACCATGCATTGGCCGATGGC
>JAGQSO010000226.1 GCA_020439505.1 Acidimicrobiales bacterium
CCGACCTGTTGGAGTTGACCCGTGAGCTGGTGGCGATCCCCTCGGTGAGCCACCAGGAAGAAGCCCTGGTCAGCTGGTTGAAGACGGAGTTGGAGGCGGTCCCCTGGTTGACCGTCGAACAGGTCGGGCTCAACCTGGTGGCCCGAACCCAGCTCGCACGGTCCACCCGGGTACTGCTGGCGGGACACACCGACACCGTCCCCGCCAACGGTAACGAGGTCCCCCGCGTCGTCGATGACGTCTTGTGGGGGCTCGGCTCCACCGACATGAAGGCCGGTTTGGCGGTGATGGTCGAGCTGGCCCGCACGGTTGACGAACCAGCGCTCGACGTCACCTACGTCTTCTACGCCGGGGAAGAGGTGGCGGCGGTCCACAACGGTCTCGGACACCTGTTCCGAGACCGTCCGGATCTGCTGGATGCCGACGTGGCCCTGTTGGGAGAACCGACGGACGCGCTGATCGAAGCCGGCTGCCAGGGCACCCTGCGCATGGAGGTGACGCTGGCCGGGGCCCGGGCCCACACCGCTCGACCGTGGATGGGGAGAAACGCCATCCATCGGCTGGGGAGGCTCATCTCTGTCGTCGAGGCGCACGTGGCGCGTCGTCCGGTGATCGACGGGTGCGAGTTCCGCGAGGCACTCCAAGCGGTCGCCGTCACCGGGGGCGTGAGCGGAAATGTGGTGCCGGACCGGGCCACCCTGACGTTGAACCACCGTTTCGCCCCGGACCGAACCCCGGCCCAAGCCGAGGCGGCGGTGCGTGATCTCATCGCTCCCGTTCTCGAGGACGGCGACACGGTCGAGCTCGTCGACGTCGCTCCCGCCGCGGCCCCGTCGCTGGTTCACCCTGTTCTGAAGGCGTTGGTGGACCGGAACGGTCTGGAGGTCAAGGCCAAGCTCGGCTGGACCGACGTCGCCCGCTTCGCCGAGCGCGGCATCCCGGCCGCCAACTTCGGTCCCGGTGACGCCACCGTCGCCCACACCGCCGAGGAACGGGTGGCTCGCACCCCGATCGAGACCTGTTACCGGGCGCTGAGAGATCTTCTGGTGGAAGGGATCTGACCTTTGCTGGGGCGTCGGTCGGGCCGGTCGGGCAACGAGGCCCGACGCCGTAGCGGTCCGAGAGGTGAGGAGCTCTGGTGGGTGCCCGAGGACCAGCGGTGGGCCGAGACCGACCGGTTGAGCCCCCGGAACCTGGGCCGCGGATGGCACCAAACCGCCATGGTCAACAACGAGGAGAGAAGAAGCCCTCTCGGCTCCGACGCGTCCTCGACCCGGATCGAGGAGGCGCGACAAGCCCGAAGCCCCACCGCGCTGGACGAGGGGAGGGCTTGGCGTCACCGTGACTCCGGTGCACTGCTGGTGCTGCGTACCGACGTGTACGGGGATGCCTTGGAGGGTCTGGCCGACCAGCACCGGGAGGTGTGGCGCGATCAGGCGACTGCCGCCTTGGAGGCGACGTGGCGTGAGCGATGGCGTGAGCGTGGGCAGGAGGCGGGTTGGATCGAAGCCCAGTGGGTGGAGCTGCCGACATCGGTTCCAGGTAGGGACCGGATCGACTGGCTGCGGGTGGAGGACCACACCGGTGCCATCGGCGTCGACCGCCGAGTCGCCCCCGACGCGGTGGTCGTCTACGAACACGTCACGGTGTGGGACGGGCGACGCCAGGTGACACTGGTGCTCCGCCACGCCCTGGGGCTGGACCTCGACGACGTCGTCCTGCGGTCCGTTGAGGAGGCGAGCCGATAGCCGCCACTGTCGGATCGCCTTCGCCGCGATGAAGTCCGCCCGGTTCTCGGCCCGAAAACCGGGCGGTGTGGGCGATCCTGGCGGCAACCGGTATCTCGGTCCGTACACTCCTGCGGACCACAACGACTACAGGAAGTACTGAGATGACCATCGAAATCGGCCAGACCGCCCCCGAGTTCTCCCTCAAGGACCAGAACGGCGAGTTGGTCTCGCTCGCTGACTTCCGGGGGAACAAGGCGGTCGCCCTTGTCTTCTACCCGTTCACCTTCACCGGGGTGTGCGAAGGCGAGCTTTGTGAGTTGCGTGACGACATCGCCCAGTACGAGTCCTCCGATGTTCAGGTGATCGCCGTCTCGTGCGACACCCAACCCTCCCAGAAGGTCTGGGCGGCCGAGAAGGGGTGGACCTTCCCGGTCCTGTCGGACTTCTGGCCTCACGGTGCGGTCGCTCAGGCCTACGGCGTGTTCAACGAGGCGGTGGGCTGCGCCAACCGCGGGACCTTCCTCATCGACAAGAACGGTGAGGTCGTGGATGTCTTCGTCACCGAGAGCCTCGGCCAGGCCCGTGACAAGTCCCGCTACGACGAGGCGCTGGCCCGCCTCTGACCGAACCTCCAGCCCGACCGTCGGTGATCGGTTCAGGGTGGCGGATCGGGGGTGGGAGGGTCGCCGTCGGGGTCTGGGTGGCGGTGTGCCGTCATGCGCATCGCCAGGCCGGTGACGCCGCCGCCCAGCACCGCCCCGCCGAGGAGAAACCACCACAGCGGCGGGTTGTCCGATCCGGAGGTCTCCACAGCGAAGGGTCCGGCAACCGGGACCTGCTCCACCGCCGGAGGCGGTGCGCCGTTGTCGAATCCGTCGTGACGGAAGGCGACCCCGATCGGGTGGGGGCGGGCCACCGCGGCGGCAAGATCGATGAGCCCGTCTCCCAGGCCGTGGCTTGGACGTGCCGTCTCGACGAGGCGTTCGAGCGCCTCGTCACGGCTGAAACCCATCGACATCAAGAGGGCGAGACCGCCCGACACCTGAGCGGCGGCCATCGAGGTACCCGAGAGACAGGCGTAACCGGACCGGTCACCCGCGGCCCGTGAGTAGGTGGACAACACCCCGATCGGCCGGCCGTCGAGGTGGCAGGTGAATCGGGTGTCTCCCTGGCGCCCACCGGGAGCGGCAACCCCCACCGGGGCGGCGTCCAACGACGGAGCGTAGGGGGCGAGGCGCGACGCCCGGTCGGTCGCGGTGACGAGAAGGGCCGATCCACCGGCGAACAACAACGGTCCCGCGGGGGAGTTGCCACTGGCCATCACCACTACCGAGCCCTTCTCCCATGCGTGGTCGATGGCGTC
>JAGQSO010000227.1 GCA_020439505.1 Acidimicrobiales bacterium
GCTGGAAGCGGAGCTGGAAGCGGAGCTGGAAGCGCGTCGGCGCCAGTACGCGCACTACCGCGACTTGCTCGTCCGGGTCGACCGGGACGGGTCGGACATTGCGTGGGCCACGCTGCCGGAGGTTGCGAAGAACCTCGACTCGCAGCGCCGCCCGGTCACCAAGTCAGCCCGTGAACCGGGACCGTACCCGTACTACGGCGCGTCTGGCGTGGTCGATCACGTCAATGGCTACATTTTCGACGGGGACTACTTGCTTGTGTCCGAAGACGGCGCCAACTTGCTCGCCCGATCGTCGCCGATCGCCTTTTCGAGTTCAGGGAAGGTCTGGGTCAATAATCACGCTCACGTGCTTCAGTTTCCGTCATATGCGGAGCGCCGCTACGTAGAGATCTATCTGAACTCGATCGACCTCGCTCCTTGGGTGGCAGGAGGCGCGCAGCCGAAGCTCAACCAGGCCAACCTGAATCGGATTCCGATTCCGCGTCCGTCATTGCCTGAGCAACAGCGGATCGTCGCGATCCTCGACAGGTTCGACGCACTCGTGAACGACCTGTCGGTCGGGCTGCCGGCTGAGCTGGTTGCTCGGCGGCGGCAGTACGAGTACTACCGGGATCGGCTCCTGTCGTTCGAGGAGGCTGCGTGACGGAAGGGTCTGCTCCTCGCTACGAGCCGATCGCCGTCAGCTCGGAGAGCACCGTCGTGGCCGAGTTCCTCGCGGACCCCTCCCATGAGACCGGGTACCAGTCGGAGGCCGAGCTGGAACGAGGGTTCATCGCGCTGCTGGAGGAGCAGGCCTACGAGTACCTCCCGCTGACCAGCGAGGAGGGGCTGATCGCCAACCTGCGGGTGCAGCTCGAGGCGTTGAACTCGATCGAGTTCTCCGATCCCGAGTGGGAGCGGTTCTTCACCGAACGGATCGCCGGGGCCAAGGACGGTCCCGTCGAGAAGACGACCCGACTCCAGGAAGATCACGTCCAGCTCCTGCGCCGCGACGACGGGTCGACCAAGAACGTCGCCCTCATCGACAAGGCGAACGTCCACAACAACCGGCTCCAGGTCATCAACCAGTACGAGGTCACCGGCACGTACGCCAACCGCTACGACGTCACGATCCTCGTGAACGGCCTGCCGATGGTCCACGTCGAGATCAAGCGCCGCGGCGTCGACATCCGCGAGGCGTTCAACCAGATCGACCGGTACCAGCAGGACAGCTTCTGGGCAGGCTCGGGGCTGTTCGAGTACGTGCAGCTGTTCGTCATCACCAACGGGACGCTCACGAAGTACTACAGCAACACCGTCCGGACTCAACACCTCGGCGAGCGCTCCGGCGGGAAGCGGGCTCGCAAGACGTCGAACAGCTTCGACTTCACCAGCTGGTGGGCCGATGCGACGAACAAGCCGATCGAGGACCTCACCGGCTTCGCCAGGACCTTCTTCGCCCGCCACACCCTGCTGAACATCCTCACCCGGTACTGCGTGCTCACCGCGGATCGGATGTTGCTGGTGATGCGCCCGTACCAGATCGTGGCGACCGAGCAGATCCTGCGGCGCATCGAAGTAGCGACCAACTACAAGCAGTGGGGCACCGTCGCCGGGGGCGGGTACGTCTGGCACACCACCGGCTCCGGCAAGACGCTCACGAGCTTCAAGACTGCCCAGCTGGCCAGCGCCCTGCCGACGATCGAGAAGGTCATCTTCGTCGTGGACCGCAAGGACCTCGACTACCAGACCATGGCCGAGTACGACCGGTTCCAAAAGGGGGCCGCCAACTCGAACACCTCGACACGGATCCTCAAGCAGCAGCTGGAGGACCCGGGCGCCCGGATCATCATCACGACGATCCAGAAGCTCAGCACCTTCATCGCCGGCAACAAGGGCCACACGATTTACGACGGCCACGTGGTGGTGATCTTCGACGAGTGCCACCGCTCCCAGTTCGGCGACATGCACACGGCGATCACCAAGGCCTTCAAGCGCTACCACCTGTTCGGCTTCACCGGCACCCCGATCTTCGCCGTCAACTCCGCCAGCGGTGGCAACCCGCAGCTTCGGACGACCGCGCAGGCCTTCGGCGACAAGCTGCACACCTACACGATCGTCGACGCCATCACCGACAAGAACGTCCTACCGTTCCGCATCGACTACGTGAACACGGTCAAGATGCCGGACGCGATCGCGGACAAGCAGGTGAGCGCGATCGACAAGGAGAACGCGCTGCTCGCCCCCGAGCGCATCGAGCAGATCGTCGCCTACATCCTCGAGCACTTCGACCAGAAGACGAAACGGGCATCGCACTACAGCCTGGCCGGCAAGCGGGTTCGAGGTTTCAACTCGCTGCTCGCCACGGCATCGATCGACGCCGCCCGCCGCTACTACAACCAGTTCTACCTACAGCAGAAGGACCTGCCGTCGGACCAGCGACTGAAGGTCGGACTGATCTACAGCTTCGCCCCGAACCAGGCCCTAGGCGACGACCTCCTAGCCGAAGAGGAGTTCGACACCGACGCACTCGGCTTCGATGCCCGGGAGTTCCTGGAGCACGCGATCCAGGACTACAACGACCTGTTCGGCACCAGCTTCGACACCACGTCGGACAAGTTCCAGAACTACTACAAGGACCTGTCGCTGCGGCTCAAGAACCGCGACATCGACCTCGTGATCGTGGTCAACATGTTCCTCACCGGCTTCGACGCCACGACGCTCAACACGCTCTGGGTCGACAAGAACCTACGGGCCCACGGACTGATCCAGGCCTACTCACGGACCAACCGGATCCTCAACTCGGTCAAGACGTTCGGGAACATCGTCAGCTTCCGCGATCTCGAGCAGGAGACCAACGACGCCATCGCGCTGTTCGGCAACAAGGACGCCCGAGGGATCGTTCTCCTCAAGCCGTACGCCGAATACTACGACGAATACGCCGACCGGGTCGCCGAGCTGCAGGCGGACTACCCGCTCGGCCAGCCCATCGTGGGCGAGACCGCCCAGAAGGCGTTCATCGCCCTGTTCGGAGCGATCCTGCGCCTCCGGAACATCTTGGGTTCGTTCGACGCGTTCGGCGGCGACGAGATCCTCACGCCCCGGGCGATGCAGGACTACCAGAGCGTCTACCTCAACCTGTACCAGGACTTCAGCACCCAGCGCGAGGCCGAGAAGGAGTCGATCCTCGACGAGGTCGTCTTCGAGATCGAGCTGATCAAGCAGGTCGAGATCAACGTCGACTACATCCTGATGCTCGTCGAGCAGTACCGCGACGTCAAAGGCGACGGCGACGACAAGGAGATCCGCGCCGCCATCGATCGAGCCGTCTCGTCCAGCCCGTCGCTTCGCAACAAGAAGGACCTCATCGAGGCCTTCGTCGACTCGCTGTCAGCCACCGCCGAGGTCGACCAGGCGTGGGCAGCGTTCGTCGCGGCGAAGCGGGCCGAGGAGCTCGACCGGATCATCAACGAGGAAGATCTCGACCCCGACGCCACGCGCTTGTTCGTGGACGCAGCCTTCCGGGACGGTGCCGTCCAGCCGACCGGCACAGCCATCACCAAGATCCTGCCGTCGGTGTCCCGATTCGGCCAGTCCGGCGGCCACGCCGCCAAGAAGGCGAGCGTGCTCGCCAAGCTTGGCGCCTTCTTCGACCGCTTCTTCGGGCTCAGCTGATGGAGGATGAATGGCCATGACCGAACCGGTCGACGGCATCCCGTTCTGGACGGAGCGGATGTACCGGCCCGGCGGCGGACAGGACCATCTCGGTCTCGGCTCGGTCGTGACCGACCGGATCCTCCCGAGGCTCTCACCCGGCATCAACGTGCTGACCGTGCGCCCGAGGTACTGGTCGTTCTACTCCTTCGTGCTCAGCGAGTTCTGGAGTCGGGACCTGCCCCGAACCCGGGGAGCCCTTCGCGAGTGGTA
>JAGQSO010000033.1 GCA_020439505.1 Acidimicrobiales bacterium
GCGACGACCGCGGTCTTGTCCATGCCGCTGGAGGTGACCAGCCCTTCACGGACCTTGCGGGCGTTCTCACGCACCTCGCCGGTGGTTTCGTCTGCCATCAGACCTTCTCCTCCTGGGCGAGAGCCTCGGCGGCCTCGATCTCACGGGCCCGCAACTCGGTTTCGTAGCGGGCGATCTCCTTGCGGGCCGTGCGCATGGCGGCGGTGTTCTCCAGCACGCCGGTGGCGTGTTGGATCCGCAGCTTGAACAGACGGTCCTTCTCCTCGGCCAGCCGTTCCACGATGGAGGCGGTGTCGAGGTCTGACGCGGTGGCGGTCTTGCGTGCCATCAGAAAGTCTCCTGCCGGGTCACGAACTTGGCCTTGATCGGCAGCTTCTGGATGGCCCGCTCGATGGCGGCCCGGGCGATCTCGGGGTCGTGGTAGTTGAGCTCGAAGAGCACACGACCGGGCTTGACGACGGCAACCCAACGCTCCGGGTTGCCCTTGCCCGAACCCATGCGGGTCTCGGCCGGCTTCTCGGTGATGGGCTTGTCGGGGAACACGTTGATCCAGACCTTGCCACCACGCTTGATGTGGCGGGTCATGGCGATACGTGCGGCCTCGATCTGGCGGGCCGAGATCCAACCCGGCTCAAGGGCCTGGATCCCGTACTCACCCTGGGTGACCCGGGTACCGCCCGAAGCGGTTCCGGTGAGGCGACCGCGGTGCTGCTTGCGGTGCTTGACCTTCCTGGGCATCAACATGTTCAGTCACCATCCCCGGGACGGAAGTGGGGGGTCTCGTGGTGGTCGCGCACCGAGCGCTCGATGGCTTCCTCTTCTTCGAGGAGCTTCTCGATCTCGGGGTCGGCCTCCTGGACCAGGGGCTTGGCCTCGGTGTCGGCATCGACCGAGGAGGGATCGACAGGGGTGGCCTCGGTGCGGCGGCGGCTCGAGGACACGACCTTGGCGGGGCGAGCGTCGCCCGCGGTCTCACCGACGGCCATGGCCGCCTCGCGGGTGGCCTTGTCTTCGGTCTGGGACTTGTAGGGGAGGATGTCGCCCTTGTAGATCCAGACCTTTACGCCGATACGGCCGGCGGTGGTACGGGCCTCGCGGAAGCCGTAGTCGATGTCGGCACGGAGGGTGTGCAGCGGCACACGGCCTTCGCGGTACCACTCGGTGCGGGACATCTCCGAGCCGCCGAGGCGACCCGAGCACTGCACGCGGATGCCGAGGGCGCCAGCCTTCTGGGCGTTCTGGACCGCACGCTTCATGGCCCGGCGGAAGGCGACACGGCCGGCCAGCTGGTCGGCAACACCCTGGGCGATCAACGCAGCGTCGAGCTCGGGCTGCTTGATCTCTTGGATGTTGAGCTGCACCTTGTTGTTGCCGGTGATCTTGGTGAGCTCACTCCGGAGGCGGTCGGCCTCAGCGCCGCGGCGGCCGATGACGATGCCGGGACGGGCGGTGTGCACGTCGACCCGGAGGCGGTCACGGGTGCGCTCGACCTCGACGCGGCTGATCGCGGCGTGAGGCAGCGAAGACATCAGGAGGTCACGGATCTTCCAGTCCTCGATGATGAACTTCCCGTACTCCTTGCGGTCGGCGAACCAACGCGACTTCCAGTCGGTGGTGACGCCGAGGCGGAAACCGTAGGGATTGACCTTCTGGCCCATCAGTTCTCGTCCTTCTCGTCGGTCTCGGCGATCTCTTCGCTGGCGGGAGCCTCCGGCGCCACCTCGGTCACGTCCTCGGCCTCGGTGGAGTCGGTCGCTACGTCCTCAGCCTGATGGTCGTGATCGTGATCGTGATCGTGATCATGGTCGTGATCGTGACCATGGTCGTGATCGTGGGTGTGCTCGGCGGCCTTGCTGCGGGCCACGCGGGCACGACGGGATGCCCGGCCGGCGGAGCCCACACCCGAGCGACCGCTGCGGGCGATGCGCTCGTTGCGGATGCGCAGCTGCTCGGCGGTTCCGCGGCTCACGATGATGGTGATGTGGCAGGTGCGCTTGCGGATGCGGGTGGCACGGCCACGAGCCCGGGGACGCCACCGCTTGAGGGTCGGTCCCTCATCTGCGTAGCAGGCAGAGACGTAGAGGGTCTCTGGATCCTGGGCGTCGTTGTTGGTGGCGTTGGCCACCGCCGAGGCCAGGGCCTTGCGGATGATGATGGCGATGTCACGCTCGACGAACTGGAGGATCTCATCGGCCTCGGCGACGTGCTTGCCGCGGATCAGGTCGAGGACCTCACGGGCCTTGTAGGCCGAGACCCGCACGTAGCGGACCTGGGCCCGGGTGCCCGGACGCTCGTTGGTCTTGTAGATGGTTGCGCCCTTGCGGGTCTCACGGACCCCGGCGATCTGCTTGCCGCTGACTGCCATGATCAGCGCCTCCCTCGGGCGTTCTTCTCCTGCCCGGCGTGGTACTTGAAGGTCCGGGTGGGGGCGAACTCACCGAGCTTGTGACCGACCATCGACTCGGTGACGTACACCGGGACGTGCTTGCGGCCATCGTGGACGGCGATGGTGTGACCCACCATGTCAGGGATGATGGTGGACCGGCGGGACCAGGTCTTGATGACCTTCTTCTCGCTGGCGGCGTTCAGGGCGTCGACCTTCTTGAGCAGATGGTCGTCGACGAACGGGCCCTTCTTGAGTGAACGAGGCATCTCGGACTCCTGGCCTTACCGGCGCGAGCCGCGGGTGCGGCGGCGACGGACGATGAGCTTCTGGGACGGCTTGGACTTGTCTCGGGTACGACCCTCGGGTTGACCCCAGGGCGACACCGGGTGGCGGCCGCCAGAGGTCTTACCCTCACCACCACCGTGGGGGTGGTCGACGGGGTTCATGGCCACGCCACGGGTTTGGGGGCGGACACCCTTCCAGCGGTTACGGCCGGCCTTACCGATCTTGATCAGTTCGGCCTCGGAGTTGCCGACCTCACCGATGGTGGCCCGGCAGTCGATCGGAACCCGGCGCATCTCGGTGCTGGGCAGGCGAAGGGTGGCGTAGTCGCCTTCCTTGGCCACCAACTGGACGCTGGCACCGGCGGAGCGGGCCATGCGACCACCGCCACCGGGCTTGATCTCCACGTTGTGGACGGTGGTACCGACGGGGATGTAGCGCATGGGCAGGGCGTTGCCGGGACGGATCTCGGCCCCCTGTCCGTTCTGGAGGAGATCGCCGACCTTCACGTTCTTGGGGGCGAGGATGTAGCGCTTCTCGCCGTCGAGGAAGTGAAGCAGGGCGATGCGACAGTTGCGGTTCGGGTCGTACTCGATGGCGGCGACCTTGGCCGGCACTCCGTCCTTGTTCCGACGGAAGTCGATCACCCGGTACTGCTGCTTGTGACCGCCGCCCTTGTGACGAGCGGTCTTGCGGCCGTAGGAGTTACGACCACCGGTACCCGACTTGGGGGCTAGGAGCGACTTCTCGGGCGTGGTCTTGGTTATCTCGGAGAAATCAGAGACCGTCTGGAACCGCCGCCCGGGGCTGGTGGGCTTGCGCTTTCGTAGTGCCATCGCCGTCAGTCCTTGAAGATGTCGATCGAGTCGCCATCGGCCAGCGTGACGATCGCCCGCTTGCGATCGGGACGGCTGCCGACCTTGCCGGTGCGACGGTTGCGGGTGGTCTTGCCCTTGCGGTTCAGCGTGTTCACCGAAGCGACCTTCACGTTGAAGATCTCCTCGATGGCACTGCGGATCTCGGGCTTTGCGGCGCCGGGGTGAACCTCGAACGTGTAGACGTTGGATTCGATGAGCGCGTAGCTCTTCTCCGACACCACCGGGCGGATGATGATGTCCCGGGGGTCCTTCACTGGGCTGCCTCCTCGGTGGCGGCGGGAGCCGACGTGGGCAGGTTGGCCTGGGTGAACACGATGTAGTCGTTCACCAAGACGTCGTAGGCGTTGAGCTCACGGGAGGCGATGATCTGGACCTCGGGGAGGTTGCGGAACGACCGGGCGGCCACCGCGTCATCGGCGCTCAGCACGACGAGCACCCGGCCCTCGGTGCCCAGGCTCGCCAGCGCGGCCTTGGCAGCCTTGGTGCTCGGCGTATCGCCGAAGCTCCAGGAGTCCACCACGATGACCTTGTTGTCCGCCGCCCGGTCCGACAGGGCCGAACGCAGGGCGAGCTTCACCATCTTCTTGGGGGTGCGCTGGGTGTACTTACGAGGCTTGGGGCCGAGGGCGATACCACCACCGGTCCAGATGGGAGACCGGCTGGAGCCGGCCCGGGCACGCCCGGTGCCCTTCTGGTTCCAGGGCTTGGCACCGCCACCTCGGACCTCGGCCCGGGTCTTGGTCGACTGGGTTCCGGCTCGGCGGGCGGCGAGCTGCGCAGTCACGACCTGGGCCATGACCGGCACGTTGGGCTCGAGGCCGAAGACGGCCGGATCGAGCTCGGGCTTGATGACGCTTACCATCACTTCCCACCCTTCACGGCGTTGCGGATGAGGACGAGCCCGCCCTTGGGGCCGGGGACGGCGCCCTTGACGAGAAGGAGATTGCGCTCGGCGTCGGCCGACACCACGGTGAGGTTCTGGGTGGTGACCTTCTCCCCGCCCATGCGACCGGCCATGCGGGTTCCCTTGAACACGCGGGCCGGGGTGGCGCACTGGCCGATCGAGCCGGGGGCACGGTGGACCCGGTGGGCACCGTGGCTGGCCCGCTGGCCGGCGAAGCCGTGGCGCTTCATGGCGCCAGCGAAGCCCTTGCCCTTGGACACCGCGGTGACGTCGATGCGATCGCCGTCGGCCAGCTCGGCCACGGTGATCTCCTGACCAACCTCGTAGCCGGTCACGTCATCGAGACGGAGTTCGACCAGCTTGACGCCCGGCTCGACTCCGGCCTTGGCGTACTGGCCGGCTACCGGCTTGGTGAGCTTGGAGGCCTTCTTGGAACCGAAGGTCACCTGCAGGGCGCTGTAGCCGTCGTTCTCGGGGGTGCGGATCTGCACCACCCGGAGCGGCTGGACCTGCAGGACCGTCACCGGAACCATCCGGTTCTGGTCGTCCCAGACCTGTGTCATGCCGACCTTCTGGCCGACGATTGCCTTTGTTGCCATGTGCGTCTTCCTGTCGCGGAGGAACGAGGGCCGTTCACGCGGACGCTCCGCACGGGATCTCTCCCGGCGGAGCGCCAGTTCGGTTGTGCCGTGGGGTTCCCGGCGGGCCGGGCGACCACGGACGTCGGTTACGGGCCGAAGCCCGAGACCAGCCACCAGATCGGGAGACCCGGCGGCACGAGTTAGAAACCCTACCGGCTCGGCACCTCCGGCACCAATTCGGGGCTGCTACTGGATCTTGATCTCGATGTCGACGCCGGCGGGGAGGTCAAGGCGCTGGAGCGAGTCGACGGTCTTGGGCGTGGGGTCCACGATGTCGAGGAGGCGCTTGTGTACGCGCATCTCGAAGTGCTCGCGGGAGTCCTTGTACTTGTGGGGGGAACGGATCACCGTGTAGCGGTGCTTCTCGGTGGGAAGCGGAATCGGGCCACGCACGGCGGCACCGGTACGCACCACCGTCTCGGTGATCTTCTTGGTGGACTGGTCGATCACCTCGTGGTCGTAGGCCTTCAGCCGGATCCGGATCTTCTGCGTCGCGGCCATGCGGCCACCTCCTGGTCTCGAACCCGCTGCGGGGGATCAACCTGTCAAGGAACAACTCCGAGGATGCGTCCCCGGGGGACGACCTTTCTAGCCGAACCCTAGGGAGCGCAGCCAATCCAACGGTCCACATACATCCCCGACTGATCAATTATCGGGCAGGATTCGGTCGCCAAGCGACCGATCCGTGCCCAATTACGGGAGCTTCGGTCGTGCCTGGACGTTCTTGGGCCGGATCTGGTCCCCGTGCAACCAATTCTTGCCCAAGAAGTGGGCAAAAAGGAGGGAGGTCCGGTCGTAACTGACCGAACCTCCCTTCGAATGCCTTTTGCCCGCTGGTCCGGGCTTGGGAGGAAGCTCCCGGTATTGCTACTTGAGGATCTTGGTGACCCGGCCGGCGCCCACGGTACGACCACCCTCACGGATAGCGAACCGCAGACCCTCATCCATGGCGATCGGAGCGATCAACTCCACCGTCATCTGAGTGTTGTCACC